>CAYNGR010000057.1:3911-16576 GCA_964396755.1 uncultured Cyanobium sp. | reverse complement strand
ACTTCTGCGTCGTCGATCTGTCGAACTTCTACCTCGACATCGCCAAGGACCGGCTGTATGTCAGCGGTCCCGCCGACTTCCGCCGCCGCAGCTGTCAGACGGTTCTGGCGCTGGTGGTGGAGCGGCTGGCGGGCCTGATCGCGCCGGTGCTGTGCCACATGGCCGAGGACATCTGGCAGAACCTTCCCTATCCAGTGGCCGAGGCCTCGGTGTTCGAGCGCGGCTGGCCGACCGCGCCTCAGTCGTGGCGTCAGGCGATCAGCGAGCAGGAGAGCGCCGCCCTGCGTGAGGTGCGCGACGGTCTGCGCCCACTGGTCAACCGGCTGCTGGAGAGCGCCCGAACCGCCGGCAGCCTGGGGGCCTCACTGGAGGCCCAGGTGCAGCTGCAGCCCGTGGCCGAGGCCGCCGAGGGCGGTGTGTCTCTGGAGCAGCTGCAGCAGGTGCTGGCCGCCAGTCCCCATCCCGAGGTGGACAACCTCGCCGATTGGTTGCTGGTGTCGGAGCTGCGCATCGGTGCTGAGCAGCCGCTGGCGGTGCTGGCGGAGGCCAGCGAGGCGGGGCTCACGGTGCGCGTCGCCCGCGCCGCCGGCGACAAGTGTGAGCGCTGCTGGCATTACGAGCGCGATGTGGCGGAGCATCAGCTCGCCAGCGGCGAGGCTGGCCGCATCTGCGGTCGCTGCCGCGAGATCCTGCAGCGTCAGGGGGCCTGAGCCAGGGCGGGCGCCAGGGACGCGCTGCGGCGCGGTAGCCCGCTCCGCTGCCTCTGACGGTTCAGCCAGGGCTCGGGGCCATTGTCTGGTGACTGGCAGGTCGGGGCGGACCCGTCATGGCGCCCTGCTGGCGTCAGCCCTCGATCCAGTTGGCTCTGGCCGCTGACCAGCCTGGCCTGATCAGCACCCGGGTCGGCTCCCAGGGCGGAGGCAGTCGCCGGGCTGCAGCGGCTGCAGCGCCGCAGGAATGGGCGCATCCCGGGCGTGCGGCGGCTCAGAGCACGCACCGGGCGGGGCACCCTGGCGGCTGGGAGCTGCGTTGCTGCGCTCCAGTTGCAAGCAGCCCGGCCGACCTGGGACAGCATCCTGCGCTGGCGCCTCCCGCTCCCGCCGCGCTTGCGGCGGGTCCCGTCACAACCAGGCGCCGCTCTCGAGAAAGGCCGTCACCGTCCCTGGACCTGCCACCAGGATTTCGGCATCCGGGTTCAGCGGACCTTGCAGAAGCTCGGCGCTGGTGATGCGGCTGCCTTCCGGCAGGGCGGGCCGGTCCGGGTCGAAGGCCGTCGGATGGGTGGTGAGGCTGGAGAAGCCGCGGAAGATCAGCAGCTCGAATGGCTCCTCGGCCGCTGCGGCGTCCTCCGCCGGCAGGGTTCCCCGTAGCCGCAGCACCCGGTCGGGGCGGACGCGGCTGCGCTCCTCGAGCTCCAGCAGCAGCGCGGCGATGCTGGCTGGGGCCTTGGGGCTGACGGGATGCGGATCCATGGCCGCGGCGGGCAGGCGGATTCGAGCGACCGTAGGCAGTCGCGGCCTGCAGGAGCGTCTCGCAACCGCCAGGACGGCGGTGTCCGCCAATCCCGGACCGGCCGGCCGGCAGAGCGACCTCCGCGGGCCTGGCGCTGGTTTTGGCTGCTCAGCGAGCCGCCGCCATCAGAAGCCTCCTGCCACCCGTCCCTGGCGGGGCAGGCGCACCAGCAGCCACTGCAGCAGGCCCACCACGTAGGCGACCAGGGCCACGTAGCCCACGAACGCCGCGACGGCCGGCGTCCAGTTGGCCCCGAAGATGAAGTCGAAGACGCGATCCAGCGAGGCATTCAGCGTCTGGGGGGCCTCCAGCCAGCCGCGACAGGCGACCGAGGCGGCACCCCGCAGGCAGGGCAAGGCCGTCAGCGCGAAGCCGCTGGTCAGCAGCGACACCAACGTCAGGCTCCAGCGCCAGATCCGCACCGTCAGCGGCAGGGCCCGCCAGGGGGGCATGTCGGCCAGCTCCTCGTTGAGATCCACCCAGAACCACAGGGTCGCCAGGCTGAGCAGTGGGGCGATGACCAGCAGCGGATAGCCGATCGGCCGGCTGTCGACCAGCAGCAGCAGGGCGATCAGCATCAGGCTGGCGGCCTTCCAGTACAGCGAGAGCAATCGCAGCAGCGCCGGTTCCCGCTGTCTCGCCGCCCAGATCAGCAGCACCAGCGGCAGCGCGACCGCGAACAGCACCCCCAGGCGCACATCCAGCCAGACCAGGGAGCGATAGAGCAGATCCGGCACGGACGGCGGTTCGGGAAGGCGCCATTATCCGTACACCCTCCGGGCGATAGGGTCCGCCCATGGCAGCCTTTCCTTCCTTCCCCTGGCTGGCGCGTCGTGAACGGCCCGGCGCCGCACAGGCCTGGTGCCGCACCGCCCTGGCCCGCGAGATCTCCCTGGAAGAGGCCGTCCAGACCATTGCCCGCCAGCTGGCAGGCTGCGGCTCGGCCGATTTGGCCCTGGTGTTCGCCTCGGCCAGCTTCGCCAGCGACCTGCAGCGGCTGCTGCCCCTGCTGCGCCAGAAGCTGCGCGCTGAGCACTGGCTGGGTTGCCTCGGCGGCGGGGTGGCCGGCACCGAGCCCGATGGCACGCCCCATGAGCTGGAACAGGAGCCGGCCCTGGCCGTGACGTTGCTGCGTCTGCCGGGGGCCGAGCTTCATCCGTTCCAGATCGACACCACCGAACTCCCCGATCTCGACGGTCCCGCCGAACCCTGGATCCAGCAGCTGGGGGCGTCCCCGGCGCCGGGCCAGTCGCTGCTGCTGTTCGTCGATCCGACCGCCGCAGGCATCAACGACCTGATCAGCGGCCTCGACTACGCCTACGCCGGCGTTCCCAAGGTGGGCGGCATCGCCTGTCCCCACAGCGCCAGCCACGGCTCGCTGCTGTTCGGCGAGGGTGTCTGCGACGGTGCCGTGGGCTGCCTGATCGGCGGCGCCTGGCGGATCGAGCCGGTGCTGGCCCAGGGTTGCCGCCCGATCGGCCCGGTGCTGGAGGTGGAGCAGGCCCAGCGCAACGTGGTGCTGGAGGTCAGCGACGGCCAGCGCCGCCGCAGCCCCGTGGCGGCGTTGCAGGCGATCCTGGTCGACCTCAGCCCCAGTGAGCGCGAGCAGGTGCGCAACTCGCTGTTTCTGGGGGTAGGGCGCAGCGATTTCAGCCTGGCCAGCCTCAGTCAGGAACCGTCGGCCTTTCTGGTGCGCAACCTCATCGGCGTCGATCCGCGCAATGGCGCGGTGGCCGTGGCCGAGCGGATGCGGGTCGGGCAGAAGGTGCAGTTCCAGCTGCGCGACGGAGACGCGTCGCGGCTGGAGGCCCGCCAGCTGCTCGGCGCCCTGGCCCAGCGCCTGGATGAGCCGCCGCTCGCGGCCCTGCTGTTCGCCTGCCTGGGCCGCGGCGAGGGTCTCTACGGCGGCCCCGACGGCGATGTCAGCCTCTGCCGTGAGGCCTTCGCCGCGGTGCCGATCAGCGGCGTGTTCTGCAACGGTGAAATCGGCCCGGTGGGCGGCACCACCCACCTGCATGGCTACACCGCCAGCTGGGGCTTTCTGGTCCCCGCCGCCGCACCGCTGACCGCGGCCTCTGCCGCCGGCTCCTGATCCGGCACCGCCGCGGCGCGGCCGATCCGGCGGCAGCCGCCCCCTGCCGCGCCCGGTGTCCCGTTCCCGCTCCGAGTTCCCGCCCCCCGATGGTGCGTCAGCACGTCAATCCGCTCAGTCGTTATCACCAGCTGCCGCGGCCGCTGCCGCCGCCTGCCGAGCTGTTCGACGATCCGGCACGGCCGCTGCACCTGGACATCGGCTGCGCCCGGGGCCGCTGCCTGCTGGAGCTGGCCCGGCAGCGGCCCCTGAGCAACCACCTGGGCGTGGAGATCCGCCGGCCGCTGGTGGAGGCCGCCGAGGCCGACCGCCGCGCCGAGGGGCTCGCCAATCTGCACTACCTGTTCTGCAACGCCAACGTCAGCCTGCAGACCTGGCTCGCGGCGCTGCCGCCAGGCCTGCTGGAGCTGGTGTCGATCCAGTTCCCTGACCCCTGGTTCAAGAAGAAGCACCACAAGCGGCGGGTGCTGCAGCCGCCGCTGCTCCTCAGCCTGGCCGAGGCCCTGCGGCCCGGTCGTGAGCTGTTCCTGCAGAGCGACGTGCCGGCGGTGATCGAGCCGATGGTGCAGCTGGTGGAGCTCAGCGGTTGCTTCGAGCGCCCAGACGGCGACGCGCGTCCCTGGCGCCAGGGCAATCCCCTGCCGGTGCCCACCGAGCGTGAGAGCTACGTGCTCGATCAGGGGCTGCCCGTCTTCCGCGTGCTCTACCGCCGCAACGCCGCGGCGCTGCCGTCCGTGCAGGCGCTGGAGCAGGCCCTGTGTCAGCTCGAGCAGACGCCGGCAGCGGACCCGGCGGACGGCGACCCGAGCGCGACCCGCTGACCCCGGCGCGCTCCTGCCTGGCCGTGGCCTCGGCTCATCCGCGGGCCCGGGCAGTGCCCCGCAGCCCGTTGGGGAGCTACAGCACCGCCGTGGCTGCGGCGCCAGGGCTGTTGCCGTCGTGACGTCCCCTGGAGCGAAACGCCCGCGGCACCGATAATCCGGCAGACCGCCCATCCGGGCGATCTGCCGCTGCCGGCGCTCCTTCCTCCGCAGCCGGCCCCGACGCGGGGCCCGGGCGGATCGCTCCCTCCCTTCATGTCGTCCTCCCTCCCTGCCCGACCGCCCCTGCTGCTGCGCTGGCAGGGGCTGCTGGCCGCCTGGCACGGCGGCTGGCTGGCGGAGCATCTGCCTCAGCTCGCCGGCATCGTGCTGCTGGCCCTGATGGCCTCGTTGCCGCTGGTCACCCGTGCCGGCCTGACCCTGTTGATCGTGGCCAGCGGCCTGCTGTGGCTGCTGTGGGCGCTGCGCACGCCGCCCGGCCGGATCGGCGTGATCAATGGCTGGCTGCTGCTGGTGCTGGGCGTGGCGGTGCTGGCCACCGGCTTCTCGCCGGTGCCGCTGGCGGCCTTCAAGGGCCTGCTCAAGCTGGTGAGCTACCTGGGGGTCTACGCGCTGATGCGCCAGCTGCTGGCCGCGGCTCCCCAGTGGTGGGATCGGATCACGGCAGCCCTGCTGGCGGGGGAACTGATCACCAGCGTGATCGGCATCCGGCAGCTCTACGCCGGACCGGGGGCCCTGGCGCGCTGGTCCGACAGCAACTCCGTGGCCGAGGGCACGGTGCGCATCTACAGCACGCTCGACAACCCCAACCTGCTGGGGGGGTACCTGCTGCCGATCCTGCCGCTGGCCGTGGTGGCGCTGCTGCGCTGGCAGGGGCGTCCCCAGCGGCTGTTCGCGTTGCTGTCGCTGGTGCTGGGCGTGGTGGCTCTGGTGCTCACCTACAGCCGCGGTGCCTGGATGGGGATGGTGGCCGGCCTGGGCACGCTGGCGCTGCTGCTGATCTGGCGGGCGATCCGCCACTGGCCGCCGTTCTGGCGGCGCACACTGCCGGTGCTGGTGGCCCTGGGCGGCGTGGTGCTGCTGGTGGTGCTCGTCACCCAGGTGGAGCCCCTGCGCGTGCGGGTGATGAGCCTGGTGGCCGGCCGCGAGGACAGCTCCAACAACTTCCGCATGAACGTCTGGACGGCGGTGCTGGAGATGATCCAGGACCGCCCCTGGATCGGCATCGGCCCCGGCAACAGCGCCTTCAACCTGATCTATCCGCTGTATCAGCAGCCCAAGTTCAACGCCCTGAGCGCCTATTCGATCCCGCTGGAGTGGACGGTGGAGGCGGGCATTCCGGGACTGCTGGCCGGCGTCGGTCTGTTCCTCACGGCGGTGCGCAGCGGTGTGGCGCAGTGGCGCAGCCATGGCCCGCTGGTGCTGCCCAGCCTGGCGGCGGTGGCGGTGTTCGTGGCCCTGGCGATCCAGGGCCTCACGGACACGATCTTCTTCCGCCCTGAGGTGCAGCTGACGGCCTTCTTCTCGCTGGCCACCCTGGCGGCCTCGCTCAACGGGGTCGGCGCTAGCCGTCGTGGCGCCGACGAGAGCAGCGCCGCTGCCGCGGATGGCTGATCTTCAAGCCCGGTTGATCGCCGGCTTTGACGCTGGCCAGACCCACACCAGCTGCCGCCTGGCCGAGGCCGGCAGCGGCCGGGTGCTGGCGGAGGGCCAGGGGCCCGGCGTGAGCCACCTGGCGGCAGCGGAGGGCCCGCAGCGTTTCCAGGCGGCGCTGCGCCTCAGCCTGGCGGCGGCGCTTGGGCTGCTTGATGCTGGCGCCGACCCTTCGCTTCAGCGGCCACGGCCTGCGGCTTCCCTGTCGGTGGATCCGCTGGGCGCCACGGAGGTGGCCATTCCCGATCCGGTCCTGGCCGCCCGGCCGACACCGCCCGGCGCCGATGGGACGCCCGCTCGGCTGGACGGTCGTCTGGCTGCGGCCGCGGTCGGTGCCAGCGGCATCGAGATCGGCACGGAGGTGCAGCGCCAGGGGCTGGCGCTGGCCGCTGAGGCCCTGGCGCTGCCCTCCCAGCGGCTGTGGGTGGTCGGTGATGAGCGCACGGCCCTGCGTGGTGCCTTTCCCGATGGGCCCGGCATCGTGGTGATCAGCGGCACCGGCACGATCGCCGTCGGCCGCGATGGACAGGGGCGCGAGCACCGCTGCGCCGGCTGGGGCTGGATGCTCGACGGGGCTGGCTCGGCGTTCGACATCGGCCGCGATGGCCTGGCGATCAGCCTGCAGATGGCGGATGGTCGGCTGGCTCGGGGCCCGTTGCTGGAGAGGCTGTGGCAGGCGCTGGAGCTGGACCCGGCCGATCCCGGGGCGCCGCAGGCGATCAAGGCGCGGGTGGTGCAGGCGGGCTTCGTGCCGGCGGGGCTGGCGGCGCTGGCGCCGCTGGTGGAGGAGCTGGCTGCCCAGGGCGATGCTCTGGCCCTCGGTGTGCTGCGCGGCAACGCCGCGGCCTTGGTGCGCTCCGTGGCCGGCGTGGCCAGCGCCCTGCAGGTGGAGGCACCGCCGCTGGCGACCCTGGGGGGAGCGATCACCCATCTGCACACCTTCCGACAGCTGTTCGCCGAGGAGCTGGCCAGCCAGCTGCCGGCAGCGGTGCTGGCCGACCCGGCTGGTGATGCCACCAGCGGCGCCCTGGCGATGGCCCGGGAGGTGCTGGGGCGACCCCACGCCGGCTGAAGCCTGGCTCAGATGCAGGGACGACACCAGCGTGGTCGTGCGACATGGCTGCGCGACGTTGCCGCGCGAGGAGGTTGTCGCCGCCTGCGGCGATCGAAGGATGGCTGGGCTCACACGGCCTGCAGCGTGGATGCTGCATGAGGCGTGGCAGTCGCTGCCGGGGCGCTCTGGCCATGCTGGCCAGGTGCTCATCGGACCCATGCATCACAGCTAAGACGTGAAGGCCTGCCAGGGACGCCGATGCAGCCAGAGGATCTTCAGGCGGTGACCCGCGAGGTGTTCCCGCTGATTCGAGGCAACGAGCCCGCTGCTGGGTGTGGTCTACGGAACTGGCCAGTCAGGCGTTGGGCCGCTCCCGTCCCGGAGGCTCGAAACACCTCTTTGGCCCCCTTCGCTCGACCGAAGCTGGCTGAAGGAAGGAGCCGTTGTCGATCCCTGTTCGCCGTCGCCTTGCTGGCGTTCGCCATCACGCCCGGGATGACTCATGCGCAAGTGCTGAGTGGAGCCCCGGCCGATCCAAGCTCTCACTATTCGACCCCAATGCCGCCTGGCATTGCCATCACGCCCACCCTGCAGACGCGCCTGGGGACCCTGCGCTTCGACGGTGGTGTCCCCGACCCGGCCAGCACGAACACGCTGCTCGATAACCTCGACTTTCAGCGCGCTGTTCAGGCGTATCTGCTCGGCCTGCCGCCGGTGAACCAGGTGGCCAACCGCCAGGCGGTGCTGTCGCTGGGAGCGGCCAACCGCACCGTGCCGATCTGGGAACAGATGGTCGACTCGCGCACCGTTGAACTCACCGCCAACAACAACACCCCCTACACCTGGTTCTGGCTGGACCTCAGGCAGGGGCCGCTGGTGCTCGAGGTGCCGCCCAAGGTCCTGGGCCTGGTCAACGACATGTGGTATCGCTGGTCGGGAGACGTCGGCATCACCGGGGAGGACCGGGGTCGTGGCGGCAAGTACCTGCTGCTGCCGCCGGGTTACAAGGGCGAGGTGCCGGAGGGCTACTTCGTCATTTGTCCGTCGACGTTCAGCGTCTGGGTGGCGTGGCGCAGTTTCCTGGTCGACGGCGATCCCAGGCCCGGGGTCGCGCAGGTCAAGGCGCTCACGAAGATCTATCCCCTGAGACAGGCGGCCAACCCGCCGAAGCTCACCTTCGTCAACCTGTCCGGCAGGCCGTTCAACATGGTTGGCCCCTCTGGGTATGCGTTCTGGGAGATGCTCAACCGGGTCGTCCAGGAAGAGCCGACCGATGTCGTCGATCCGACCACGCTTGGGATGTGGGCTTCGATCGGCATCCAGAAGGGAAAACCCTTCGCGCCAGATGCGCGGATGAAGACGATCCTGGCTGAGGCCGCGCTGGTGGCTGATGCCACGGCTCGCGCCATCGGCTACCGGATGCGCGACCGAGCAGGGTACATCTTCGATGATGCCAACTGGCGGTACGCCTTCTTCGGTGGCTACAAGTTTGAGTGGAAGCCTGGCGTCGCCAACCTCGATGCGGCGGCGTTCTTCTTCTTCCTCGCCACCGGGGTCACCCCTGCGATGGACACGACGATCGTCGGTGAGGGTTCGACCTATCCGTGGGCCGCATTGGATTCGAACAATCGCCCGCTGGACGGCGCCAAGAACTACAGGCTGCGCCTGCCGCCCAACGTGCCGGCCAAGACCTTTTGGTCGGTCATCGTTTACAACACACAGACCCGCTCCATGCAGCAGTCAAACCAGCGGTTCCCAAGCGTCAGCAGCCAGGACAAGGATGTGCAGATGAATGCCGACGGCTCTGTTGAGGTCTATTTCGGCCCCAGGGCGCCCCTGGGCAAGGAGTCCAACTGGATCCAGACCATCCCCGGGCAGACCTGGTTTCTGATCCTGCGTCTCTACGGCCCGCTCGAGCCTTGGTTCAACAAGACCTGGCGGCCCGGAGAGATCGAACTCCAGCCGTGAGCTGTTGGGTCCGATCGGGCGATCGGCTCCTTTCCCCATCTGCCCAGGGCGACTCCCCTCTGCATTGCGCCTGGCCCCTGGCGACACCCAGCTGGCATCCGTGCCGGATCAAACTCCGCCAGCAGTTCACGATGCCGGCGGCGGTTCTCGGCGTGATGCTGGCCCGGACGATGGCCCGGTTGAGCGACAGGATGAATCGATGGGGGGCTTGTCTCCGCGAGCAGCTGGCGCCTGGTCATCCCAGGCATCCGCCACGGCTGCATGCCGACCCGCTGGCGATCGGAGAATGATCTGTCGAGGCGCCTTGCCATCGACCTGGATCGTCGTCGCCTCTCGATGACAGGCGCAGCGTTGAATGGTCGCCGGCCTCACTCCTTCGCCTGCGAGCAGTGATTGCCCTCTGTCTGATCACAGAGTCCGTTGTCTCTCCAGTCCACGTGATTCAACGGCTGTTTGTCATGCCGCTCAACAGCCTTTTGGACAATATCGGAGGGAGCGTTTCCCTGAGGCCGGTGGGTGATGGCGCCATGGGATCTGGCTGGCGTGGTTGCTGTCCCGGAGCTGGCAATTGCAGGGCCTGACATCGCCGAGATGGAGCGCATTGAGCTGAAGAGCGCTGTGCTGTAAGCCGGGCCAGCAGGCGCGAGAGGACGGGCTTCCCTGATCCTCAAGCGCTGTTGAGAAGCGACCCACAAGCGGCCTGCGATCAGGCGATGCAATCTCCCCTGCGTTTCAACCTCACGCCAACCCCTCAGGCGGCGTTCAACCAGCGCTCGGCGTCGGCCGCCAGCGTCTGGCACCAGTGCTCCACCTGCTCCATCTCGGCAGCCTCCACCATCACCCGCAGCAGCGGTTCGGTGCCGCTGGGCCGCACCAGAACCCGGCCGCTGCCGGCCATCGCCCGCTCGGCCCTGGTCACCGCCTCACACAGGGGTGTGCAGTCCTGCCATCCCACCCGCCGGTCGCGGTCGGGCACCACCACGTTCACCAGCTTCTGCGGATAGGGCTGCCAGCTGCCGTCCATCCATTCGGCCAGGCTCTGGCCGCGGCTGTGCACCAGGGTGGCCACCTGCACCGCCGTGAGCAGGCCATCGCCGCTCATGCCGTGCCGGGCCGACAGGATGTGGCCCGACTGCTCGCCACCCAGGCCGGCGCCCAGCTTCTCCATGGCCGCATGCACGTACTGGTCGCCGACGGCGGTGCGCTCCAGCACGCCACCCGCCTCGCTCCAGGCCCGCTCGAAGCCCAGGTTCGACATCACCGTGGCGACGATGCGGTTGTCCGGCAGCCCGCCCGCCTCTTTGAGGGCCGAACCCCACAGGAACAGGATCTGATCGCCGTCGACGACGCGGCCGCGGCCGTCCACCGCCAGCATCCGGTCGGCGTCCCCGTCGAAGGCGAAGCCCATGGCAGCGCCGCGCTCCAGCACCGCCTGGCGCAGCGGCTCGAGGTGGGTGCTGCCGCAGCCCTGATTGATGCGCTGTCCGTCGGGGCTGCCATGCAGCACGGTGAGATCGGCGCCGAGCTCGTGGAACACCGATTCGCCGCAGGCGGTGGCTGATCCCCAGCACAGATCGAGCACCACCTTGACGCCCTCCAGGCCGCGGCCGCCGGCGCTCTCCACCAGCGAACGGCGGTAGGCCTCGATCAGGTCGCTGCGGCCATGGCTGCGGCCCTCGCCGTGGAAGGCCGGCAGCGGTCGCTCGCCCCGCAGTCCGGCTTCGATCGCCTGCTGCATCTGGCGGCCGAGTTTGGAGCCGCCGTTGTCGAACACCTTGATGCCGTTGTCATGCGGCGGGTTGTGGCTGGCCGAGACCATCAGGCCGCCGGCCGCCCCCTGGCGGCGGATCGTGCCCGGCACCGCCGGGGTGGGGCAGAGACCCAGATCCCAGACCTCCCGCCCTGCTGCCGTCAGGCCGGCGGTGAGGGCCGCAACCAGCATCGGGCCGCTGCTGCGTGAGTCGCTGCCGATCACCACCGGCCCGTCCGGGGGCAGCACCAGGCCGCACCAATAGCCCAGTTGAAGGGCCAGCGCCGGTGTGATCGTGCTGCCCACCCGGCCGCGGATGCCGTCGGTGCCGAAGCCCGTGACCGCCGCCCCCAGGGCTACGCCGATGGGTGCCGGTGTGGCGGACGCCTCTGCCGTGCCGCTGGGATTCCCCGCTGCGCTGCCGTTCACCCTGGCCCTGCCCGCAATGGTTGGTGCGTCAGGCTACGCGGAACGCTGCGGCCACCACAGCCAGCCGATCAGCTCGCCGATCGCCCAGAGCAGCAGCACCCCCACGCACCAGCCCGGCAGCCACTGGAACGGTGGCCAGGGGCGCAGCAGGAACACCAGGGCCGCCGCCAGCCAGGCCACCAGAAGCCTGCGGCGCTGGCGGGCGCCGGGCAGCGCCACAGCTCGTGGCGTGCGGCGATCGCCGCGCCGGTCGGAGGAAGGGCCTGCCAAGGAACTGCGGCGGGTCAGCGCCCAGAATGCTGCCATCGCCGAGTGCCGGTCCTTGATCCGTCTGCCGCGCCTGTTGGCGGTCTCCTGTCTGGGCACGGGTGGGGTGCTGCTGCTGGGTTGGGGCCTGCTGGGCCTGAGGCCCACCCTCACCCCGCTCACCCCCGCCAGCAGCCTCGAGCGGGTGCGGCGCTTCTCCCCCGATCCGGTGCGGCGCCGCGAGGCGAGCCTGCTGCTGGCGGCCCGTCCAGAGGCGGCCGCCGACCCCCGCCTGTTGCGCCAGCTGCTGCGTCACCAGGGCTGGGGACCCGACCCGCTGGCTGCGCTGGTGCTCAAGCGCGATGCGCGTGCCGCCGAGCAACTGCAGCGTCCGCAGCAGGCCGATGCCTTGTGGAGCAGCTTGCTGCGCCGCTTCCCCGCGGATCCGGCCAGCGCCGACGCCCTTTACAGCCTGGGGCGACAGTCGCCACCGCTGCGCGCCCAGCTGCTGCGGCGCTTTCCGGCCCATCCCGCCGCCCTGGCGGCTGCCCTGGAGGCCGGACCGTCGCCCGAGGCGCGCCGCGCCGGCCTGCTGCATCTGGCGCGCTGGGGGGCCCGCTGGCCCGGGGCCGAGGAGCGCCTGCGCGAGGCCTGCCTCAAGGGGCCGCTGGCCGCTGCCGATCGCAGCGCCGTGGCCTCGGCCCTGGCGGAGCTGGGCGACGCCGAGACCTCCCTGGCCTGTCTGCGGCCAGCGGCCTCGCTGACGCCACAGGCCAGCCTGGCGCTGGCCCGATCGCTGCTGCGCGCCGGGCCGGAGCGGCGTCAGCAGGCCGATGACCTGCTCGTGCAGCTGGCGGCGGACGATGGCCCTGAGGCGCAGGAGGCGGTGCGGCTGCTGGCTGCCCAGGAGGGCGCTGCAGCTGATGCCGCCATCGCCCGCCTGCCACAGCGCTGGCGGGCGAGCGTGCCACTGGCGGCGCGGCGGGCCCTGGCCGGTGGCGACGATCGGGCGGCTCTGGAGGTGCTGCGCCGCTGGCCCCGCGATCCGGCCAGCTGGGATCTGCAGTGGGAGCGCAGCCGCCGCCAGCTGCTGGCGGGGCAGTGGGCGGCGGCGCTGAAGCTGTTGGAGGTTGTGGGGCC
>CAYNGR010000057.1:0-3811 GCA_964396755.1 uncultured Cyanobium sp. | reverse complement strand
CTCGATCAGCGCGATGAGGCCTGGGAGGTCTGGCGCAGCCGCCGGCAGGGGCTGCTGCCGCTGCATAGCGCCGAGCTGCTGCTGGAGGGACGGCTGCGGCAGGGGGTCGGCGACGACTGGACCGGTCTGGGCCAGCTGGAGCGGGCCCAGCTCACCCTGCCGCCGGATCAGTGCGCCCTGGAGACCCAGCTGGAGCGCGATCTGCATCCGCGTCGCCACGGCCAGACCTTTGCGCGGGAGGCGCAGCGCCACGGGTTGACTCCGGCCCTGCTGCTGGGGCTGGCCAAGCAGGAATCCCGTTTCACTCCCGCGGTGCGCTCCTCGGTGGGGGCGACGGGCCTGATGCAGCTGATGCCCGAGACCGCCGCCGAGCTCGCCGGCCGGCCGCTCTCCGCCGCTGAGCTGGAGGACCCCGAGCGCAACATCGAACTGGGCAGCCTTTATCTGGGCCGCCTGCTGCAGCAGTGGCAGGACGACCCGCTGCTCACGGTCGCCAGCTACAACGCCGGCCCCGGCGCCACGGCGGGCTGGATCAATCCACGCCTGAAGCAGGCGCCGGAGCTGTGGGTGGAGGCGATCCCCTATCCCGAGACGCGCCTCTACGTGAAGAAGGTGCTGGGCAACGCCTGGAGCTATCAGCAGGAGCGGCTGCCTGGCTGCTGACCCCGTCGTGGTCGCAGCCGGCGTTCCTGCCGCCGGTCGGCAGTGGCTGGCGGTGGACAGGCCACTCCCGCAACCTGCACCGGCTTCAGGGCGAGATGGCCGGAGCGTTGCGGTCCTGCAGATGCGGCAGGGTGCGGTCGGGTGCGCGCTCGGGCCTGGTGCTCTGGCCGCTCCGGTCGGGTTCCGCCCGGTTGGTGGCGGCGGGCGCTCTGGCGGGCTGCTGTCGGCCGGTTGAGGCGGGGGCACCTGTGTGCATCGGCAGCGAACCGTTGGGATGCAGCTTCAGCTCGACCATGCGACCGAGGCTGATGCCGCCGAGCACTAGCACGCTGAGGATCAGCGTCATCACGAAGGGGGGCGGCACCACCCGCAGCCGCACCAGATCCAGACGCGCCAGCAGCACGCTTGACGACAGGATCAGCACATTGGAGAGCACATCCAGGTGCAGCAGATACAGGCCGCCGGTCACCACCAGCAGCAGGGTGATCACCAGGCTGGCCACCCGGCTGGCAGCCATGATCGAGGAGATCCGCCGCAGCAGCAGATCGGGCATGGTGCAGACCACCACCACCACCAGCGCCTGCAGGCATTCCGCTGACCAGATCAGGTCGGTGACCCCGCCGACTCCGGCGTCGGCCCAGGAGCCGGGTCGGCTCCAGTGCAGGCCCAGATAGGTGCTGACGAGCAGCAGCAGCAGCACCATCGGTGCACGCAGCGGCAGCAGGATTAGGTTCAGCACGGTGGTCATGGACTCTCCAGCACCAGCGAGATGGCCTCCAGCGGGCAGCTGGGAATGCACTGCTCACACACCAGGCAGCGGGGCGCATCGAAGTGCAGACGCTGGCTGCCGGCCTCGAAGCGCAGGGCGCCGCTGGGGCAGATGCTGGCGCAGATGCCGCAGTCGATGCAGCGATCGGCGTCGATGCGGATCTCGCCGGGAACCCGGTCGAGGCGCAGCCCCTGCCGTTCCATCCAGAGTTCGGCCGCATCGAGTTCATCGATGTCGCCGGCCAGCTCCACCACCATCGTGCCGCTCTGATTGGGAGCGATCTGAGCGCGCAGGATCTTGGCGGCGATGTCGAAGTCGACGGCAAGCCGATAGGTGATCGGCAGATGCACCGACTCACGCGGGAAGTGCACTGTGAGCCGCCGTTTCACCCCGGTCCGTCGCGTGGGCTGAAGCTAGCAAGGGTGATCGATGTCGCCCGGCGGCTGCGAGCCACCGCACAGACGGCCGCGTGGGGCGCCCCGGCGCTGCCAGAGTGCCAGAGCTGTTCACGGGTCGCCTCCGTCATGCCGCCGTCCCCGTCGGATCCCGCCGCGTCGCGCTCCCCCGCCGGGGCCCCGACCGCCGCCGCCATGGGCCGAAGCGAGCGGATGGTGCTGGCGGCGGTGGCGGCCCTGCTGGCGCTGCTGTTGTTCTGGCTGCGCGGCGGGCTGCACCCGGAGGAGCCACTGCAGCGCCTGGCCCGTCAGTCCCCGGATCTGACGGTGGCGCTGACGAATGGCCGCCCCACGCTGGTGGAGTTCTATGCCGACTGGTGCGAGGCCTGTCGGGCGATGGCGCCGGCCATGGAGCGGCTCGAGCAGCAGCGCCGCGGCGAGCTCGATGTGGTGCTGCTCAATGTCGACAACCCCCGCTGGCAGGCCGAAGTGGAGCGCTTCGAGGTCAATGGCATCCCGCAGCTGGAGCTGTTCGATGCCGGCGGCCAGCCGGTGGGGCGCTCGATCGGGGCCCGCAGCGCCTCCGAGCTGGAGGCCCTGACGGGGGCGCTGCTGCGGGATGAGCCGCTGCCGCAGCTGCCGGGTGTGGGCGCCACCAGCAGCCTGCCCGCCAGCCTGCCGACCACGTCTGCCGCTGCTCAGGCCGGCCCACGCAGTCACGGCTGACGTCAACGGTCTGTGCGTTTCCTCCGGCAGCGATCCGGATCGCTGCCATGGTGAGGCGGCTGCCCGCACCTCCGCTCCTTCCCCCCGCTCCCGTCCCATGGATCCCCGCTTCCGGGTCGACCTGATCGCCGCCACGCCCAATCCGCAGCAGTGCGTCTACGCCGCGATGCACCAGGACTACAGCGAGGGCTTCGTGGCGGCGGACCGTGACAGCTGGCCCGATGAGCCGCGGGCCGGGGAGATCTGCGTCAAGCGGCTGTTGGCGGGGGAGCGAGGGCACTACGGACCGCTCGAGCATGCCCAGATCGTGCTCAATGTCGGCTGGTTTCCCCATTCGGTGATGCAGCAGGCCCGCACCCACCGCGTGGGCGTCAGCTTTGATGTGCAGTCGATGCGCTACACGGGCGACCGCATCCGCAAGGCCGCCAATGGTGAGCTCGAGCTCGAGGAGGTGTTCTACCTGCGGCCGGTGGGCAGCTACAGCGACCGGCAGGGCAAGAAATATGAGTACGACGAGGGCCAGCGTGCCATCGACCTGCAGCTCTGCCGGGCGGCTGCCGAGCGCTACCGCGACCTGCTCGACGCCGGTTATGCCGAGGAGCACGCCCGCGGCATCCTGCCGTTCGACTACCGCCAGCACTTCGTGGTCAGCTTCAGCCTGAGGGCGATGCTTCACTTCCTCGACCTGCGCGCCAAGCTCGATGCCCAGCAGGAAATCCGCGCCCTCTGCGATCTGCTCTGGCCCCATCTGCAGGCCTGGACGCCGCAGTTCGCCGACTGGTATGAGAAGAGCCGGCTGCACCGGGCCCGGCTGGCGCCCTGACCTGAACGGCGTCCCTGCACCCTGCCGGGATCATCCCGGTCTGTCCCAACGCTCCCGGCCTGCTTGACTCGCGCGGTGGAGTCCCTGCTCCCAGCCCGGAGGCAGTCCCGCTGGCCTGTCGGGTCGCACCTCACAGCAGCCGATCAGGCTCAGGGGCTTCGGCAGGGCTCGAACAATCCCTCAGAGGCCGGGCTTGCGGGCGCTGAAGTCGGCGGGACCCTTGTACTGCGTCCAGGCCGCCAGCTCCTCGAGGCTCAGCACGCCGACGCGGCGCTGATCCCCCATCACCCAGGTGGGGTAGGCCATCACGCCGGCTGCCTTGCAGGCCCTGGCGCCGGCGTCATCCTTGGCGCATTCGACGTAGGGCAGACGGTTGCCGGCCTGCTGACCGAACAGAACCTTCTGGTGGAAGCAGTGCTGGCACCAGAAGGCGCC
>CAYNGR010000056.1:0-16623 GCA_964396755.1 uncultured Cyanobium sp. | reverse complement strand
CAGATCGATCCGGGCGACGGCACCGACGTCGACCTGTTCGAGCTCTCCGCCGAGGAGCTCTCCAAGATCCGCACCGTGCCGGCCTCGCTCAACGGCGCCCTTGAGGCTCTTGATGCCGACAAGGACTACCTGCTGGCCGGTGGCGTGTTCACCGAGGACTTCATCAGCAACTGGATTGCCATGAAGTACGAAGAGGTGCAGCAGCTGCGTCAGCGGCCCCACCCCCACGAGTTCGTGATGTACTACGACGCCTGATCGGCGTCTCCAGCCCGGCTCCCCTCCCCTGGGGAGCTGCGGCCCTTTGCCCTGCCTGGACTGCCTGATCTCAGGCCGGCTGGGCAGGGTTTTCGATTGCGCAACTGCGCTCATCGATAACGCTGGGGCTCGATCTCACCGGATCCTCCGAACGCTGCGGCAGCCAGCCCTGGGCTGAGGCGGTGGCCGGTCTTCAGGCCGGGTCGAGCTGCTGCGGCAGCGATTGCAGCGGCGGCTCGAAGGCCACGCCCACCGCCGTGATCCAGTCGCGCACCTCCTGCCAGCAGATCCGCAGGCGCAGTCGATCGATGCCGTCGAGGTCCTGGGCTCCGGAGCTGTAGCGGCGCAGTTCGCCCATCTCGCCGCGGCGCAGATCCACCAGAGAGCTGATCAGCAGGCAGGCTCCACCCAGGCTGATGTCGAGCAGCTGCACGGGCATCGGCGGGAATTGGCCGTTGTCGAGCTCCAGGTTGCAGCTGAATGGATTGTCGAGCGGGTAGCGCTGATGGGCGCGGCGTTCCTGCCAATGCTGCCGCCAGTCCTGGCGAGCCTGTTCCAGCTGTTGGTCGGCGCTCAGCAGGGCGGAATCCAGGGGCTGCCCTGGCAATGGGTCGGTCATCGGCGTGTTGCGGCAGGCCGATGCAGGCCTGGCAGACGCCAGTGGCCTGACCCGACCGATGGGCGCACGTTAGTCATGGTGCGCCGTTCAGGCTCGCCTGTGGTCCACAGGGCCGTGCCGCAACCCCAGGCAACCCGATGCCGGTGCGCTCGCCAAACCGGACGGAGGCCTCGGCCTGCAGGTCAGGACTCAGGGCTGCGGACGCATCTGGGCGATGGCGCTGTCGTGCAGGTGCCGCTCATGCTCCTGTCGCTTCTTCCAGGCCAGCTGCTGGCCGATGGCGTCGGCATCGGCATGCTCGTCGGGGTGCGTGGTGATCTGAGCCAGATCGGCCTCGTGGCGGCGACGCTCCCGCTCATGCTCGCTGGCCCAGGCCACGAATTCCGGATCGGCATGGGGGTCGTCACCGGCGGCGGGGCTGGCCGGGGTCTGCGCTTCGCTGGCACTCATGGCTGCACGGATCAGGGTCTTCATCCAGCCTGGCCGGGTGGGCTGGCGGCAGATCGGCGCTTCACAGCTCTTCAAACAGCGGCCGGACCTGCTGGAATGGCAGCTTCCGCAGTGCTGTCGACCGTGGCCGAGACCCTGACCAAGCTGGCCTACCAGACCATGCAGCAGGGCAAGAGCCTGATGGGGCTGTTTCACAAGGAGACGAGCACACGCCTGATGGAGTTGCTCGCCCCCCAGGCGAGCCCCAGCACAGAGCCTCTGCCCGCACCCGTGCTGCAGGAGCTGCGCAGCGCCATGGATCGTCTGATTGAGCGCGACTGGCAGGAGGCCGAATCAGGCGTGTATCCCTCCTCGCTGCTGTTCGATGCCCCCTGGCTGGACTGGGCGACCCGCTATCCACTGCTCTGGCTGGATCTGCCTCAGACCTGGAACCGTCGGCGCGAGCGCAACGTGCGCGATCTGCCCGATGACATCGATCCCCAGGACTACCCCAGCTACTACCTGCAGAACTTCCACCACCAGACGGACGGCTACCTGAGTGATCACTCCGCCGCCCTGTACGACCTGGGCGTCGAGATCCTGTTCAACGGCACCGCCGATCCGATGCGCCGCCGCATCCTGGCGCCGTTGCGTGCCGGTCTCGAGGGGTTCGCCGGCCGCCCGCCGGGTTCGCTGCGGGTGCTGGATGTGGCCACTGGCACCGGACGCACCCTGCGCCAGCTGCGTGGCGCTCTGCCACAGGCTCAGTTGGTCGGCCTGGATCTGTCCAGCTCCTATCTGCGTCAGGCCAACCGCTGGTTGTCGCAGCTCCCCGGCGAACTGCCACAGCTGGTGCAGGGCAATGCCGAGGCGATGCCCTTCGCCGAAGGCTGCTTCCAGGCGATCAGCTGCGTCTTCCTGCTGCACGAACTGCCCTCGGAGGCGCGGGCGAATGTCATCTCCGAGATGTTCCGGCTGCTCGAGCCAGGTGGTGTGCTGGTGCTGGCGGATTCGGTCCAGCTGCAGGACTCGCCCCAGTTCCGCATCCCGATGGACAACTTCCGCCGGGTGTTCCACGAGCCCTACTACCGCGACTACATCTCCGATGACATCGACGGGCGCCTGAGCAGCGTCGGTTTCGAGGCGATCACAGCCGAAAGTCACTTCATGACCCGGGTCTGGAGCGCCCGCAAACCGGGCTGAGCGGGGCTGGCGGCGACCTGGCCGGCGGGTCGTCGCCTTGTCTAACGCTGCAGCAGCCTGGCCAGGATCAGGCCCAGGCCTCCCCAGCGCAGCATGGTCCAGAACCGGTCTGCGGCAGCTTCCGGGGCCACCAGGTCCGCCGGCAGGGGATCCAGCAACCGCTGGGCCAGTGCCAGCCGCTGTCGCTGCCGCCGTCGCCTGCAGCCGTTCTCCTGGCGAGCTGCCGGCGGGGTCTGGGCCAGCGCCAGCAGATCTTCCAGCGGATGCAGTAGCCCGCGGCGGCGCCGCCGCTCGTTGGACAGCCTCCCGATCGGAGGGCGACGGTTGCTCTGAGCTTCAGGCATGACGGGCGTTGGCCTGCTCCCAGGATGCCCGACCTCAGGGCGAGGCGGGATGGGGCAGCGGTTCAGATCAACGTGATGCTCTCCAGCAGGCGCCGGCAGTGCATCAGCCGGTCGCCATCGATCGCCCAGCAGGCCACCTGGGCGGTGGTGCCCTCCTCGCTCCGCTGCATCTCGGTCAGCACGGCCCGGTGGTAGCTCTCCAGCTGCTCCAGCAGGACCAGGGCGATCTGCTGACTCTCCCAGGGGCTGAGCCCTTCGCTCCGCAGCTGCGCCAGAACCCCGGCCAGCCGATCCTCGCTGTCCTGCGGCGGCAGCGGCTCGCAGCGGCGTCGCTGCATGGCGACCAGGGCGTCAGGGGAGGCGGGAACCTTGCAGCGGGGCGCTCCGCTCTGGAGGTCGGACCCGGCTTGGCCGCCCTGCCCCTGCTGCGCCGCCTGGTCGGCCTGATGCCGCGGGTCCAGGCCCATCGGTCCATCCCCATGCTCGTGGGACGGCTGCGCGCGTCGGCCGGGTGCGTTCATGGGAACCTCCACGTCTGTGCTGCTCAGCCTCGATCCGATGACCCCGTTCTGCAGCATCTCTGCTGCGAAAGACGGGGAGGCCAGCGGGCGTCAGCTCGAGGCAGTGACTCGTGGTTCGATCTAGTCGCGGCGCCAGCGATTGGGGAAGCGTCGGGTCGGCTGGCTGTCGCGCTCCGTCGCGGAGGGCTCCGGCCCGGCCTCCGCTGCCGCCACCGTCGCCATCCCGTGCACCGCCAGGCTGTCCAGACAGCGCTGGATCAGCTCCTGGCGCATCGCCTCGGGGTGTTCAATGCGGATGCCCGCTCCAAACGCGAACAGCCAGGTGCGTAGGTCGATGTCGCGCTCCAGGGTCCACAGGGGAAGGTCCAGCTCGATCGGATAGGGATGGCTGTCTGTGGCGGGATTGGGCTCCAGCACGTGCGGGGCCCGCGGGTGGTGCCACCAGCTGTCGCCGGCCAGGGGTCTGGAGAAGCGGCAGTGCTCGATCGGATAGCGCTGCAGGCCCTCACGCAGAAAGGCGAAGGCCCAGGGAGCACACCTGAAACGCAGGGTGGCCAGCGCCCGGGCGCGACGCTGGGGCGACGGGCTGCTGATCGCCAGCTGGGTCTCCAGCTCCTCGCCGAAGTAGATGCCGCCACTGACGTGCAGCAGTCTCTCCAGCCGGGCGAGCGCCGCGGCATGGGCCTCATCGCTGCGGTGCAGGTCCCCCTGCGCCGGCACCAATGACAGCCGGTCGAGCCGCTCGCTGCGGATCAGACCCTGCTCGCGGCCGAGGTGATCCTCCTCGAACAGCAGATACCAGCCGACGTTGTGGAAGATCAGCTGCAGCGGCCACACCCGCAGCTCACCGCTGGGACTCTCGGCATGACTGCCAGCCCAGGGGAAGCGCCGCAGCAGCACGCGCCGGCGGGTCGCGATCGCCCGCTCGATCGCTTCGGCGCGGTGGGGTGCCGCCAGTGAATCCGAGCGCACCAGGGCGCTGTCCACCACCACATGGCGTGCATAGCTGCGCACCGGAGTGCTGTCCTCGTGGCGGATGCCGGCCCAGCCGAGGCGTTCGTCCAGTTCGGTCAGCAGATCCTGGGCGGACGGATCGGCCAGCCGGCCGGCGGCCTGGCGCACCACGTCGTGCACCTCCCGCAGCCTCGGGGCGGACAGCACGGCGGTTCCCAGGCAGTAGCCGTGACGCACGTTGTCGTTGCGGGTCCGGAAGCCGTAGGGAGTGAGGATCTTTTCGATGTCCTTGCGCAAGGTTGCGCTCTCTCCTGGCAGGTAGCCCCCCGGGATCGCGCCGGTGGCGGCAATCAGGTGCTGCTGCAGGCTGACGCCCGGCTCGCGCTGACGATCGAACGGGACCTGCAGCAGGTGTCGCAGCAACGTCATCACTCGCAGGAACACGGCGCCATCTCCCATGGGTGGCACCCCGCCATGCACGCCGCCGCGTCCGTCGCCAGTGGATGGCAGCGGCGCCAGCCGGATCGGCGTCTGCACCGGATTGGCGCTGCAGAAGCCGTTGGCCTCCAGCCAGGCCAGATCGACCCGGATGGCGCTGGCATCGCCGTAGCACTCTCCGTGCAGGCGCGCCACGTAGGCGGCCGCACGGTCCGCCAGATCCCCCTGCGGAGGCGGTGACAGCAGGCTCTCGAGCTCGGAGCTGGTGCCGTGGTCGCTGCCGTCGAGATCGGGGTAGGTGATCAGCAGCCGGATCAGGAACAGCAGCCGCTCCAGATCCAACAGGCGCGAGTAGCCATGGCGCTGCAGCCGCCGTTCGCGGTTGCCCGCCGCCCGGATGCGCTGGTCCAGGCCCTGCAGGTGAACGCGCAGCACCGGCTCGAGCTCGTCCTGGTGGGTGGGCACGACGCTGCAGATCGCCGCGAAGCCCTCCGCCCGCGATGGTCCGAAGTGGGGATCGGCCAGTGCCGCCGCCATCTCCTGGATCACCGGCAGTGGCACCGGCCGATCGCGGCGGGCGTTCCATGCCAGGCAGGTGGGCAGCGGCGTGAACAGCCACCAGCCGATCCACTCCACAGGTCTCGGCAGCAGCAGCGACTGGGTCAGGGCCAGTCGCCAGGCCCGCCTGGCATGGGTCGCATCGACGATCACCGGGATGCCCTGCTCCACCGCCGCGATCAGGCGCTGGTGCAGCAGCTTCTGGATCTCCTGCCAGGGCCCCTGCACGGCGGCATCGCCGAACACTTCGGCCCGGATCGCATCGGTGGACAGGATCACCGCCGGTGGCTCGGAGGGACCTGTCAGCAGCGGCGCCAGGGCCCGGGCGAGCGTCGTCTTGCCGCTGGCGGGCTGGCCGATCAGCAGGTGACAGCGCAGGGTGGCCATGCGGGGGAGGCGGTGAGGGTGTCCTCGTTCGCACGAACGCTAATGCTGCTGGCCTCACAGGGCTGCTGAGCTGCCCCTGTCCACGGGGAGTGAAGGGCGCTGCCGCTGCCGCAGGGCTATGCGCTGGCCGTGCTGAGGCGAGAACCCCCGCAGACGCCCGGCTCGGGCGGGCGGCACGGGTCCGTTGAGGCGGCGCCGGGGGCCGGCAGTTCGGTCCCTCTGCGGCCGTCGCCTCCGGCGTCAGCTGCGGGCCGGCGCGGGCTCAGTCGGCCGGCTTGCTGGCGATCACCGCGAAGAAGGGATCACCATGGCCGCCGATCCAGCCCATGGGCCCTTCGGCTCTGGTGGCCTCGGCGATCAGTTCCGGGGTGGGCCAGCCCTGGGCCACGAGCACCCGGGCGACGGTCAGCAGATGCTCCCGGTCGTCGGCGTCGAGCCAGACCTGAGGAGCCTTTTGGGCGAACATGCGATTGCTGAACGCGATGATCCACTGGCTGCCGGGCCGCAGCACACGCCACAGCTCACAGGCCACCGCTTCGGGATGTTGCAGGTACTGCCAGCCGGCCACGGTGAGCGCCGCATCGACGCTGGCGTCAGCAAGGGGCAATGACTGGTTCTGATTGAGGTTCTGAATCCAGTGGCGATCCAGCCGTGGATTGGCCTCCAGCTCAGCCCGGTTGAGGCCATGGCCGATCACTTCTCCGTAGCGAACGTCCTCGGGGAGGTGGCTGACCCAGCTGCTCATCAGATCCAGCACCACGGCGCCCGTTGGAAGTCGCTCCCGGTAGAGATCGGTCAGACGCTGCCGGAACCCCCCATCGAGATGCTGCACGAAGCGGGGCTGCGCGTAGAACAGCGCATCGTCACTGGCATCGAGCTTGAGGCGCTGCGCCTCGCTCAGCACGGGCACCACCATGGCGTCAGCGGCCGTGACGGGGCAGGCCGAGCGACTGGGCGGCCAGCTCCTCGCTCAGGGAGGCCTGCAGCTGCCAGACCTGCAGCAGGTTGTGGGCCAGGCTGCGCAGCGTTTCGATGTCCTGGCAGGATTCGATCGCCCTGGCCTGGGCCTCGATGGTGAACTGACGGGTCAGAGAGAGGCTGTCCACAAGGGTCGGCAGGCTTTACAACACGTTACAAATCCCCGGGAGCGGTCGTGGCTGCCGGGGCAGGCTGGGGCGATGCCCCACCATGCCGATCGCCCCACCAAGATCTGCGCCTGTTGCGGCCGCCCGTTTCAGTGGCGGCGCAAATGGAAGCAGGTCTGGGATGAGGTGCGCTACTGCTCTGACCGCTGCCGCAGCCAAGCTCGTCGCTCCGGCAGGCGGCCCCCTGATGCCGGGGCGCCCCCGCCGCCGGGATGAGCCGATCAGCTGGCCCCAGGGATGATCAGGCGCTCCGGGTGGATCTGCCGGTTTCCCAGGGCGGCGGCATGATCCGCCGCTGCCGGAGGCCCGGTTCGGTCTTATCCACAACGGGCCGCTTCAGGCGAGGGCGCAGATTTCGCCATTGGCGCGATCTCAGGCATGCCAGCGGCGCTGTCCACAGCCCATCGATGGAGGTTGATGGAAGCTTTCGAGGATGGCTGCGCAAAGGGCGACAGCGCCATCCGACCACCTCGACACACCAACCCATGGGGATGGGCGGCTGTCTATTCACGTCGGCAATGCCGTGTCACCCCGCATGGGCAGCCTGCATCGGGTTGATCTGAGCCCGATGTCATGGTCTCTGAGGCTTGCAGGGGGCTGCCGCCGGGATGCCTGAGGTCAGTCGCGGGCGCGAGGGGAGGCTGATCGATCTCGGAGGTGGACCAACATCCCCCGGCAGGCGTCTGGTGTTGCGCGCCTGAGGGCCGGCTCTGGGAGACAGCCTGCCAACGCCGGCAGGCTCAGAGAACCGTCAGACCGATGCCCAGTCCCACCACCATCGCGGCGATCAGGGCCACCGCCCAGGCCGCGTGGGAGCGGGCGTCCGCCGGGGTCTCGCCGATTCGCATCGCCACCTCGTCGGCGTAGAGGTTGTCGTGATTCTCCATGTCATGGGTCTTCATGCTGGGGCCTCCCGGAGACGGCTTCTTCAAGCTAGGGATGGCGGTCCGGGCGATCCAGTCCCGGCATCGACCTTGACATCCAGATGGCGCAGTCTGCGGAAGGGACGGTCGCCCGTTGCGGCGAGCCTCCCTGCCGCAGCGTCGCTCCAGGTTTCCAGTCCAGCAGCCAGCCGCTCCAGCGCAGCAAGGGTCCTGGGGGCATCCAGGAGCGTGGGCCGATCCGCTCCGATCGGTGGCGCAAGCATGGTCAGCTCCTGCCGTCGCCATCGGCAGGGGCAGATGGGCGTCTCTGGCGCGGCCGCTCCTGGGCTTGGCCGCAGGATCCGCAGACGTGGCAGAGGACGTGCAGACGCGGAGCTCCGCTGCAAGCGCTGTTCGGGCTGCTGCGACCCCCGCGGCGCAACGCTCCGGGGCTGGTGGTGCCGCCGGCTGAGTTCCAGACGCCCAGCTTGCCCAGAGGGGCGGGCATCTTGGCCTGCAGATCGGTCCTGCACTCTCAGTCACCAGGGACCTGGGTGCAGGATTGATCGTTCTCCCTGGGGATCCAGCGTGATCGGGTCGATCACCGGCGCCAGGCTGGGCCTCTCCAGGCCGTCTGGGCCATCTCCAGGGCCACGCTGCAGGCCTTCCCCTCGTGATCGACCTGCCTGCTCACGTCACCGTGAGCGTGGATCCGCCGCCGCTTGGGGGCAGGGTGGGTGATCACGCCTGCGACTACGGGGTGGATCGGGACGGATCCGATCAGGACTGGAGCGCCGAACGCACCTCTTCCACAAAAGCGGGATCGATCCGCTCGTGGTTGAGCTCCTGATCACAGAGATCTTCAATCAGATCGTAGAAACGCACCTCAAACCATTCCTCGAACAGCGAAAAGGTGCGGGGGCTGGGCCACAGGCTGACATCACTGCACCAGGAGCTCAGCTCTTTTTCAAAGATCGTTCCGTAAACTCTCTGCAGGACCTGCCAACCCTCTTCATCATCTTCATAGGCAGGTAGAAGATAGAGCCCGTGATCGTTCTCATCCCAGCGGAACTGCTCTTCGCCGCTTACCCTCTGGGACCATTCGATCAGCGGCAGGCGCGGGCCGATGCCGACAGCGCAGCGATTGATGATCGCCATGACGAGGGCCAACAGCTCAGACATTCATCTAAGCAGCTCTCAGAGCGGTGCGCTTCTGTGAGCGGCGACGCTCCGGACGACAGCGGCGCTGGTCGCCGCACCGGCGCAGCGGATTGGACCCGATTCAGCCCGCAGGGCGAACGATGGCGTCCATCATGCGTGCCGTCTGCACGATCGGCGCGACATCGTGCACCCGCAGCACATCGACACCGGCGCGGATCGCCTCGGCGCAGACAGCCGCGGTGCCCCAGAGGCGGGCCCTGGGCCTCGGTTCGGCCAGCACCTCGCCGATGAAGCGTTTGCGTGACGGGCCGATCAGCAGTGGGAATCCCTCCTGCCTGAGGCGCTGTAGTCCCCGCAGCAGCTGAAGGTTCTGGGTGTGGGTCTTGGCAAATCCCAGCCCCGGATCCCAGATCAGCTGGCGTGGGGAGACGCCCCGAGCCTCGGCCTCCTGGCTGCTGCGCCGCAGCGCTGCACAGACATCCTCGACCACGTCCTCGTAGTCGGTCAGAGCATCCATGCTGTGGCTGTCACCCCGGCTGTGCATCAGCACGTAGGGGCAGCCGGCGCGGGCCACCACCTCCAGGATCGCCGGATCGCGGCGGCCGCCACTGACATCGTTGATCCAGTCGGCACCGGCCTCAAGGGCCGCAGCCGCCACCTCGGCATGGAAGGTGTCGACCGAGAGCAGCGCGCCCGGATGGGCTGCGCGGATCAGCCGGAGGCTGGGCAGCAGGCGCTCCAGCTCTGCCGCCGCTCCGATCTCCACAGCCCCGGGTCGGGTGCTCTGGGCACCCAGATCGAGCACGTGGGCACCGGCGCGCAGCAGGCGCGAGGCCTGCCTCAGGGCCAGGGCTGGCTCCTCGAACCGTCCGCCATCGCTGAAGGAATCCGGGGTGAGGTTGAGGATGCCCATTACCCAGGTGCGGCTGCCATCCGGCAGCGTCGGGCTGGGCCGATCGCCATCAGCTCCGGATCCCGGCAGAGGACCCGGTCCGCCTGTCGCCGCTGCGTCCGCGCTGTCGTTCACGCCTGCGCCGCCGAGTTCAGGCCGTCACCGGCACCTGATAGTTGGCGATGCGGGCGAAGCTGGTCGGGTCGAGCGAGGCACCGCCCACCAGCACGCCATCAATCTCATCCTGTGCCATCAGGTCGTCGATCGTGGCGGGATTCACTGAACCGCCGTACTGGACGATCACATCGGGGTGGCCCACCCAGCCGCGGATCAGGCCGCAGATGCGGTTGGCCTCGTCGGCGGCGCAGGTCTTGCCGGTGCCGATCGCCCAGATCGGTTCGTAGGCCACGATCAGACGCTGGGGATCGACGCCCTCGAGTCCCTGCTCGATCTGGCGGTGGATCACCCGCTCGGTCTCCCGGGCCTCACGCTGATCGAGGCTCTCGCCGACGCACAGAATCGGCAGCAGTCCGAAGCGCTGGGCGGTGCGGGCCCGCAGGTTGATCTGCTCGTCGGTCTCGCTGTAGTACTTGCGCGGTTCGCTGTGGCCGACGATGGCGTGGCTGACGCCGTGCTCGACCAGCATCGGGGCCGACACCATGCCGGTGTAGGCGCCGCTCTCCTCCCAGTGGACGTTCTGGGCCGCGATTGCAACGCCGGCCCCCTCGAGGTGGCGGCAGAGGGTGGGAATGGCGGTGAACGGCGGAGCCAGCACCAGCTGTCGGTCGCTGGGCAGGTCGGCGATCAGGGGCCTGAAGACGGCTGCAAATTCCCGCGTCTGGGCGCAGGTCATGTGCATCTTCCAATTGCCGGCGATCACGGACTTGCGCACCCGCAGCGTCTCCTGTTGAACCTCCAGCCAAGTTAGACGTTGGGCCGTCCCCCGCTCTGCGGAGTGACCAGCAGTTCGCGGCCATCGATGCCCACGGCATCACCGACGTGAAGCTGCCGCCCGCGGCGGGTCTCAATGGCTCCGTTGACGCGCACGTCACCGCTCTGGATGCGCAGCTTGGCTTCTCCACCGGTGGCCACCAGGCCACTCCACTTGAGGAACTGATCCAGCTTCAAGCGCTGCTGAGGCCTTCCGGCGGAAGGGACGTAAGGTTTGTCGATGCTTGCATCCTCGCCGGCCGGTTTCCGCAGGCTGCTTCCCCTGCTGCGGCCCCACCGCCGGCGATTGATCGCCGGTGCTCTCTGCACCCTGGTGTTCGTCGGCAGCTTTCCGGTTCTGGCCTGGCTGGCCGGGCAGCTGATCCCGGCGATCGGCGCCGGCGACATCCCGCGCGTGCTGCGCTCGGTGCTGGCAGCCCTGGCGGTGTTCCTGCTGCAGAAGACCGCCCAGTTCGGTCAGGACACCCTGCTGGCGGAGCCGGCTCTGCAGGTGAGCCAGGAGCTGCGCCGTCGCCTGTTTGCCAGGCTGCAGCAGCTCGATTTCGCGGCGCTTGAGAAACTCTCCGCCGGGGATCTCACCTACCGGCTCACCGAAGACGCCGATCGCGTCGGTGAGGTGATCTACAAGACCATTCAGGACACCACTCCCAGCCTGCTGCAGCTGATCGTGGTGCTTGGCTACATGATCTGGCTGGACTGGCCCCTGGCTCTGGCCACGCTGCTGCTGGCGCCACTGGTGGCTCTGCTGGTCAGTGCCTTCGGCGCCCGTGTGATGGCCGCTGCCGAACGCAGCCAGAAACAGGTGAGCGACCTGGCGGCCCTGCTGGGCGAGGCGATCGCCTGTCTGCCGCTGGTGCGCGCCTATGCCGCTGAACCCTGGCTGCAGCAGCGCTTCGATCAGGAGATCGACCTCCATCGCCGCGCCCGCTACCGCTCCATGCGGCTGCTTGCCCAGCAGCATCCGGTGGTGGGCTTCATCGAGGCCTTCGGCATCCTGGCGGTGCTGGTGATCGGCGCCCTGCGGATTCAGGCCGGTGGCCTTAACGCTCAGGGCTTCGCCACCTTCATGACCGCCCTGCTGATGCTGATCGATCCGATCTCGCATCTCACCACCAACTTCAACGAGTTCCAGCAGGGTCAGGCGTCGTTGCGACGCCTGCGCGCCATCGAGAGCGAGCCGGTGGAGTCACCCGATCGCTCCGGTGCACGCAGCCTCGGCGAGGTGCGCGGCAGGCTCGTGTTCGAGTCGGTCCGCTTCGGCTATGACCCCGCTCAGCCGGTCCTGCGTGATCTCGACCTGACCGTCGAACCCGGCCAGGTCGTGGCTCTGGTGGGTCCCTCCGGCGCCGGCAAGAGCACCCTGTTCTCCCTGGTGATGCGCTTTCACACGGCTCAGGGCGGCCGGGTTCTGCTCGATGGCCAGGATCTGGCGGACCTGCGCGCCCGGGAGCTGCGCCGCGCCGTGGCGATGGTGCCCCAGCAGAGTCGCGTCTTTTCCGGCACCGTTGCCGACGCCATCGCGTTCGGCCGTCCTGCCAGCCCGGAGCAGATCCGAGAGGCGGCAAGGTTGGCCAACGCCGCCGCCTTCATCGAGGCGCTGCCTGCCGGCTATGACAGCCGCATCGAGGAGCGCGGCAGCAACTTTTCCGGCGGGCAGCTGCAGCGGCTGGCGATTGCCCGAGCCGTGCTCGGCAACCCGGCGATCCTGTTGCTGGATGAGGCCACCAGCGCCCTCGACGCCGAGGCGGAGGAGGCGGTGCAGCGGGGTCTGGAGCAGGCCATGGCCGGCCGCACCGTCCTGGTGATTGCCCACCGCCTGGCGACCGTGCAGCAGGCCGACCGGATCCTGGTGCTCGAAGGCGGCCGCATCGTCGAGCAGGGCAGTCATCGTCAGCTGATGGCCCACGGTGGTCGCTACCGCGATCTCTGCGAACGCCAGTTCATTGAAATGGCGGTTCCAGGAAGCTGACGGGCCGCTGCCCTTATCCTGCATGGGCAACGCTGAAACCCCTGTTGGAAACCCCTGATCAACAGCCTCCCGTGCTCACCTTTGAGGGCAAGCGCTACGACCTCAACGGTCTTCCCGATGACATCAAGGAGCTGGTGCGCGGGATGCAGGTGGCTGATGCCCAGCTGCGCATCCATGAAGACACCCTCAAGGTTCTGGCCGTCGGCCGTCAGGCCATGGCTACCACGCTCAATGAGCGCCTGCAGTCGGTGACTGCTCTGCCTGACTGAGCGTTGGGCAGCGCCAGTGGCGGGGGGAGCCCCCGCCACGCCTGTTCAGGGCCAGGCCTCTCTCCTTCGAGTGCATGGCCCGACAGCCTGTTGGAGCACAGAGCCTGGTGCCGGGCAACCATCCTGGCTTGATCAACCAGCCGCCAACGCTGTTGGCACAGGCATCGCTTCGTGGTCGTTGCCGACGGCAACACGGCATAGGCTCAGCTGCCATCAGTGTCAGTCCCCTCTGGACGTCCAGGGGTGGCGTCCTGAGGGGACTGTGCTCGCCAGTGCGTGGGGAGTCCCTGGTCTGCGGGTGTGCTTGCGCCTGCCAGGGGCTGGCCTGATCGTCGCGTCAGCAGTGACGAGCACCTGTGGGGGAACGGGACGCTTCTGCGACCTCGTCCCCCATCGGCTCTCAGCTCAGCGGCTCGAGATCCTCGAAGCGGAAGCGGCTGGTGGTGGCGCCGTCGGGGCCATTGGTTTCGATCACCCGCTCGCTCAGCACCCAGGGACCGCCCTCGCCCAGGGGGACGAACGTGTCGGTGAAGCGGCTGAAGCCCCCCCGCGGCGCACCGCTGGCCGGATCGCTGTACTGGCTGGTGTAACCGCGGCTGAGATAGCCGTTGCCGGTGTGGGTGACGCTCTCGGTGTGGATTGTCACCACCGTGCCGTGAATGTGGCGGTGCACCATCGTCACCACGTCATCCTTGATCCGGTAGCGGTCGCCCTCCCCTTTGCCGCCGACGATCACCTCGACGCCTTCCGCTGTGCTGTCGCCGGCCGTGAACGTGTTCTCGCCGTGGGTCTGCTCGAACGGGCGACGCACGCGGTGGATGGCCACCTCCCAGAGCTGCGAGGCCACCGCCTTGTGGATCTGCTCGTCGCTGATGCCTTCCACCACGGCCTTGAGGTCGGCGCCGACACGGAAGCGACCCTCGAAGCGCTGGTCGCCCTGCTCATGCACGCAGCGGCCCTGGTAGCCGCCGAAGCCGGGATCCCAGGTGTAGCGGTTCTCGTAGGCGGCGCGGAACGCCTCGCGCAGATCGCTGCCGGGGGCGATCACGGCGGGGCTGACGGCCTCAGTGGGGGCGACGGTCACAGGGAGCGGGGCAAGAGACGACAGGACGGCCGTCCCCGCGGGGGACGACCGCCGTCAACACTACCCAGCACGGCCCGGGAGCAGACCGCGGCGCCGTCGTCGCCATGCCAGGGCTCAGCCTCCGGTTGGCACGGCGGTTTAGCTGGCGGCCGAGGGGTGCAGATCCTGCAGGGCGTTGACCGGCAAGGTCTCGTCCTGCAGGGCCGCGATGGCCTCCACGGCCGCGCGGGCGCCGGCCAGGGTGGTGACGGCAGGCACGGCGTAATCGATGGCGGCGCGGCGCAGGTATCTGTCGTCGTGAGCGGCCTGGCGGCCCACCGGTGTGTTGATCACCAGCTGGATCTCTCCGGAGCGGATGGCGTCCTCGATGTTCGGCCGGCCCTCATGCACCTTCAGGATCGGCTCCACGGTCAGGCCGGCCGCCGACAGGGAGCGGGCGGTGCCTTCGGTGGCCACCAGCCGGAAGCCCAGTTCCGACAGGCGCCGCGCCACCGGCAGCAGCGCCGGCTTGTCGCGGTCGTGGGTGGACAGGAACACAGTGCCGCCGGTGGGCAGGGCCTCACCCGCCGCCAGTTCCGCCTTGGCGTAGGCCAGCCCGAAGCCGCGGGCGGTGCCCATCACCTCACCGGTGCTGCGCATTTCCGGCCCGAGGATCGAATCGGCGCCAGGGAAGCGCTTGAACGGCAGCACCGCCTCCTTGACCGCCTGCAGCGGCGGCACCGGCTCGGCGGTGAGCCCCAGCTGCTCCAGGCTGCGGCCGGCCATGATCTGGCTGGCGATCTTGGCCAGCGGCACACCGGTGGCCTTGGCCACGAAGGGCACGGTGCGGGAGGCGCGCGGGTTGGCCTCGATGATGTAGACCTCGCCGTCCTTGATCGCGAACTGCAGGTTGATCAGGCCGTTGACCTGAAGGGCCAGAGCCAGGGCTTCACTCCACTGGCGGATCGTCGCCAGGGCCTCAGCCTCCAGGCTCACCGCCGGCAGGGCGCAGGCCGAATCTCCCGAGTGCACGCCGGCCGGTTCGATGTGCTCCATCAGGCCGCCGATCACCACCCGTCCCTCGGCGTCGCAGAGGGCATCGACGTCCACCTCGGTGGCGTTCTCCAGGTATTGATCGATCAGGACCGGGTGATCCGGTTCCACGTTCACCGCCTCCGCCATATAGCGGTTGAGTTCCTCTTCGCCGTAGACCACCTCCATGGCACGGCCGCCCAGCACGTAGCTGGGGCGCACCACCACGGGGTAGCCGACGCGTTCAGCCACCGCACGGGCTTCCGCTTCGCTGCGGGCCAGGCCGTTGCGGGGCTGGCGGATGTCGAGCCGGCGCAGGATCGCCTCGAACTGCTCGCGGTCCTCGGCGCTGTCGATCGATTCGGGTGAGGTGCCCCAGATGCGGGTGCCGGTGGCGCGGCCTGCCGGTGTGTCCAGCCAGCGCAGCAGTGGAATCGCCAGCTTCAGCGGCGTCTGGCCACCGAACTGCACGATGACACCCACAGGGTGCTCGGCCTCGATGACGTTGAGCACATCCTCCAGGGTGAGCGGCTCGAAGTAGAGGCGATCGGAGGTGTCGTAGTCGGTGGAGACCGTCTCGGGGTTGCTGTTGACCATCACCGTGGCGAAGCCCTCGGCCTGCAGCGCGAACGAGGCGTGCACGCAGCAGTAGTCGAACTCGATCCCCTGACCGATGCGGTTGGGGCCGCCGCCGAGGATCATCACCTTGCGGCGCGTTTCCGGCTGCACCTCGTTTTCGGGCGGGACCAGCGACAGGCTGCCGTCGTCGTTCAGCCGCTCCAGCGGGCGTTCGTAGGTGGCGTAGTGATATGGGGTTGTTGAGGCGAATTCCGAGGCGCAGGTGTCGACCGTTTTGAACACGGTGCTGATGCCCAGGCCCTGTCGGTGGCTGCGCACCTCAAGTTCGCGACTGCCGGTGGCCCAGGCGATCTGGCGGTCGGAGAAGCCGAGTTGCTTGAGTTCGAGCAGCGCCTCGCTGCTCAGATCCTCGAGCCGGCGGCCGCTGAGCAGACGCTGTTCGGCCTCAATGATGCGGCGCAGCTTGGCCAGAAACCAGGGATCGATCGATGAGATCCGGTGAATGTCGGCATCGCTGTAGCCGGCCACCATTGCGGCCCGCACCGCGAAGATGCGATCGGGGGAGGGAGTGCGCAGCTGGCGCTCCAGCTCTGAGCGCTCCAGGCTGCTGTCGGGGCGGTCGCAGCCCCAGCCGGCGTGGCCGGTCTCGAGGGAGCGCAGCGCCTTCTGGAATGACTCCTCGAAGCAGCGGCCGATCGCCATCGCTTCGCCGACGGATTTCATCGCCGTCGTCAGCACCGCCGGGCTGCCTCGGAACTTCTCGAAGGCAAAGCGGGGGATCTTCGTCACCACATAGTCGATCGTGGGCTCGAAGCAGGCCGGCGTCTTGCCGGTGATGTCGTTGATGATCTCGTCGAGTGTGTAGCCCACCGCGAGGCGGGCGGCGATCTTGGCGATCGGGAAACCGGTGGCCTTGCTGGCCAGCGCCGAACTGCGTGAGACGCGTGGATTCATCTCAATCACGATCACATCGCCGTTGGCGGGGTTGATC
>CAYNGR010000055.1:12616-16646 GCA_964396755.1 uncultured Cyanobium sp. | reverse complement strand
AGTGTTCCCTCAACGGTTGACTTGAGCAGCGGGTTCAAAAGAATGTTCAGTGGCAGGTCAGAGGCGCCGCCTTGGATACTCCTGACAGTGATGGCACTGTCGCTGCTGCTGAAATCGAGATCCAGCTGATTCAGAATCTGCTCATTGGTGATGCCATCAAGATCAAATGTTCCAGTGCTGCCATCCTTGAGCATGAGGCTCTGCACTGGATAGGCCTCTTGGGGGTTCCACACATCTGGACCAGTGCGGCGGGTGACGATCAGTTCCAGGTTCTGGGGTGCAGAGGCATAGTCCGTGGTGGTGTCGGCACGAAGCTGAATCACACCCTTCTGGCCCTGCGCATCGATCTGGAAAGAAAGACCTGACAACGCAGGCTTGCGACCCGTCGCATCGGCATTGGTGCTGAGCAGCAGATCGAAGGTCTGCTGCCCGCGATCTGATACCTCCTGGACGTTAAGGCTGAGGGTGGGGGCTCGCAGGCTCTGGATCACCTGAGAGTTCAATGGAACCGTGATGAGTTTGCTGATCTCCCCAGGCTCCAGTCGTAACAGGCCAAGAATCGCCTCGTAATCGCGATTGGGTTCGGTGTTGCTATTGGCAGAACTTGAACAATAAGCAATCAGCTGCCCCTTGATGCTGTTCGTTCGACGGATCCGGAAACGAGCCAGCCCAGAGGAAGGCGTGCTGCGGAAGGCATCGAGGAACAGTCCATCGCCAAAGGGAGTGCTGCTGATGATCTCTGAAGGAAGCGGCGCCTCGGGCTCAGCGGATTGGGCGCTGCTCGCCATCAACGACGTTTCGGCTCTGGCCGCGAAAGCGAGAGCGGCCGGGGCGCCGGTCTCGGTCGTGACTTGACTGTCAAGCCAATCCTCAGCAGATGCTCCTGCGGGGTTGAGCACATAAACCAGAGTAGGTTTGGTGTCAGCGGGGGAAGTCGCTTCACCGGCGGAAAAGGCACTCCACAGAGAGCCCGCAAAGCTGGTGTCAAAGGTAGTGTTACGCGCAAAGCCACCACTGAGTGCGATGGAATCACTGGAATCAGGAATGACGAAGAGAATGCGATCGGGATTGATCGCATTCACAAAGGCCACATCAAAAGAAAGGTTGTTAGCCCCATAGTCGGTTGAGTTCACCAGTTCGATACTTTTTAGCTTTGTTCCCGCGAAGTACTGCGGGGATGCTCCTGGAGTATCAGGATTGAGCTGGAAGTCATAGGCCTGCCCGACCAGACCCTCAAGCAGCAGTATGTCAAAGCCGGAGCCCGCATCGATACGGAAGAAGCCATCACCAGTAATGCTGACTTGGTCATCGCCGGCGCCGGTATAAATCAGATCAGATCCTCCGTTGCTGAGAACCAAGTCGCTGCCGCCAAGGGTGTAGATCACATCCGCAAGTGGCGTGCCAGTCAACGTATCATTGCCCGGTGTACCAACCTGGGAGGCAAGACCTAGGTAATCTCCGCCGAACAGAGCATATTGATTATCAACGCCGATGGCTGGGTTGGAAGGATCCGAGAGAAGAAGATCAGCGAAGCCGTCGCCATTGATATCGACGTTTCCATCCAGTGAATAGCCTGCAAGCGACAACTGATTGGGGGCAGCAAACGCCGGGGAAATATCACTGGTATAAAGGTCATTCTTGTTATTCGTCCAGGCACCCTTCATGGAGCCATTGACGATATACGGTTGCCACGTGTAGCTCGAGGAGTCTTTAATAAAGAAATCAAGGCCACCAAGAGTTTGCTGCTGGGACACGCGCGGCACGCCATCACTCCCGAGAGAGAGGCTCCACATTGTTGCTTGAAGATTTTTGGTCGAGCCAGTTGCACTCGTGAGATAAAGCAACGCTTGGTCTGTTGTGAGCCCAATTCCACCGCTAAGGCCTTGAATGCCGGTATTGGTGTAGTTCCAACTGATCTCTGGAGTTGGATTCTCCTGGGTAGGACTACTGGCCACTTGGGTCGCCAGATAAATGTCACCAGCTCCGGGATTGAGGGATTGATTGCCAGTCCATCCGGCGCCAATCGCCAACACCGGATGGCCCTGGTAAAGGACGGCAGCGATCGGTGCTGTCGCAGTCAGGGGTGTCGAGGTGCCGTTGACCATTGCAGTGATCTGGCTGCTGAAACCTGTGTAGCCCTGAGTTGCTGCACGATAAGTGGATCCCCAGTTTCCGTTGCCGCTCTGATCATCGGGGGCGACACTGTATAGGGAGTGAATGTATGCAGGATCGACGTAAGAGCCCGATTCAAACTTATTTACAGGGAAGTACAGAGCCAGTCGTCCGGGTTCAGCCAGAAGAGTGGGGGAAAAGATGGTGTATTCATTCAGCGATTCTGGCTGACCACTGGAGGGACTAACCCCGTTGGTGATGACCTGATATTCACTCCAACTGGAGGCTGCTGGATCACTGAGGTCTGAGCAATAAACCACGTGGATGTTGTAGTTTGTATCCACATAGGCCACATACAGTGTGCCGTTGTAAAATGTGGCAGAAGGGCTCAATGAACTCGCATCTGCTCCCTGCGGCAATTGAAACTGGCTCCATTCTCCATTTGAAGTTTGATAAGCCATCCAGAGTCCGCTGGGGCCAGTAACGACCCCATCACTATCGATGCCGTCTGCACCAGAGAAGATCACATAGGTTTGTCCCTCAGGGCTGACGACTACGGCAGGCGGTGAATAGGATTCTGCACTTGCGAGTGAAGTGGCGGGAGTGGAGGAGGCAGAAACCAGTTGGCCAGGCTGATAGGTGAGGATTGGTTCAAACCAGTTCTGGAGTTGCGGTACATAGTCATTGATGGCCGCACTTCCCAGGTCATAGAGTTCAGAGAAGCCATAAGGGCTGAGCGGTGTTTTGAGTCCAGCTGTGCTCCACCCTGTCGTTGGGGAGCCCGCGGCCTGGCTAAGGCTGAAGCTGTTGCCCACCACATTGAACAGAGAGCCATCCACCAACACCGATTGAAGCTCAACGGGCTGACCGATGACTGACTGGCCATAGCCGGGACCTGTGGGACTGGGATTGAGGGTCAACAGAACATCATCAACACCATTGCCATTGACATCTCCAGCAGCACGAATACTCCAAAGACTGTAGGCAAGATTTGAAACAGAATAAATAGAGAGGTTCCCGGCGGGATCAAAATATTCAAGCAGGCCGTCTCCGTTTAGGTCACCGTAATCATGATTGCCGTACAGACTCTGCTCTCCCCAGCTATTCGCGAAGGGAAGTGATTGAGGTGCGCTGGGCACTATGCCTGCAAAGAGCAGACTTGCTGCCGTCACAGTGTCTGATGGTGTCATCAGATCGGCAGTGGACAGACCAGTAGCTTGAAGATAGGAGATCTGGCCATTCTGGACTCCACTGAGAGTTAGATTCACATTGCCACTGTTAAGGTCGCCACCACTCATGGTTACGACGGGTGCAGTAGTGGCCTGACTGCCGGCTACAGGGACAGCTAGGTGAACCAACTGACCGGTTGCTGTGCTGTCATTACCTGAGATGAATTGAGGCTTGTTGGCGGCTCCGGTGATGATACGTAGACCCGTATTCAATGCGCCAGTGCCAGCATTAGATGAACTGACATTATTGGCCGTCACAATGAGATCGTCAAAGCCGTCCTGATTCAGATCTCCAGCAGGTGTCAGACTGGATGAGCTGGCAACAGACCCTTGACCCTGACTATTGGTGCTCTGAGCAATACTCCAACCTCCATTACCATCGCTGAGCTGTATGGTGCTGTTCAGCCAAGTCGCGTCACTGGTTTCAGCTGTGGAAGGAATTGCACTCAACAAGACGGAATTGCTACCGCTGGCAACATTGGCCAGCAACAAGATCTCGTTAATGCTCAGGAGGGCGGTTCCAAGATTAGTGGTTAACCCGCTATTGGCTTGATCAAGGACAATCGTATCCCAGGTCAGACTCGCAAGGCTTGTATCAATGCGACCAACGGAATCCACCGTGACACCATCGATGAGGGTGCCGTTGGGGTTGAGGACATCCAGGCGATTGAGATTGACCGATCCGTCCG
>CAYNGR010000055.1:0-12516 GCA_964396755.1 uncultured Cyanobium sp. | reverse complement strand
GTGACTCGACATTCCCGCCTGTCGTGCTGATCACCGTGGGAGCCGACCATGCAGGCGACCCTTGGCTGACCGGATCACCGCTGGCAATGCAAAGAGCACCGGAAGAATTCAGGAAGCCAAGATAGAGCTTATTCTCATAAAAGGCGAGTGTTGGGGAAGTAGTCGTAGAAAACTCGGAGTTAACGATTCCAAGATCAATCCACCCTTGCCAGGTTTGACCACCATCATTGCTTTGGCCGAAGAAGATAGGGGTAGAACCACTGCCTGGGCTCTTAATCGCAGCATACAATGTGTTGCCAACAGTGATGAAGGCAGGAGCAGCGTCGCTGACGCCATTGCTCAATTGCTGAGTTGGCGTACTCCGGGGCAGCAAGGGGGTTCCATCACTGTTGCTGACTGGTGCCAACAAGCCAAGACCTGAGCCAATGGGCAGGTTTTTCCCGCTTCTGCCATACAGGATTGCAGTCGTACTGCCTGCTCCCTGATTACCTTCTTCTGCACTGCTAAAGTTTTCATCAAGGAAGAGTGCAATATCATCGTAGCCGTCGCCATTGATATCCCCGCCACCAGAGATGCTGGTGCCATTAAGCGTGTAGAAAGTATAGAAGTCGTAACTATAGTCAGCTAAGATTTCCTGAGTGTTGGCGCCAAGTTCAAGACGCACCTGCGTCAGAGTTGGGCCAGGTTGGATCGAGATGAAGTCGCCGTAGCCATCACCATTAAAATCACCGATTGAGCGAAGAGTGCCCTGGTTTGCGCTTGCAAGCCCGTCAAGCAGATACCCCGTGTTGCTGCTGAGTTTGCTGAGCTGAAGATTGCTGATCGCCTCAAGATAGGGATGCCCCCATGTCAGGTAGGCATTGCCGTTGGGGCCTGAACCCAAGGGAATATCGTTAATGCCATCTCCATTGACATCACCAGCTCCAAAAGATCCCTGCCCGGTATAGCCTAGGGTGCCGTAACCAAGTTGACTGAGAATGGAGATGTTAAGGCTGCTACCATCGGCACGTTGCAGCTGTCCAATGGATCCCAGGGCAACATTACCGGTGGCCGGGTTCGGTGTATACGCCCCTGTTGCTGGTGGAGTGGTCTGTGTCAGCTGGTCAGAACCAAAGAGAACATAGCCGTTACCCGCACCAAGACTGGCGTTATAAGCCTGAATCAGTAGGTCGCTATAACCATCTTGATTGACATCGCCAAGATCGAGCAAGCCATTGCCAAAGTTATCAATATCCTCGGCGCCATAAAGGGTAAGACCGCTTGCGAGATGAGCCAAGTATTCATTTGTGCCAATGTTAATTGGAGCTGGCCATGGTGCGTTGCTGGTTGAACTAGAAGCCGATACCGCACTCGCTGGCAAATACAGACTTGTGTCGACAAAGTACAGGGCACCTGTGCCTCCAGTCTGGGGAGCACCAATGCAGAGGATTGGGAAGCTGTTGTTGTTGGTCAGTTCCGAAAAACTCAGACTGCTTCCGAAACCGGTATTTCCAAGTGTGTTCCACGGGGCAGCTCCATAGAACGTTGCGTCGGCAATGCCTGGTAGGTCCGGTGCGCCAGTCGTCAGTTCGGAGCTCTGATTGAATAGGAAGACGGCGCCAACAGCTCCCGTCTGGATAGCTTGATTGTCATAGTTTGTGGCTGTGACAATATTTGCACCTTGCAGTTCTTTCAGATTTTGCATGTACGTGGAGGCCTCTGACGCCAGGCTGCTCGACTGTGAGGTGGCGACGTCGACCAAGGCTGAATTGTTCGTCCCGGCTACGCTTGAAATCGCGTAGTTATTATCCTGTGAAGGAAGCTGAATCTTGACGAGAGCCCCATCCCCATAGGGGACTGATGGATTCCGGACACCACTGATGGCTTGCTGCACGGCTTCCGTGCCGCTGTACAGCATTGAGGCTTGAACGCCAGGCGCCGAAACAGCGATGCGGCTGCCATCGACAGCAATGGCGGAGCCGAACTGACTCCCCCAGTAAGAGGTGGTTGTCGTGCCGTCGGGTGCCAGCGTCTGTGTGGTGCCGCCATAGCCCAGGACTGGAGCGGTCAGCTTCGTGGGCTTTGCCTGATCCCAGCCATTGGGGTTGCTGGCGTTTGTGGTGTAGCTGTAGAGCGCACCAATCGGTACCAGGGAATTAGCGGTTGAGGGACTGCTGCTCAGTTGGCGTTGATAATTGGGCGCGCCGATCCAAAGGGTTGCGGTACTTTCCTCAAACGCCAAAGCCGAACCAAAGTTCGCGACACTGATGTCATCAGTGCTGTTCACACTGGAGGGCGTGAGCAAAGTCACGAAAGAGCCCAGATTATCGGGATTATCGAGATTCAGAATATTGCTGTTATTATCACTGGTAAGGTTATCTTTAATCCAGTTTCCATCCACAATAATGACCCTGCCACCACCATTCGCCTGGGGCGCACCAATGACAAGATCCAGGACACCATCTGAGTTGACATCGGCAACAAGCATTGTCTGGCCAAAATTCTGTCCCCAGCCAGCGGTCGGATCTGCCTGAATTAACAACCCGCCAATATTGCTGGGGTTGTTGGCGTTACCCAGTAGGGGTAGGTTCGGACTGTCAGGTGAGAAGTTGCTATCGGCCAGAGCATTCAGCCACGTTGCAGGCGATTGGCTGACATCAGCACTGGGGTTACCGCCGCTGGATTGGCCTGTGTATTGAATCCAGATGCGTCCAGCCGGATTACTGACTGCATTGGTGGAGAATGGCTGAGCGATTGCCAACCAACCGCAGCTGGAGTTAGCACCACTAGTGAAGTTACCAACGACCTGGGATTGCCCAAAACTAGTTGCAGGCGAGAAGACCGCAGAATTGGCGGGTGCATTTGGGTTCTCTGAACTTTTGAGCAAGATACCGCTATCAATGTATTTGAGCTGCAATGGAGCCTGCTCAATCACGGCCGCAGTGGCGATCACCGAGTTACGGCTCTGCAACGCAAGAAGGTCAGTTGATAGGCCTGTTCCGAGATTATTAAGGTTGGCTAGGCTAGTGCCAAAGTCGTTGACACCCAGTTGGATATTAATGGCTGTAAGACTTGGTACGTTCTGCGATTGACTGACGCTATACAAACCAACACCGGTACTCGGATCAAAGGCATTTTTGATGGCCGTTACATAGGTGTTTGGGAGAATGCCATCACCACTCAGGATATCCCCCACTTGCAGGCTGCCATTGAGAGTAGTGACCGTAAGCACAGTTCCATTGATTGTTCCAGTCAATGACCCTTGTATCGGTGTCACCGATGTGGACGTATCGCCATTGGAAAAAGTAAAACTGTACGTAGCACTGTATTGATTCTGGAGTCGCTGGCTGCTGATTGCCTGTGGCAGCTGATCCGCAGGAATAACAAGACTGAAGGCCGGTATATTGCTTAGTACGGTATAGTCAAATTGATCAGGGGCTGCAAAAGGCTGGAGGGACAACAACGTCTGTCCACCAATCAAGACCTGATCTGGAGTCAGATTGATCGTGATTGGTTCAGGAGTCTGGGTCGGGTCAGAGAGGTTTGTCAGCTGGACCGACACGCCACTGAGTTGTTGATTCGAAGGATTGAAGAACTGTTTGGATTGTGATTGAGAGGTGCCTGATTTCAGGATCCAGTTGTTTGAAGCCCAAAGATAAGTGGGGACACTGATGACCAGTGAATTCTGAATGGAGCCAGCAGCTTGGTAACTCGGAGTCGTTCCAGAGACCTTGGAGATTGGGTTCAGATTCGTCGCTTGTGACCAGCTACCGGAGGTCCCTTGAGTGCTATCGAAGCTGCTGGTATAGGTCGCTAAAAGTGCGTCATTAGGATTCACGGTATGGGCTGCCCAGTGCTGGCTGATGGCACCTGGGACTTGACCGACGTCTGGGGTCTTCGTGGCGATTTCTGTACCGACACTAGCCAGGAGGCCAAGGGCTTCAGCTGCTGTGAGCTGTGGCCAATCTCCGGATGTATCCGGTGTGAACGTGTAGCTGGTCAGAGCTTTATCATACAGTGCAAATTGGTCGATCGCTCCACCTACGTTATTGGCAAGGAGCAATGCCTGGTCATTGAGATTCAGCGAAGGGAAGGCATTAAAGACGCTTGTGTTTGTAGCCACAAGGTTGTTGTCGACATACAGCGAAGCTGTTCCAACATTGGAACCGAGCTGTGCCGCCGTTTCAGAATCTGAGTACGTCTGATAAACCGGCAGATAGGTGGCAACGATGTAGTGCCATTCGCCATCCCTCAGATCGGCTGGAAGATTTTCCGTGGCACTGGAGATCAACGAGGTTCCTTGACCAACATCAAAGACCAGTTGACCAGACCCATTAACCGAGACGGCAGCACCGCGGCTGAGGAAGAAGTCCAACGGATAGCCACTATAATTCTCACCGGTATCAGGACTTATTGTGCTGGTCGGGGATGTATTGTTTGGGGTCAGGCCAGAGGGAGCAAGAGAGAAGTTAACCTTGGCCTCTCCTGTCTGTTCCTGATAGTTCCACAGAGTCTGAAACATGTTCGTCAGAGAACTATTCAGATCCGGAGCCACAACAATTCCCTGATTTATAATGCTGGAATTGGTGGCAATGTTGATCGCATTGAGACTAGAGCTCGGAAGCCCTGTGCTTGCATCTATCGTGTTGCTGAATTGCAGCTGTGTTTGCGGTACATTTGCAATGATCGACGCTTGGCTGCCGTCGAGACCAACAAGTGCGTTGGCATCAAGATTATAGTTTGCGAGAAATTCGTTCACCCCCTCAATCTTCAACCCACTCAACAGATTGGCAATAGAAAGTGAGTTGCTATACAAATTGCTGCCGCCATTTCCATTCATGGCCGTTGTATTGGCTCCGGTCGCGACGACACCCCATTGCCAACCATAGAGTTGACTACCGCTGGTACCGTCCGGGATCTCACTAATGATTTCTAGGGAGACAGCTTGTTGATAGTTAATACGATCGACAATAAAACTGGCATTTAGAAGCCAACCTTCTGGGATGGTTGGCGACCCAACAGCACCACTGGATGGTTGTCCAAATGCGACAAGGCCCGCACCGCTCGGATTGCTGTCAGGTTGTAATTTTGCCCAGAACTCAATTGTATACGGATTTGTCGGTACTCCTGGAGTGGCTGCAAGTGCAGAGTTGACGACTGTCTGGCTGTTGTTAACGCTGTAGGTTCCCAGCCCCGTCGCCGTATCGACAGACTGCAGAGCCACAATCATGGTCCCCGGAATGATGCCCTCACCAAGCACGTCGTCACCAATGGCCAGGTTCCCGCTGCTGATGGTGTTGACAGTGAGCGTCGTCCCGTCGATCGAACCTCCAAAACTTGTGAGGGGAAGTCTTGCCGGAGCGTTAATCGCCTCAAGACTGATCGGAGCTGACTGGCTTGCGACGGTTTGACTGATGCTGACTGTGAACGACAGTGTGCTTGGATCAAGATTGGTGGCATTGCCTGACGCGGTAATGGTTGTACCAGCAGCAACACCCGGGCCACTTAACGTGTCACCGACCTGAATTTCTCCAGTGGTTACATTGGAGACCGTCAGTGTCGTGCCATCGATCCAACCCGTAAAATTAGAGATTGGGTCGTCAGACGGATTGCTGATATCAGTGTTGATGTTGGCAGCAATCTGACGCACGGAGCTGAATGCTGAACCAAGGCCCGTGCTCAGCACACCAGTACCATCCAGGTTCTGCACCGCCGTGGCTTGTGACGCCGGCAGGGCGCCAGCGATCGCAAAGTTCAAGCCAGTTTGCGAGGCCGTCGTCGCTGTATAGGATGAGTTCAGTGAGCCAATGTTAATATTACTGACTCCACTCTCAATCTGATTGAACTGGAGATAGATAGTGGGCTGACTGTTTAATACGCTCTCTCGGTATGGCGTCCGAACCACCTGACTCCAACTCAATACTGGACTTTCCGCCAACGTCCCGTTGGCCAAGAGGAGGGGTTTAGACCCCATCGTGATGTCATTGACGGTGAGGCCGACCTGAGCTTCTTGGGTCCAAGGTATTGTCGAAATGGTAGAGTTTCCTTGGCTATCGCTGAAGAGATCATTCCATTGATATGTTTTTGGGCTTGGATTAATCCTGCCAACTTTGATAACAGTTGGGATGGTTCCTTGCGGATTTCCCGACGCATCAGGATTTGCGGATCCAAACGCTTCGACGGCACCCTTGATCGCGTCGATTGATGTTTCTGTCCAAACCACGAATGTAGCCGTACTGATCCCAATGGCGGCCGACGGATCATAGACACTTACATTGAATGCCTTCAGTTGACTGATGACAGCATTATCCGGTTTATACAAGTCAGCAAGTTCTGGTGCGAGCCAGCCAGTGCTACCACCCGCATTGATCCTAAAGTTGATTCTTTGATTTCCATATAAAGCCTGCATAAAGTCTTGATAGGATTGACTACCGTCATATCCACCACTACTACCGTTCGTATATGGCACAACAGGATCTGCTGCTTCGACCCAAGCGACGAACTGAGATCCACTATATGTTCCCTTCCCGCCAATCGAAATCGCAGTTGGGGTGCTTGCAGCGCTGAATGAGATGCTGGGATTTTCATACAAAGAGACCAGCGAGAGAGCATCTGGACTGACACTCGTCCTTTGCTCGATTGTGCCTTGACTACTGCGTTGATAACCATTTAGATAAACAACTGATGCATTGGTGTTCGCCCCATTCGTGCTCCCGCTTGGCTGCTGAATGTAGGTGACGCGGTTTTGTACCGGCCAAGCTGCCATCCCCGCATAGAGGGGGAGGCTGTCACTTAATCCGTCGGCAAGGTAAACACCAGAATCGACACTGTCGGCCTGGGCGGCAAACGCGCTATCAGAAACAAAGTTATTCAGAGAGATCTGCTCAGCAGTCACCGCATAAACGGGTGGGCTCAGCCCTGCCGTTGCATCGATCACTGCTTGCGGCAATAACAACTCCACATAATAATTTTCACTCGCATCTCCGTCTGGGTCCGCCGAGAAGACCAAGGGCTGTTGGAGAACAAGACTCTGGATCACACCGCCACTGAGGTAGACAGTGGCAGGGACTGTATTTTTAGGAGTCGATGGATCCTGCTGCGGATTCAGGAGGGTGATGACATCACCTCCGACTGCAGTCAGAAGTTGGACAGGAATGTTGGAGTACGTATAAACGGAATTGTCGCCAGTGGCAACTGGAGTGATCTGATTGGTGGCAGAATTATACGTTGGATAGAGAACACTTTGAGGCGCCTCCTGCGGAGGCACATTAATATTGCTTACGCGCTGAACTTGTGTGACGGTAATTGGGGAGTCGCTTCCAGTGCTATCTACTGTAATCAGGGGGATGTTCGCTAGAATGTTGCTTACGGTCTCACCGCTGCTGGTTCGACTGGAAGCAATCTGAGTAGAAAAGACATCCAGTATCAGCGCATAAACACCGCTATTTGGCTGTGTCTCTGGAAGTGATAAATAGATTCCTGGAGATGCAATATAGAAACTTGTTGATTCAATGCTTCCATTGACCACCGTGAAACTGGCAGTGGCCATCTGCTGCTGAGAACCGCTGATGGTCACACCCAGAATGGGAATATCATTATAAGTGCCATCTTTGAGTCCACTACCTGGATTGTACAGAGACATTGAAGATACCGATCCTGTAGTCGTACTTAATTGCAGCAACTGCAAGCCACCGGTGTCTGCCCCATTCAGTGCGGTGCTCGTGGGCAGTGCGACCGTTGCTGATGTTTGCGCCCCTGTACTGCTGTTTTGAACGCCGCTGTAGTAGGACGTATTGGCTGACTCTGGCAGGTAGGCCGTGGGGTATTGACTGCCACTTCCTGCACTGATGTACCCCCCAACGTTTGTCCCGGTAAACGATGTTGGGGCTGCTGCCGCTGCGGACAGTCCAGGCGTCCCAGCCGCCAAAGCCTGGCTTGAACGGGAACTCCCGCTGCTGTTGCCCCCATCATCCCAAGACCAACTATTATAATAACTCAGCAAGGGAATATAGATGCCAAGTGGCAAGGCAATGCCTGCATTGATATAAAGGCTGTCAGATCCTTCGTTCTTGTTGGTCCCTGTGAAGCCAAAGAAGGATTCATTGGCCACATTCGCCTTCACGCCTACCAAGCCTCTGTAGGCGAGTTTTACGTCCATATCGCCACCGATATTTAGACCGCTGGAATGGCTGAAATTGATATCAGGTTGATTCCAAGGAGCAATCGAAAAAGCACCGGCGGCCCCGCCAACCGTAACTACAGATCCAAAGATTGCATTAAAGATATTAAGGCCATTATTTCGATTCCGCTGAAAAGGCGAGCCCTTGTTATCCCCATCATTCTTGATGCTGATGGCATTGGGCACAACGAGAGTAGGGTTGAGCCACTGTGGCGCAAAGATGAGAGGCGTCGCGGCGTCTACAGCCAGGCGAGCAAACTCAGGTGCTTGGGCGCCAACATATCCAATATAGGCTAGCCATGAAGGGAGAGAGGCACCATTCTGACTTTCAAGATTCTGTTCAAACTGCCAGCCAATTCCGGCTCCTGTGTTCACGCCAATGACATTCCCCTCGTCTGTAACACGTAAATAGCGATATTCATAATCTGCCGAGATCGTTTCCGACGTGTACATTTGCTGAAGGTTCTTCCCCCAGCTCCCTCCATATTGATAGATTGACCGAATTTCACCACCTCCACCAAAACTCTTGCTCCGGAAGGTGATTCCCTTGATCCCTTCACCTTCTAGTATTCTTGCATCATCGTCTTTACCTTCCTTTTTCGTTCTATCCTTCTTACCCCGTGCGTAAGATATTCTCGCTGAACCGGAGGCCACGGGTCCGTCATTGCCTAAGTGTGCCAAGCCGACGCCACCACTGAACTCCCGTTCTGGTTCGAATTTCTTGAAACGACCGCTGAAGCGTTGGAGAAGGGGAGCGTCAGATGCTTCTCTCTGAATATCTTTACCGACTTTCATCGCAGCATCCCATTTCTCCGCTGCACTCAAAGCAGGATTCGACTGAAGCTCCAGATATGTCTTGTTAATCTCGGCTGCAAGGGCTAGCTGCTCATTGGTTTTGTTGGTAATCGCGTCTGCATTTATATCTTTGCTTTCAGCGATCAACTTCTGAATCTGCTCTGGATCGTGTGTGTATCCGTGGGGTCCGGACGTAAATTTCCAACGAAGGAGGCTCTGTCCGATCAACAGTCCTTCGCTTTGGAGTCCACCATTCTTGAATGTTGTTTGGCCACCCCCAGAGCTCAGATTAGGGCTGCCACCCTGTTGCCCCGTAACTTGATTTGGGCTCGAGGTGGATGGATCATTGCTGGCCAGGGAGATGGACGGCAGAGCATTGCGCTGCGGCTTGCTGGTGGGTATGGGAGGATGAATCAAGTCCTCACGTGATAACTGAGTATTGCCGTCAAGCAGTAATGGCGATGATGGACTCGCTGGCTGGGGCTGCGCCGGTGTCAGGACAGTTGACGATAGAGTCGCAGCATTGCTCTTCTGGTCTGTGTTCTGAGCGGCCCCAAATTCCGTTAAGTTCGTCAAGGCCAATGGCGTTTGACTGCCACTATTCAGACTGATGCCAAACTGAGTCAGATACAGATCGCTATCAGACGGTGTTGCGTTGGCCAGTGCGTTCAGAGCCGCGGTTTGTTGATCCTGTTGCACCGTTGCCAACTGTTCCAGCAGAGCCTTGGATGGAGCCAAAGCCTGTTGTTTCTGAGTCACCAGTGAAAATGTCTGCCCTGTCTGGATGATGGATGACCACTGGTTTTCTGTATTTCCTTCCACCAAGGCAAAAGCCTGATCGTCAACCTGGTCACTGGTGAGTTGGACTGGTGCTGACCAACTCAGTTGCCCATCGTTCCCCCAGGCGGCAAAACATGCATAGATTTCACTGTCGTTCCCTTTGCCCGTCTTGAAGGCCAGCACGATTCCAGGATTGGAGCCCAGGGTGCCACTGCTGGACGTGGGCCAGAGGTTGCTCAGGTACAGAGCCTGCAGCTTGTCGCCCCCTTCGATCCCTGGCACCATCTCACCCTTGTCCCAACGCTGGGCCTGGGCATTCCATTGGCATTGCCAGATGTCCCCATCATCTGCAAGGAACGCGTAGGCCGTCCCGTTTGCATCGTTGACGATCTGGATGTCGCTTGCGTATGCCATGGCCAGTGATGTTGCAGAAGAGGGCATCCTCAGGAGATCACTGTCCTTCCCTCAGGGATGAAGCCGGAGATGGCAGCAGACTCCTACCAACAGATGCCGAGTTCCCCAATCCTGGCAAAAGCAATGTGATCTGGCAACAACTCAAGCCTGTTCTGTCATTCGGGTCCTGAGATGGAGGCTGATCCGGCTTAACAAAAAAACCGGTCATCTGGGCCAGCCCAGGCCAATGACTGCTGTCTGGTCTCCAGGATTGACTGGCTCCGATTCCGATGTGATCGGGTTCAGGCATTGGATGTGGAGCATAGCCATCGTGCACGGATGACCGGAGAGTCTTGTGGCTGTGAGTACATCCGTTGTGGCCTGGTGAACTCTGCATGATCGCAGTGTTCCCATCGAGCCACCCACGACCCAGGGCGATAGACGTCAGTCGGTCAAGGCCAGTGTTGCGATGATCTGTGAAATCACTCGTACCAACCTGCTGGCATGGCGGTCATCCCTACTTTCACCAGGCTTAGGCCCCTATCTTGTCCATCCTGCTGGCAACACAACAACACCTGATCACTGTGAGTTCTCACCATTTCATTCGGCAATCTGCAATCTTTGAAGGGACTGCTGGAGCCTGGCTACGCAGAGGCGCTGATGGATCCCGCCGCCTTCATCGCATCCAGACCGCGAGGAACCAGCGTATTCAGTCCCCATACAGTCTGGATCCAGATCGCATCCGTGCACTTGCCGATCAGGGTCTTGGTGGCAAGGTCGACCCTGTCCTGCGATTCTGATGTGCAGGGCCTGGTGCGGTTGAACCCAACATCCAAGCCACAGATAGCGTTCCGTCATTCGCGAGCATGGAGAACGCCACCGGTTTCCGAAAGAAGACGGCGCCAGCTGATGACCTAACCGCTGAACCAACCAGGTGAGCCTGTGAGGCGGCAGCTGGTCTACGGAGCCAACAAGCTGTTCAGCAGGCGCAAACAGATCTGGACCATGGAGAACGAGCAGACCAAGCCGGCGGAGCCTTTCCATCGATTCTGCTTCTCCACGAGAAGGCTGCGCCTACGCAGGAGCCTGAAGGCCACAGACTGCTGCAGATAGGGCTGAAGTGGCACAAACCAAATCTCAGCAGCTCTGATGCCCGTGACCTGCGCAAGCTGGTCGGACACGATCACTCCGAGCTCAGCGTCGGCCTCCAATGCCTGCTACGGAGCTCCCTCGATCAATGCTCTACACCCGATCGACAGCGGTAGAGGACTTGATGCTTGGGATCATGGCCAGGACAGCTGATCTCTCCTTGGAGCATCCCTCCAACGGGAGCCGCCAGATGGTGGACGACCTGGCCAGAGATGGAATCCCGATCAACCATGACCGAGTGCCAAACCTCTTGCTCCATTTGGGGTTACAAGCGATCGGCCAGCCCCCCCGTACCACGCTTTCTGAAGGTCCATCCAACGCTTTCCCTGCCTGGTTGATGTCTGCCAGATCACGACAGTCGATCAACTCATGGCGAGCGACATCGCCTACAACCCACTCGCAAACGTCTGCGTCTATCATGTGGTGATCCTAAATCCCTTCCGCACGACTATTCTCGGCTGAAAGCTCACGGGCAACATTGGCACAGAGTTCTGCCTCATGGTCTTGGAATCGGTGTTCGGAGGCGACCGTCAACCGGAGATGTTTCACCCCGATCAAGGATGCCATTTCAGCTCCCACCGATTGCTTGGTCCGCCTACAGGCCGAGGGGATCAAGATCAGCTGGTCGGGGAGAAAGCATTGCGACGACAGCATCCTGAAGGTGAGGCATTAGCGAACCGTCAAAGAGGTAGCTGAGGGCATCTCCAGTGAAGCCGAGTTGATGTCATCCCCCGTAGCGACAGCGATGGCTGGGAGGCTGAGATCAGCCTGTCTCGCGTCCTATGGAGGGGCTGCCATGTCAGGCTTCACAGCTCCCTGGGGGGCCACTTCCCATGAGGCCCAGGGCAATCCACCGTGATCAGTGCTGGAGCCACGGCTGCAACGAGAGACCGGTCTGGAAGCAGCTGAGCATTGATTCCTTCTCCTGATCCGGTGCTGGTGACCTCGGTTCAGGCCTGTGCTCTGCTGCAGTCGCGGCCTGTTCCCACAACAACACTCAGGTTGAGATCGACCTGAGTGGCGGCCTCAATGACATTGGCACTGATCGTCGGCAGACGTCCCAGCCGGGTGGATCCCAGGCAGCACGATTCGATGCAGCGCCTCATGGTCCCCAGGACCAGTGCCAGGGGTTTGCCCCCTTGAATGTCGTCATGTTGGCGCAGGCCTGAAATACCATGTTCATCTAGTGCTCACAGTTGCCCGCGAGTCTGCCGAACATTCCTTAAAAAATCAAATGGGCG
>CAYNGR010000054.1:0-16905 GCA_964396755.1 uncultured Cyanobium sp. | reverse complement strand
TGCGGATCACGTGCAGCACCAGATCCTTGGCGTACACGCCGCTCTGCAGCTGGCCATCCACCCAGATGCGCCGCACTTTGAGCTTGCCCATCGCCAGGCTCTGGCTGGCGAGCACATCGCGCACCTGGCTGGTGCCGATGCCGAAGGCGATCGCCCCGAAGGCGCCGTGGGTGGAGGTGTGGGAATCGCCGCAGGCCACGGTCATGCCCGGCTGGGTGAGGCCCAGCTCGGGAGCGATCACGTGCACGATCCCCTGGCGGCCGCTGCCGATGCCATGCAGGGTGATGCCGTGCTCGGCGCAGTTGGCCTCGAGCGTGGCGAGCATCTCCTCGGCCAGCGGATCGGCGAAGGGCCGCGCCTGGCTGGTGGTGGGCACGATGTGGTCGACGGTGGCCACGGTGCGTTCCGGATGGCGCACGCTCAGGCCCAGGTCCCTGAGGGCGGCGAAGGCCTGGGGGCTGGTCACCTCATGGATGAGGTGCAGGCCGATGAACAGCTGGGTGGAGCCACCCGGAAGCTCGGCGACGCGGTGCAGGTCCCAGACCTTGTCGTAGAGGGTGCCGGAGCTCACCGTGGATGCCCATACAGGAAGGGTCACCCTAAGAGTTCGCAGAGGAGCGCTCCGCCAGGGCGTCGGTCTCGGCAGCTGTCCCCGCCCTCTCCGCCGCGTCGCCTCGCCGCGGCCTCCCGGCGCCAGCCATCGCCAGGCTGAGCGGCGCAGCAGCCGTCGCTGAAGCCGGCAGGATCAGGTCGCTCCACTGGAACCCGGCGGCAACGGCCGGCCGAGCCACGGGCCTGGAGCAGCGGCACCTGATGCTGCGTCAGGGCCGATGCAGCGAGCTCCTTCAGCGTTCAGCCGGCTGGCTGGACGTCGTTGACCACGTGAATCGGCCTGCCCGCCAGGATCGCGGCCACGTTGGCGGCGCTGGCGGCGATCAGCCGCTCGCGGGCGGCGCGGCTGGCCCAGGCCACATGGGGAGTGATCAGGCAGTTGGGGGCGCGCAGCAGCGGATGGTCCGCGGCCGGCGGCTCGACGCTGAGCACATCGAGGCCGGCACCGCCCAGGCGACCACTCGCCAGAGCCGCCGTCAGGGCCTCCTCGTCGATCAGGGGACCGCGGCCTGTGTTGATCAGCAGGGCGCCCGGTTTCATCCGGGCCAGGCGGTCGGCATTGATCAGCCCGTGCGTCTGAGGGGTCAGCGGGCAGTGCAGGCTGACCACGTCGCTGGCTGCCAGCAGGGTGTCCAGGTCGATGTCCTCCGGGCCGGGATTGCGGCGATGGCTGAGCACCTCCATGCCGAAGGCGCGGGCGATGCGGGCGACGGCGGCGCCGATGCGGCCGTGGCCGACGATGCCGAAGCGCAGGCCCGCCAGCTCCAGCAGCGGCGCATCCCAGTAGCAGAAGTCAGGGCAGGCCGACCAGCGGCCCTGCCGCACCCCGGCCGCCAGGCTGCCGGTGTGGTTGCTGAGTTCCAGCAGCAGGGCGAACACGGCCTGGGCGACCGAGGCGGTGCCGTATTCGGGCACGTTGCAGACCGGCAGGCCCCGCCGCCCGGCGGCGGCTGCATCGACGATGTCGTGGCCGGTGGCCAGCACGGCGATGCCGCGCAGCTGTGGCGCCTGCGCGAGCTGGTCGGCGCTGAGCCGGGTCTTGTTGGTGAGCACCACATCGGCCGCGGCGATGCGTGCGGCGACCTGCTCCGGGGCGGTGCGGGCATGCACCGTCAGCTCGCCGAGCGCTTCCAGCGGCGCCCAGGAGAGATCCCCGGGGTTGCTGGTGTGGCCATCAAGGACCACGAGGCGGGGACGCTCGGCCATGGCTGCGGGGGCTGGCGGGAGGAAAGGGGTGCCTGGGCTGGGCTCAGGGCCGCAGGGCCTGGGAGGCGGGGCGCTGGAACAGGCCGTCGAGGTAGTGACGAGCCACCGAGCGCTCATGGCAGCCGTGCTGGAACAGGAAGCCGGCGAGGGCGGCCTGCATCAGGCGGTACTGGTCCCACTGGGGATGCAGCCGGATGAACTCCCGCATGGCATCGAACAGATCTTCCGGCATCTGGTTCTCGATGCTCACGTAGGCGGGGGCGATCTCCGGGGTCTGGCTCATTCGGCGTGGCTCGCTGGACCCACCCATCACCCCACGGAAGGTGGGTTCGCGTCAAAGGCGGCCTTCGGCGTGGCGCAGCCGGCCGTCGCGGCGCTCTCGCGCTGGGATCGCTTGGCCTGATTGGCCTGCGCGCTGCCGTTTCGGCCAGCGTGCCGGTTGCGGAGCAGCGGGCCTCCGCCGGTCAAGGGGAGAGCCGGATTTCCCCAGAAGCAACCACTGTGCGCGCTCCGATCGGGCCCCATCGGCTGCCGATCTGGGGAAAACTGCCCTCAGATGGGGGAAAACGTCGGGGGTGCTGGGGAAAAGTTCAACCCTCAGGATTGGTGATCGTTCCCGGGAGCCTCTGCAGCAATGCCGATGAGCGCTTGCCAGAGGCGGCCTGCGGTTGCATCGGCTGCAGCTGCGCCAGGTCGCCTCCGATCCAGCGGATCCGGACGATGCGATCTGCTGACGGTTCTCTTCAGGCCGCTGCTGAGTGCCCCCGGCGCGAAGCCAGCAGCGGCGCCTGGCCGTCAGCCGTCGTTGGCTGGAGCGGCTGCCGTGCGCGGCTCTGGGCCGGGGGCAGGCCGGGTGGGGGCCAGTGGATGCGTCCTCAGGCGGCAGGGCTCAGCTGCCACAACGGCCGCGTCGCCTGCAGCGGCGACGGCATCGTCGGCCTGCCCGGGGCCGCAGCTGCCGCCTGATGGCTGGGGTGGGCGTGGCGCCGCGGGGGGCTACAGCGTCAGGGCCGGAGCTGGCGGCGCCGGCGCCCCTGCCGGCGGCCGGTGGCTTTGAGCCGCCTGTGAGTGGCCTGTGGCTGTGCAGCCAGCCAGCCTTCCGGCGCGACAGGACCCTCTGGATCGCTGGTGGTGCGCGGCGATGACGTCGACGCGATCTCCTGAGGGCGCGATGTGAGCCATGAGCCTCCGTGGCCGTTCTGCCTCCGGGGGGCCGAGCTGCGCGGCGTGCATCGCAGCGCCTGGCCAGGGCGGTTGGTGTGGTGTCGCGGCGCGGGGAAAGCCCGGGCCGCCAAGGCCGTCCGACGGGCTGTCGGGCCCCTGGGCCGGCCATCAGCGTCTCCGGCTGGCCTGCCCGGCCCGGCCGGGCCGCGGCCGCCAGGGCGCTCGCCGGCCCTCTCAGGTCGTCCGGGCCGCGGCCGCCAGGCTCCGGCGCAGGCGGTCCAGCGCTTCTCCGGCGCTGAGGGTCTGGATCCAGGACCGTCCCCGGCTGGAGCCGAAGCGGATCGCCTCGCTGTGGGTGCCCTCGGGGCCGCTGACGGCGATGTGCACCAGTCCCACCGGCTTGCTGTCACTGCCGCCTCCAGGGCCGGCGATGCCGCTAATCGCCAGCGCCCAGCTGCTGCCGATGATCCGCCTGGCCCCCTCGGCCATGGCGCAGGCCACCGGATCGCTCACCGCTCCGTGCTGCTCGAGCAGCTCGGCGGGCACCCCCAGCAGCTGCTGCTTGACGCTGTTGGCGTAGGCGATCACTCCGCCCAGAAAGACATCGGAGGCGCCGGGCACCGCCGCCAGGGCGGCGCCGAGGCCGCCGCCGGTGCAGGACTCGGCCACCGCCACGGTCTCGCCGCGGCGACGCAGGGTCTCGAGCACCACCGAGGCCAGGCTGTCGTCGTCGCTGCCGTAGCAGAGGGGCCCGCTGCGGCGACGTAGTTCCGCCTCCACCGGGGCCAGCAGGGCCTCGGCTGCGGCCTGAGTCTCGGCGCGGGCGGTGAGGCGCAGCTTGACCTCGCCGGCACCGGCGTAGGGCGCCACCGTGGGATTCGTCAGAGCTAGCAGGTCGTCAACCCGCTCGGCCAGGGCCGATTCGGCCACGCCCCAGAAGCGCAGCATGCGGCTGGCGAACACCCCCTGCGACAGCCCTGTCCGGCGCAGCCAGGGCACCGCCGTCTGCCGCCACATCGACTGCATCTCGCTGGGCACCCCCGGGAAAGTCATCAGCGTGAAGCCCGGCCGCGGCGACCAGATCACGCCAGGGGCGGTGCCACTGGGGTTGGGCAGCAGCGTGGCGCCGCGCGGGATCAGGGCCTGACGCCGCAGCGACGCCGACGGCGTGCGGCCCCGCTGGGCCAGCTTGGTCTCGATGTCCGCCCAGGCCTCGGGGTGCTCCTCAAGGGGCGTGTCGAAGGCGGCGGCGATCGCCTCGGTGGTCAGGTCGTCCGGTGTCGGGCCGAGGCCGCCGGTGGTGATCAGCAGGCTGCAGCGTTCCGCCGCCTCCTGCACCGCATCGATCAGCCGCGCCCGGTTGTCGCCCACCACCGTCTGGCGATGATGTGGCACCCCCAGGCTCGCCAGCTGTTCGGACAGCCAGCGGGCGTTGCCGTTGAGGATGTTGCCGAGCAGCAGCTCGGTGCCGACGCAGAGGATCTCGGCCTCGCCCGCCGCCGCCGCTGCGCTGTGATCGGGCCGCATCAGCCGCGCTCCTGCTGCATCTGACGCCGCGCCAGCACCACCACGGCCACCAGCACGGCTGTGGCCAGGGCCAGCCACAGGAAGCGCAGCTCGGCATTGGCCACCACCAGGGCCAGCGCCGCCAGCCACTGGGTGAAGGCGTAGATCAGCACCACGGTGCGCCTGTGGCTGAGGCCGGCGCGCAGCAGGCGGTGGTGCAGGTGGCGGCGATCGGGATAGAAGGGCGAGCGGCCCTCGCTGAGGCGGCCCATGATCACCGCGGACATGTCGGCCAGCGGCAGGGACAGGATCAGGATCGGCAGCAGCAGGCTGACGCTGGTGAGGCCCTTGGCCGGCCCGACGATGCTGATGGCCGCCAGGGCGAAGCCGAGGAAGTAGGACCCGCCATCGCCCATGAAGATCCGGGCGGGATTGAAATTGTGGCGCAGGAAGCCGAGGCAGGCGCCGGCCAGGGCCGCGGCCAGCAGGCCGGCGGCGGGCTGATGCAGGCTGAAGCTGACCGACAGCAGGCCAACGGCGGCGATGCCGCTGACGCCGGCGGCCAGGCCGTCGAGGCCGTCGAGCCAGTTGATGGCGTTGGTGATGCCCACCAGCCAGATCACGGTGGCCAGCAGGCTCACCCCGTCGGGCAGCTCCAGGAAGGGATCGCTGCCCAGCAGACCGAACGGCAGTTCGATCGAGCCGATGCGCACCCCTTCAGCCCAGACCGCGATCGCCACCAGCAGCTGACCGAGTAAGCGCGGCAGCGGCGGCAGGGCGAACAGGTCGTCGGCAAGGCCGATGACGAAGAAGCAGAGGGCGCCGGCCAGGGTGGTCCAGATCAGCTGATCCTTGTCCGGCGGCAGATCGGCGAAGCCCCCCAGCAGCCAGGTGAGGCTGAGGGCGAGGCTGAAGCCGATCACGATGCCGACGCCGCCGAGCCGCACCATCGGCCGGGTGTGCTGTTTGCGTGGATCCGGCGTGTCGACCAGATCCCAGCGCAGCCCCAGCCGTCGCACGAGCGGCACGATCAGGGCAGTCAGAAGGGCCGCTCCGGCCAGGGTGAACAGGGCCGCCGCGTTGGGACTGGAGGCGAACGTCACAGGGGCGCGGCGGCGGCGGGCGGCGGGGTTGTGGGCGCCAGATTACGGGCGGCCCGTCGGGTTCAGACGTTCTGAAGCTGACGCTCGCCGGAATAGAGCGGGAAGCGCGCGCACAGGGCGGCCACCCGATCGCGGCAGCGCTGTTCGATCGCGGCATCCTCCGGGTTGAGCAGGCGGTCGGCGATCACATCCGCCACGTCGCGGAAGGCGGCGGCATCGAAGCCGCGGGTGGTGAGGGCGGCGGTGCCCAGGCGCAGACCGCTGGTGACGAACGGCGACTGTGGATCGAAGGGGACGGTGTTCTTGTTGGCGGTGATGTTCACATCGCTCACCAGCAGGTCGGCCACCTTGCCGGTCATGCCGATCGAGCGCAGATCGAGCAGCACGATGTGGTTGTCGGTGCCGCCGCTGACCACGTCGATGCCGCGTTCGCGGATCCGCTCGGACAGGGCCTGGGCATTGGCCACCACCTGCTGGCTGTACTCCCGGAACGAGGGCTGCAGCGCCTCACCGAAGGCCACGGCCTTGGCGGCGATCACATGCTCGAGCGGGCCGCCCTGGGTGCCGGGGAAGACCGCCTTGTCGAACTGGCGGCCGAATTCGGCGTCGTTGCACAGGATGAGGCCGCCGCGGGGACCGCGCAGGGTCTTGTGGGTGGTGGTGGTCACCACATGGCAGTGGGGCAGCGGGCTGGGGTGCACGCCCGAGGCGACCAGGCCGGCGATGTGGGCCATGTCGGCCAGCAGATAGGCACCGACCTCATCGGCGATGGCGCGGAAGGCGGCGAAGTCGATCGTGCGCGGGTAGGCGGAGTAACCGCAGACGATCAGCTTCGGCCTGTGCTCCAGGGCAAGCTGGCGGATCGTGTCGAAGTTCAGCTGCTGGGTCTCGGGGTCGACGCCGTAGTGGACGGCCTTGAACCACTTGCCGCTGACGTTGACCGGCGAGCCGTGGGTGAGGTGACCGCCGTGGCTCAGATCCATCCCCAGGATGGTGTCGCCGGGCTGCAGCAGCGCCAGGAACACGGCGAAGTTGGCCTGAGCACCGCTGTGGGGCTGCACGTTGGCCCAGGCGGCGCCGAACAGCTGCTTCGCCCGCTCGATCGCCAGTTCCTCGATCGCGTCGACGTGCTCGCAACCGCCGTAGTAGCGCTTGTGGGGCAGCCCCTCGGCGTACTTGTTGGTGAGCACCGAGCCCTGGGCCTCCATCACGGCCCGCGAGGCGAAGTTCTCGCTGGCGATCAGCTCCAGGTGGCTCTGCTGTCGCTCCAGCTCCTTGCCGATCAGCGCGGCGACGGCCGGATCACCGCTGCTCAGGGTGGCGTTGATCGGATCCGTCATGACAGCTGATGAAGGCTTCACCGATCGTAGAGATTGATGCCGCACCGGTCCGTGTGTCCGTGCCGGATCGGTCGTTCCGGCCCAGGCCGCGGTTCCTGACGGAAGGCGCCGGGTCGCGACGGCGCGGGGCGCACCGCGGGGATGGGGAGCGGCTGCCGGCACCACGACGCGGCCGGGGTGATGCGGCGATCGCCAGGGTGCGGCCAGGCGGTCAACCGCCTGCGCCTGCGGGGACTCGCTCTCGTCCCGCGGCACCCGCTGACCTGGTCCCGGCCGGAGCCGGTCTGGCCCAGGCTGCTTCGGCGCGGCGGCCGCCAGCAGGCAGCCAAGGCTGGCTCGGCGCCGGCCCGCCGGGAGCATCCCTCGGCCGGATTAAGCCAGGGCGCTTGGCCCGGTCGTTGTCGGTGGGGAGGCCACTGCCGTGTGGGTTGGCTCGCCTGCCGCTGCTTCCGGGCCGGTCACGGCGGCTGCAGCGCCTCGGCGGCGGCGGGTTGCGCCTGCGTCTGGGCACAAAAAAACCGCCCCTGGGGGCGGCTTCGTGTTGGACGCGCCTGGAGAGATTCGAACTCCCGACCCTCTGATCCGTAGTCAGATGCTCTAATCCGCTGAGCTACAAGCGCCTGCCCAGACATTTTCACCTCACGGGGGGCCCATCCGTCAACCAGGCTGTCTGAACCGCCCGCCCGCGGCCGCTGTCCCAGGATCCCGATCCGTGGCTCAGACCCGGCTCCATTCCTGGCCGCCGCCTGCCTCGCCTCCACCACCACGCCTCCCATGCCGATCCGTTGGTACGGCCCCGCCGATCCCGCCGACCCGACCTACCGCCACTTCGAGCGCATCGTGAACCTGACGCTGCACGCGATGCTGTTCGCCGCGCTCAACAGCGGTCTGTGGGTGGTGCAGGGATTGCGCCATCCCTGGGCCCACCTGAACGTGTTCACGCTCGCCTGGCTGCTGCTGCTGCTGGTGCATGCCAGCGTGGTGGTGTGGCTGCGCCCCGGCCCGGCGGGGGAGGCCGCCGACCGCCAACCCCAGCAGTCCCAGCCATGACGCTCGCCGCCAGCGACATCGAGGAGCTCAGCCGCGCCATCGCCGATCGCCTGTACGTGCAGATTGCCGGCTGGCATCTGTACCTGGGCGATGCCGGCCTGGCCGAGACCCTGGCGATCGAATGCGCCGGGCGCCTCGATCAGGGCGCCGCCGTCTGCGCCCGCCAGGCGCTTGAGGCGGTCCAGGTGCCGATCGGTGGCGGCGCCACGCGCCTGCCCCTGGCCCGGCTGGTGCCGGCCGGGCAGCTGCGTGATCTCGAGGAGCTGCTGGAGCCCTACGCCTGAGCCGGGCCAGGACCTGGTTCGTGCAGCCGTCGCTGTGGCCCTGTCAGGCCTGCGGGCGCCGCCAGGGGTGCTTCGCCCTGAGGGTGTGACAGACGCTTTCCTTGCTCTGGCGCTTGTCGATAGGGTGACGCCACGCCTGCCGCGGAGCCTGGGTGCTGATCATCGAGGTCACCAATGCCCGCGAGGTGGTGAGCCGCCGGATGGGGCGTCTCGGCAGCCGCCTGATCGGCAAGGTGGTGGATGCCGAGGCGCAGGTGGAGAAGGCCCTCTTGCAGGAGCTGGAGAACGCCTTCCGCGACTTCGGCATCGAGGCGCGCATCTACTCGGTGGATGGCCCCCAGATGCTGGGGCGCTCCCATCTGGAGATCCCGCTGCAGGTGCGCGAGGAGCGCCAGGTGGGCCCCGGCTGAGGCGGCGCCGGAGCCCGTACACCCAGCCGGGCTGAGCTGGCCTCGGCAGATCCCGCCCGCAGGCATGTCGGCTGTTGCTGCGTGGCGTCCGCGGGGGGCCGGGATCGGGATGGGGCTCAGCCGGCGGTGGCTGCGGCCAGGGACCGACCCGCCGCCGGCAGCCCCGTTGCTGCGGCAGGACAGCCGGTGCCTAGACGGCCGGTGTCATGACAGCTCTGCTGGCCTGGCCGTCGGCATGCCCTTGCGCATCTCGAGGAGAACCGGGCAAGGCTGTCCTGCCGCTGATCCACGCCCGGAACCGGTCGCCGCCGCACTGGCCACCGGGCCGTGGGCCGGCCGGCAGCGGAGCCGCCAGACGAGCGCTGGGGCACCTCAGGTTCTGGACAGCGCTCGTGCCCGGCCAGCGGCCGGCCCGCGGAGCGGGGCTGGCCGCGGCGATGCCAGGCAGCTGCGTGCCCCTCAGGCCCGGCCCGGCAGGCGCCGGCGCACGGTGTTGAGCACCTCCTGCACCTCAGGCACACCGGTGAGGGAGCCCACCAGGCCATAGACGGCGGTGCCCATGGCGCTGCCGATGCCGCACTGCAGCAGCAGGCCCGTCAGCCCTGCCGGCCAGCTGACCTGTTCGGCCAGCAGCCAGGCGACCAGGGCGCCCAGCACCGCGGCCAGCAGCAGCTTGGTGCTGTCCAGGGCCCAGAGCCGCAGCGGCAGGCCGCCCAGCTGTCGCTGCAGCGCCAGCAGCAGCCCGGCGCAGGTGATCAGGTTCACCGCCACCGTTGCCAGCACCAGACCTGCGGCGCCGGCGTTGAGCATCGGCAGCTGCAATCCCCAGGCGGGCGTGGGGCCGCCGGTGAAGGCCCAGCAGAAGACAGCGTTGAGTCCGATGCCCCCCAGCGACCAACGGAAGGGGGTGTTGGCGTCGCCGAGCGCGTAGAACACCCGCACCAGCACGTCGCGGGCCAGGTAGGCGGGCATGCCGATCCCGTAGGCCATCAGCAGCTGGCCCACCAGTACGGCGGCGCTGCGGTCGAAGGCTCCCCGCTCGTAGATCAACGCCACGATCGGCACCGACAGGGCCACCATCAGGGCCCCCAGCGGCAGCATGCTGGCGTTGGAGAGCATCAGCCCCTGCCGGATGCGGCTGATCAGCTGGGGGCGATCCTCCGGCGCCGTCAGCCGGGCGTAGACCGGCAGCAGCGGCACCAGCAGGGCGTTGGAGAGCAGCCCCAGGGGCGTCTGCACCAGCAGGTTGGCGTAGCCCAGGCCCGCCGCCGCCGCCGGCATCCCGGAGGCGAAGAACAGCGACACGAACACGTTGATCTGGAGCATGCCGGAGGAGAGGGTCGCCGGACCCATCACCTTGAGCACCTCCTGCACGCCGGGATCCTTCCAGTCCCAGACCAGCTGAACCTTGTTGAGCCCCTCCTTGGCGAGGGCCGGCAACTGGATCAGCCACTGCAGGACCGCTCCCACCGTGGTGCTCGCCGCCAGCACGATGCCGCCGATCACCGCCGTGGTCGGCAGGGTGATGCTGTCGCCAAGCTGCCACCACAGCAGCGCGATGCCGGCGATCACCGCCACGCTGGAGAGCAGTGGACTGACCGAGGGCAGCCAGAACACATCGGCGGCGTTGAGGGCCCCGAAGCCCAGGCCGATCAGGCCGGCGAACAGGGCCATCGGCGCCATCCAGCGCAGCTGCAGGACGGCGATGCGGTGCCGCTCGGCATCCAGCGCCGGGCCCACCAGCTCGATGAGCGGATCGGCGAACAGCACCAGCAGCACTGTCACGGCGATCAGACCGGCGCCCACGATCGTGTTGATCGCCGCCAGCACATGGGCGCCCTCGCGGCGGTCGCGGCGGGCCAGCACGCTGACCATGGCGCTGTGGAACGGGCCGTTGATGCCCCCCAGCAGGATCAGCAGGAAGCCCGGCAGCACGTAGGCGTAGTTGTAGGCGTCGTAGGCCGCCCCCACGCCGAAGGCGGCCGCGATCACCTGCTGGCGCACCAGCCCCGCCACCTTGCTCAGGGCGGTGGCCACGGCCACGATCAGGGCGATGCGGCGCAGCGAGCGGCCGCCGCTGCCCTTGTCGGGAGCCTCCTCCGAAGGGCTGAGCTGTTGCGAGTCACCCATCCGGTCCGGAGCCCCAGGTCGAGGCTGGATTCTTGCCTGCCGGGCGCGGCGCGCAAGCGTTGCGCCGCGGCTGAGCGGCCCCGATCGCTCTCCCGACGCGGCCCAGCACAGGCGGTCCGCTGCCGGGCGGCGCCTGGAGGGCTGCTTGTCGGTGCGGTCCGGGCCTGCTGGGCGCGGCGATCACGGTGCGGCCGCGGGCGACCATGACGCCACGCTCCCTCGCTCGCGCTCTCCGATGCCGGCCTCCGCCCCGTCCCCGGTTCCATCCAGCGGCGAGCAGGCCCCCCGGCTGGTGTGGCCCCTGGCCGATCTGCGTGAGGGGGTGCTGCTGAAGCGCTACAAGCGCTTCCTGGCCGATGTGCGTCTCGACAGCGGCGAGGAGGTCACCGCCCACTGCCCCAACACCGGCCCGATGACCGGTGTGCTGCTGCCTGGCGGCCGGGTGCGGCTGCGTCACGATCCCTCCCCGGCCCGCAAGCTGGCCTGGACCTGGGAGCAGGCCGAGGTGCCTGGCGCAGACGGCACACTGGTGTGGGTGGGGGTGAACACGGCGCTGCCCAACCGGCTGGTGCGCGCCACGATCGAGGCGGGCTGCCTGGAGCCGTGGCTGGGGCCGATCGGCGCGATCCGGGCCGAGGTGCCTTATGGCGAGGGCCGCCGCAGCCGTATCGATCTGCTGCTGACGCCGGCGGAGGGGGCGGCCGATCCGCGGCCCATCTATGTGGAGGTCAAGAACACCACCTGGAGCGATGGCGATCTGGCCCTGTTCCCCGACACCGTCACCGAGCGGGGGCAGAAGCACCTGCTGGAGCTCGCCGCCCTGCTGCCCGAGGCGCGGGCGGTGCTGCTGCCCTGTCTGGCCCGCGCCGATGTGATGCGCTTCGCGCCGGGCGATGCCGCCGATGCCCGCTACGGCGAGCTGTTTCGCACGGCCCTGGCCGCCGGGGTGGAGGTGCTGCCCTGTCGTTTCGACTTCAGCGCCGAGGCGGTGCACTGGCTGGGACTGGCGGCGGTGCTGGAGCGTCAGCCCTGACGCCGGCACCCATAGAGTCGCTGCAACAGCAGCCCGTGCCGCCGTGGATACCCGTGCCTTCAAGCGCTCCCTGCACCACTCGGAGCGCTACAACCGCCGCGGCTTCGGACTGGGTGAGGAGGTGGCCGGCAGCCTGCAGACGGCCTACCAGAGCGATCTGATCGCCAGCCTGCGCACCAGTGGCCATGAGCTGCGCGAGGGGCGCCTGACCGTGCGGCTTGCGGAGGCCTTCGGCTTCTGCTGGGGCGTGGAGCGGGCTGTGGCGATGGCCTACGAGACGCGCCGCCATTACCCGAGCGAGCGCATCTGGATCACCAACGAGATCATCCACAACCCCTCGGTGAATGATCACCTGCGGGCGATGGATGTGCAGTTCATCGCGGTCGAGGACGGCGTCAAGGACTTCTCCGAGGTGGGTCCTGGCGATGTGGTGATCCTGCCGGCCTTCGGCGCCACGGTGCAGGAGATGCAGCTGCTCAACGAGCGCGGCTGCCACATCGTGGACACCACCTGCCCGTGGGTGTCCAAGGTGTGGAACACCGTGGAGAAGCACAAGAAGCACGCCTTCACCTCGATCATTCACGGCAAGGTGAAGCACGAGGAGACCCTTGCCACCAGCTCCTTCGCCGGCATCTACCTGGTGGTGCTCGATCTGGCCGAGGCCCAGATGGTCTGCGACTACATCCTCGGCAGGGGCGATCGCGACTCGTTCATGGCTCATTTCGAGCGGGCCTGCTCGCCCGGGTTCGATCCCGACCGCGATCTGATCCGCCTGGGTGTGGCCAACCAGACGACGATGCTCAAGAGCGAGACCGAGGAGATCGGCCGCCTGTTCGAGCGCACGCTGCTGCAGCGCTTCGGGCCGGCGGAGATCAACGAGCACTTCCTCGCCTTCAACACCATCTGCGACGCCACCCAGGAGCGTCAGGACGCGATGTTCTCGCTGGTGGATGAACCGCTGGACCTGCTGGTGGTGATCGGCGGCTTCAACTCCTCCAACACCACCCACCTGCAGGAGATCGCCGTCAGCCGCGGCATCCGCTCCTTCCACATCGACACCCCCGAGCGGATCGGCCCTGGCAATCGCATTGAGCACAAACCGCTGAGCTCGGGTCTGGTGGTGGAGGAGCCCTTCCTGCCGGAGGGGCCGATCCGGGTCGGCCTCACTTCCGGGGCCTCCACGCCCGATCGGGTGGTGGAGGATGTGATCCGGCGGCTGATCGATCTGAGCGAGAGCTGAGCGGGCTTTACATTTGCTTCCGATGCCTCGTTCTGGGGCCTCCGGACGATCTCCCCGCGCGAGGCTCTTAGCTTGTCCCCCCTGGTCACGGCTGCCGGTTGCGATGACCCTGCAAGTCAGCTCGGCGGCCCCCCAGCAGCCTCGTCGCACCTCGCCCCCCCGGCATCCCGTCTCCTCTCCAGCCCCGCCGACGCATTTCCACACGGCCGCAGCGTGACGGACGATCCCTCCCCTGACTCCCCCACCAGCAGCCTGCGCGAGCGCGAAGACCCGCGCGTGCACCGCTACGCCAGCGCCTTCGCCGACATGATGGAGATGCGCGCACCTGCGGCCGTCGTGGCCGACTATCTGGACCGGCATGAGGGCTGGTTCCGGCGCTGCGCCGCCCCGATGACCGTGGCGCCACTGGGGACCCAGGGCTATGTCCTCACCCTCGGCCGCTTCGGCAACTTCGGCTTCGAGGTGGAGCCCACGATCGGCCTTGAGCTGCTGCCCCAGGAGCAGGGGGTCTACCGCATCCTGACGGTGCCGGTGCCCGACGCGGATGAGGCGCTGCAGAGCCTCTACGACGTTGATTTCAACGCCTCCCTGAGGCTTGAGGAGAGCAGCGGGCCGGAGGTCTCCCACGAGGAGGTGGACCGGATGATGCAGCACACGCTGGTGCGCTGGCAGCTGGACCTGTCGGTGTGGATCCGTCTGCCGAAGATGATCAATCTGCTGCCTGAGAGCCTCGTGCAGAGCAGCGGCGATCACCTGCTGCGCCAGATCGTGCGCCAGATCTCCAGGCGCCTCACCTGGAAGGTGCAGGAGGATTTCCACGCCAGCCACGGCCTGCCCTGCCCGCCGAGGCGTCGGGCCCAGTTCTGAGGCCGGCATCCTGCTGAGCCTGGCAGGCATCCCCCGGCGCGGGCTGGCATCGCTGCAGAGCTCCTCAGGGCCTGCCGCTGCTCCCGGGCTGACAACCGGACGGCGGCTGCATGGGGTAGCGGGTCGATCGGGCTGCGGTCCGCCGCCGCTGGGCCAGGGGGCCTGGCAACAGGCTGTTAGGCCAGGCGCAGGCTGCGCCTGCAAAAAAAACCGCAGACCCCTATCGGAGCCTGCGGGGTGGACCGCAACGCAGCAAGGCACAGGGCCGGGGCGTCAGAGCGAGCGCCGCCGGACCGGGAGCGGCGTTGTTGAGGGATCAGGCGGCGGGGGTGAGCAGCTTCTGCACGATCTGCATGCCGGTCACGGCCTGCCACAGGAACAGGGTCATGACGCTCATGTTGAGGCCCACGTGGATCTTGCGGGCGATCACGTTGCCGGCCTGCATCAGCGGCGAGAGGGCCGCGGCCACGGCCAGCAGGCTGGTCATGGCGATGCCCACCAGCAGGTGCGGGCCGACGAACAATTTGCCGTTGTTCAGGTAGGTGACAGCCATGCCGCCGAAGGTGCCCAGCACCATCACCGCCAGCACCAGCGAACCGAACTGGAAATGGCGCTTGCCGAACTGCCCCTTGATCAGCTCCTTGCGCTGTTCGGGGGTGCCGGTGCGGGTCTTCTTGGCCTTGATGCCCAGCACCATGGCGTAGCCCGAGGCTCCCAGCAGCCCCCACATCAGCAGTGGGTGCAGGAAGTTGAGGTTGAAGGCCAGGGACTCGGGAATCTCGATCGGCATGGCAGGGAAGGCGGGCCGCAGCCGAAACTACAGCTCGCCCCGGCTGGGCTGCGGTTCGCCCCGGCCGTTCGACGCTGCCGCCGCCTCCGCCAGGTGCGGCCGCAGCTGCGGTCTCAGTGCAGGAAGTGGCGCCGGCCGGTGACCACCATGGCCAGGCCCAGCTCGTCGCAGGCGGCGATCGAGTCCTTGTCGCGCACGCTGCCACCGGGGTGGATCACCGCCGTGATGCCGTGGCTGGCCGCCAGCCGCACCGTGTCATCGAAGGGGAAGAAGCCGTCGCTGGCCAGCACGGCGCCCATGGTCCGATCACCGGCCGCCGCCAGGGCCAGCTGGGCGGCGCCCACGCGATTCATCTGGCCGGCACCGATGCCGAGGCTCTGGCCCCCCTTGGCCACCGTGATGGCGTTGGAGCGCACGTGCCGCACCAGCTTCCAGGCGAAGCGCAGGTCGTCCAGTTCGGTGGTGCTGGGCTGACGGGCACTCACCACCTGCCAGACGCTCTCGTCGACGGGCTGATCGTCGAGGTCCTGCACCAGCACGCCGCCGAGCACCGTGCGCAGCTGCTGGCGCGAGGCGCGGGTGATCGCGTCGGGGGCAAGCTCCAGCAGGCGCAGATTCGCCTTGGTCGCGAGCTGGCTGCGGGCCTCGGCGTCGAAGGCCGGCGCCACCACGCACTCCAGGAACAGGCTGGTCAGCTGCGCGGCGGTGGCGGCATCGACGGGGGTGTTGAGCGCCACGATGCCGCCGAAGGCGCTCACCCGATCGGCGTCGAGGGCCCGTGTCAGGGCATCGGCGGTGCCGTTGCCGGTGGCGACGCCGCAGGGGTTGGTGTGCTTGACGACCACCGCAGCCGGCTGACTGCCAGGGCCGTAGCCGAACTCGCGCACCGTGGCCAGGGCGGCATCGAGGTCGAGCAGGTTGTTGTAGCTGAGTTCCTTGCCCTGCAGCTGACTGGCGCCGCCCCAGCCGCCATCGGCAGTGCTGTGCCAGGTGGCCTGCTGATGGGGGTTCTCGCCGTAGCGGAGGGTCTGGCGGGCGGGCAGCTCCAGGCGCAGGGGCGGCGCCCCCGCGGAGGGGCCTGCAGCGGAGCCGCTGTCGGCCTCCAGGCGCTGGCCCAGCCAGGCGGCGATGGCGGCGTCGTAGTCGGCGGTGTGCTGGAAGGCAGCCAGGGCCAGGCGGCGGCGCAGCGAGGCATCCACGGCGCCGGCGTCGAGGGCCGCCAGGAAGTCCGGGTACTGGGCCGGATCGGTGAGCACGGCCACGTCGGCGTGATTCTTGGCCGAGGCGCGCACCATCGCCGGGCCGCCGATGTCGATGTTCTCGATCGCCGTGTCGAAGGCCACGGCCGGATCGGCCACGGTCTGGCGGAACGGGTAGAGGTTCACCACCACCACATCGATCGGATCGATGCCCTGGGCGGCCAGGTCCGCCTGGTGGGAGGGATCGGAGCGGCGCGCCAGGATGCCGCCGTGGATGCGCGGATGCAGGGTCTTCACCCGGCCGCCCAGGATCTCGGGGGCGCCGGTGTGTTCGGCCACCTTGGTTACCGGCACGCCGGCGGCGGCCAGGGCCGCGGCGGTGCCGCCGCTGGAGATCAGGCGGTAGCCGTGGCGCAGCAGGCCCTGGGCCAGCGGGATCAGGTCCTGCTTGTCGGAGACGCTCAGGAGGGCCGTGGGGGCCATGGAGGCGCGGGGCGGATCTGCTGCCAACCTATCCAGCGGGGGGCTGACCCACCTGCGGCTGGGGCCGCCAGGGTCGGCTGGTGGGCCCTGCCGGCCGAAGCGATCGTCTGGTCGCGACTCGCACAGGCAGGGGTGACCCGTCCGCCACAGCCGCTCGCCATGGCTCCTGACGAGCTGGTCGCCATGGCTGCGTGGGGAGTTCCGCGCTCGGTGGGTCGGCGGGCCGTTGCGCCCAGGCCGCCCTGCCACTCGTGGTGGACGCGGCCGGCGGGCTGATCGGCAACCGCTCGCGGCGTCGTGCGTCGTGCGTCGGTCGCGGCGCAGCCGGCGCACCCAAGCCAGAGTCTGCCCCTGCTGGCCAGACCCTGGCTGCCGCCGGCCGCGGCGCTGCTGCATCGTGGAGGAGGCGCTGCCGTTGCAGCCAACGCTGTCTGCGGTAGGGCGGCTCGAGCGGCGAGGCTCCCAGGCCGTCTCCCGTCCGGTTCGCC
>CAYNGR010000053.1:11249-17179 GCA_964396755.1 uncultured Cyanobium sp. | reverse complement strand
ACAACGGCCGCAGCCTGCAGGCCGAGGAGCGCCATGCCTTTCTGCGCGAGCAGGCCGACCGCTTCGAGCGCAGGACCATCCCCGAACTGCAGCGTCTGGGTGCCGTGGCCTGATCAGGCGCCGGGATGGGGCATCGGAATCGCGCGTCAGGATCCGTCTCAGCGGGCTGACCGGCTCGCCGCGGCCTCCGCTGCTGCCGCGGTCGGCTCGCAGCCCTCATTGAGTCGCTGCTGCACGGCATCGGCGGAGCGGGCCAGGCGGGCACCGCTGAGCGTGTAGAAGCTGAAGCCGTTGAGGTTGGTGTGCAGCACCGCCCGGCTGCGCCGCAGCTGCTGCTCCGCCTGGCGGCGACACTGCAGGTAGGCCTCATAGTCCAGTTGCGGCGGCGCGGCCTTGGGCCCGTCCGCCTGTCCCGCCTGATCAGCACCTCTCCCCGCGGCGGCGGCCAGGGTGCCGGCATTGGCCTGCTCCGCCAGCGCCTCCTGCTGCGGGCAGAGGCGGCGGCGAGTGGCGATCACCAGCGCCAGCTCCGCCTGCATCGCCTCGGAGGCCAGCTGGTTGCGGCGCTGTCGCAGCTCGCGGCAGGCCGTCGCCCCGAGTGTCTGGGCCAGCGCCTGCAGGGGCAGCAGCGCGGCCAGCAGGGCGGCAGCCAGGGATGCATGCATCGCCCCATGCTGCCTGGGGCGGCGATGCGGTGGGGCATGCGCGCAGAAGCCGGCGCAGCGATCCGCCGCCGGCCTGCAACCCGGATCGGCCTGCCCAACCCATCGCCCTGAACCAAGCACCGGCCTGCAGCAAGGATCGGCGTACCCAACCCATTGGCCTGCCCAACTCCTCGGACTGCAAACGCGCCGCTCCGAACCCCGAACCGGCCTGATGCATCCGTCGACCTGCGGAGCGACTCAGCCCTCGCCGGCCTCTCGCCTTTGGGCTGCCGCAACCTGGCCGGCAGGCTCCACCCCCCCTACGATCACGCCGGCCCCGGCCGCTCCGGCCCGCGTCCGGCAGACACGGGGCTGATCCGCAGCGGCCGGCCTCGGCCCTGCGTCAACGGCGCCGCCCAACGCCGCCCACTGTCCTGTCCGCACGCGTCGCCCCGGCGCTGCCACCCCCACATGGCCCGCCCCTACCAACCCTCGCTGCTGCGCCTGCTGCACGGCCTCACCGCTCTGCTGGTGCCGCTCGCCTGGCTCACGGGCCTGTTCACCTACAGCCGCTACGACGGGCGCTGGGGAACGCTGCCGCTGACGCCGGCCGCCGACTGGATCGACATCCATGGCACGGTGGGGGTGCTGCTCTGGCCCGTGGCGCTGCTGTTCGGTCTCTATGCCCTCGGCCCCGGCGGTGCCCGTCTGCGCCAGCCCGCCAATGCCATCGCCCTGGTGGCCCTGGCCCTGGCGGTGGGCAGCGGCAAGCTGATGCAGGAGGACTGGCTGCGGGAGGGACAGCTGCAGCAGCCGGTGTACGCCGTCCATCTGCTGGCCTGGCTGCTGATTGCCGCAGCGGTGCTCGTTCATCTGGGTGGGGTGGTGCAGCGCGGCGGCCTGCCGCTGGCCCGCTCGATGTTCAGCCCGCGCCTGCGCAGCGGCGATCAGCCCCGCGACTGGCCGTCGCAGCTGCGCCGCTGGTTCCGCCGCGGCCGCTGAGGCCCCAGGCGATCGGCGACTGAGTCGCTGCAGGCTGCGGCAACCCGGCGGCGACAATCCGGCGACTCGATTCGGCGGCTCAATCGGGAGGCTCAATCAGCCGGCACGTTTCGGCAGCAGCCTCCCGCGCAGGGGTCACCGCAACGGGCTCAGGCGACGGCGAACGGGAACCTGAGGCGACACGAACACGGATGGAGCTTGGAGCCGGAGCGACAGGCCGCTTCACCTGCCCGCCGCTCCGCGTTTTCACCGATGCCACACCAGTACACCCATACGACAGCGCATCCGTGCTGGTGGGGGCGCCTCTGGTTTTCGGATTCGATCGACAGGGCTGGATCACCCTGCTGGCGGCCCTGCTGCTGGCACTGATCAGTTTGTATGGCCTCCGGCCGACGACGTCTACACCTCCTAAAGCCGCGAACCTGACGGCAACTCACTCCGGCAGCGTCAGCGTCTTGGCCAGCGGCGCCGACACCATCAGGATCAGGCTGCGGCTCTCCAGCGGCACCCCCGGCGGGCTCCAGGTTTCAGGCTCTGCGGGGAAGTCCTGCCCGGGCGGCAGCGCCGTGTCGATCAGGCGCCGCCAGCCCCCCGGGGTGGGCGGCAGCTCGAAGTGCATCGCCTTGAAGAAGGCATTCATGCCGCACCACAGCAGCGGGCCATGCGGGCCGTCATGCAGGCTCCAGGCCAGCGAATGGGACCAGGCCGCCCAGTCCGGCTTCTGCAGCTCCACCCCATGCCATTCGCGCCACAGCGGACTGACCTCACCGCTGCGCCGTGACGGCGCCTCGGCCAGCGGCACCTCCGGGTTGAGCAGCCCCGCCAGCTGCTGGCGCAGGCTGATCAGCCGCCTGACGAACAGCTGCAAGGCCCGGTCGGCCTCGTCGTGCCGCCAGTGCATCCAGCCCAGCGGGTTGTTCTGACACCAGGTGTTGTTGTTGCCCCCCTGGCTGCGCCTGACCTCATCGCCCATCAGCAGCATCGGCACGCCGGGCGTGAGCAGCAGCGAGCTCAGCAGATTGCGCAGCTGCCGCTCCCGCAGGGCCCGCACCGCCGGGTCACTGCTGGGCCCCTCGACACCGTGGTTCCAGCTGTTGTTGTGGTTGTCGCCATCGCGATCGTTCTCACCGTTGGCCAGGTTGTGCTTGCGGTTGAAGCTCACCAGATCCGCCAGCGTGAAGCCGTCATGGGCGGTGAGGAAGGTGATCGTGCGAGCGACGCCATTCCCATTGCTCTGACCATTCGCCTGACCATGGCTGTTGTTCGGCGCATGGCCCTGGCCGCCGAACAGATCGGGATTGCCGCTGATCCGCTGGCCCAGAGGCCAGGTGGTGCGCTCGTCTCCCTTCCAGAAGCGGCGCAGATCATCGCGGAAGCGTCCGTTCCAGCCGGCGACCCGCTGAGCCGGGAAGTCGCTGAGCCGATAGAGGCCGCCGCAGTCCCAGGGCTCGCTCACCAGCTTCAGGTCGCTCAGGTCCGGATCGGCCTCCATGTCCTCGAACAGGGGGGGCGAATCCAGCGGCGTCAGCCCCTCGCCGCGGCTCAGGGCGATGCCCAGATCGAAGCGGAACCCGTCGATGCCCAGCTCCACCGCCCAGCAGCGCAGCGATTCGAGGATCAGCCGCCGCACCAGGGGCCGATTGGCGGCGATGCTGTTGCCGCAGCCGCTCACATCCAGATAGTCGCCGCTGGCGTTCTGGTGGTAATAGAGCTGGTCGCCGAAGCCGCGCCAGCTCAGCGTCGGCCCCTCCTGGTTGCCCTCGGTGGTGTGGTTGTAGACCACATCGAGCAGCACCTCCAGCCCCTGCTGGTGGCAGGCGGTCACCAGCTGCCGCACCTCTCGGCGTCCCTGCAGCGGGTCGTCGCTGCACAGATAGCCGGGGTGCGGCGCCATCCAGCTCAGCGGGCTGTAGCCCCAGTGGTTGAACCGTCCCGGCGGGGCGTCCTGGGGATCGAAGGCCATCACCGGCAGCAGCTCGATCGCGGTCACCCCCAGCTCGCGAAGCTGCGGCAGCACCTCGATCAGCCCGAGCAGGGTGCCTTGGCGCTCGGCCGCCACCGGCGAGCCCACGCCCCGCGTGAAGCCGCCCGCATGCAGCTCGTAGATGACGCTCTTCTGCCAGGAATGGCGCGGCCGGGGCGCCGCATCAAAATCGAAGCGGTCCCGCTCGGTCACCACCCCCTTGAGGCAGCAGGCGGTGTTGGGGATCGCCCCCACCGCCGCCCCCCGCTGGTACACCGACCAGCCGGTGATCGCCCGGGCGCAGGGATCGAGCAGCACCTTGGAGGGATTGAAGCCGTGGCTGCCGGGCTGCAGCGGCCCGAACACGCGATAGCCGTAGCAGCATCCGATGCCGACCCCCACCACCTCCACATGCCAGTGGTCGCCGGAGCGGTGGCGCGCATCCAGGTCGATCACCTGAAACGGCTCGGGAGCCTCGCCGCTGGCGAACAGGAGCAGCTCCACCCGCGTCGCCAGGGGGGCCACCACAGAAAAATTCACCCCCCGCGCCGTGCAGGAGGCCCCCAGCGGCCAGGGGTGTCCGAACCGGATCGGCTGCAAAACGGGGGGACAGGGTGGGCTCAAGTTAGGGCCTGCCGCCAGGCCTGAGCGTGAGCCGATGCGCACAATCCCGTTCAGCCTGCCGACTGTGGCGAGGGCGCGGAGCCGTGGCGGGGCAGGCGGGTGGGTTCAATGGAGGGCATGCCTGGAGGCCCTGTGGGCGAAACCGCCGATCCGTCACCCATCAGCGAAGGTCGTCCTCCCCAGCCGGTGCGGCCGGGCCTGTGGCTGTTCGCCCCCAACCGCGACAGCCAGGGCGGCAGCGCCTGGTGTTACGAGACTGAGACGCTGGATGTGCTCGTCGACGTGCCCGCCCTGAGCGAGGCGAATCTCAGCTGGTTGCGGCAGCGCGCCAACCAGCGACAAGGTTGGATCGTGCTCAGCGGCCGCCTGGGCCACGGACGCTGCCGCGCCCTGCAGGCGGAGCTGGGCTGGCCGGTGCTGGTGCAGGAGCAGGAGGCCTATCTGCTGCCCTCGGTGCCCGATCTGCACCGCTTCGGCCAGCGCCACAGCCTGGCGCCAGGTCTGGAGCTGCTCTGGACGCCGGGGCCCAGCCCGGGCAGCTGCGTGCTGCATGCCATAGGCGGTGCGGCAGGCGATGGGCTGTTCTGCGGCCGGCTGCTGGTGCCTCTGGGACCAGGGCAGCTCGGCCCGCTGCGTCGCACCGGCACGTTCCACTGGCCGCGCCAGCTGAACAGCATCGAGCGGCTGCGCCAATGGCTGCCGGCCGGCTCGCCGGAGTGGATCGCCAGCGGCGCCGCCCTGGGGGCGCTGCGCGGCGAGAAGCTGCTGCATGGTGGCGCAGACCTGCTGGCACGACTGGATCTCTCGGCCCTGGCCGAGGCCCTGCCAGAGGCCTGAAGCCGCCCCTTCCCGGCCGCCGTCGCCGGCCTGCACTGGCGTCTCCGCTCGGGCTGCAGGTTGATGGGCGCGAGCCGGCCGCGGTGCCACGAACCGCAAGAACCGTTGCCATAACCGGACTTTTGCGGTTGCCGGGCCCGTCCTTGCTCCATACCATGGGCACGCTTGTTGCCACGGGCGGTCGGGGACCCTCTCCGATCCACTGCCCGGCGGCCCCACACGCCGTCACCCCCCGACAGTCCCGCATCCCCGGAGGTCTATTCCGACGCCATGAACAAAGCTGATCTCGTCAACATCGTTGCCGCCCGCACCGAACAGACCAAGACGGACGTCGCCAACGTCGTCGATGCCCTGATCGAAACCATCATCGATTCGGTGGTGGAAGGCAAGAAGGTCTCGATCCTGGGCTTCGGCTCATTCGAACCCCGTGAGCGCTCCGCCCGTCAGGGCCTCAACCCCAAGACCGGCGAGAAGATCGCCATCGAGGCCAAGCGGGTTCCCGCCTTCACCGCCGGCAAGCTGTTCAAGGACCGCGTCCAGGGCTGATCCCCAGCCCAGTCGGGTGCATTCCCACCCTGATGCTCAGGCCTGTCCACCGGACTGCCGGACCACGATCCCAGCCAGGCGGTTCCTCCGGGAACCGCCTTTTTTGCTGTGACGCGCCACGCCACGGGTTGTGCTGTGACGCGCCCTGCCACGGGCCGTGGGTTGGGCGGCCTGGCTCAAGGCTGAGCCCTGTGGGCTGTGGGCTGAGCGGACTGGCTCAACGCTGAGCCTGGGCTCTCTGGGATGAACGACATAGGCCTGGCGCCGTGCAGGGAGCCCTGCAGGCTCTGAGCTGTGGGCTCTGGGCTTTGGGC
>CAYNGR010000053.1:8348-11149 GCA_964396755.1 uncultured Cyanobium sp. | reverse complement strand
GCTGTGGGCTGCTCAGGCTTCATTGCGCCGCGGGGCCTGGTCAGCGCGGCCCGGGCGGTCACGGATGGATCGTTCTCGACTCTGTCGTTCGCGGCCATGTCGCTCGCAGGGGGGGCAGCCCGGTCCTGAGCTGCGCTCTCGCGGGCCTTGCGGCCTGCGGCCGGTCCTATCTGCGCCAGTCCTGTCTGCAGGGCTCCTGTCTGCAGCGCTCCTGCCTGGTGCGGCGCTGTCTGGGGCGGGCCGCTCCGGGACGATCCGCGTCTGAGCCATCCCTGTACGCGGCAAGCCAGGGGATGGGATGGCCGGCGTCGCCAGAGCAGCTCCTTGTGAGCCGGTCCGCACCGGCCTCAGGGGATCCAGCAGCGTTCGTGCGGGTTGGGCGCCGCTGCGGCCAGCCCGGCGGCGTTGGCGGCGGCCGGGACGTGTTCAGCGGCCAACCCGATCCAGCAGACCTGATCCTGCGGGCCCGGGCAGCCTCCGACATGAGGTGCGCAGCGACGCGGGATTGCCGGGCCGGCCGGGCAGGGACGCCCAGAGAGAATGAACTCCCCCTCCAGGCCTGCGCCGCCGCGATCCTCCACCGATGCAGCCAGGGCAGCGCCACCGGCCTGAAGCCAGCCAGCGGCAGCCGGCTCCGAACGTGCCGGCTCAGGCCGCCGGCCAGGAGCGACAGGAAACGCCGCAGGCCATGAGCGGCTCCACCCCGCCTGTCGCGGCCAGCGACGCTGCCGGTGCATCGGCCAGGCCAGCGGATGCCGCCCCCCTGCCGGGCGCCGCCGCGGCCCAGAGCGAGCCCGGCAGCCTCCAGCGGCCAGGGCGGCCTGAGCAGCCTGAGCGGCACGACGGCCACCCGGCAACCGCCCCCGCCGGCGAGCCGCTGACGGAGCTGCAGCTGTCGGGGCTGCAGCTGCCGGAGCACCTGCGCAGCCTGCTCGAAGAGGCCCAGCAGCAACGCAACCGGGGTTACCGCGGTCGCTTCGCCCCCTCCCCAACCGGCGCCCTGCATCGCGGCAATCTGCGCACCGCCCTGCTCAGCTGGCTGGCGGCCCGGCGCCGCGGCGGCACCTGGCTGCTGCGCCTCGATGATCTCGACACGCCCCGCAACCGGCCCGGCGCCGAGGAGGCGATCCTGGCGGATCTGCGCTGGCTGGGCCTGCACTGGGACGGACCGGTGCTGCGCCAGAGCGAGCGCCGCGGCTTGTACGCGAGCGTGCTCTCCTGCCTGCGCCAGGCCGGCTGGCTCTACCCCTGCACCTGCAGCCGCCGCCTACTGGCTGACATCTCCGCCCCCCATGGCGGTCTCAACGTCTACCCCGGCTTCTGCCGCCAAAGGCCGGTCGCCTGGGGCCCCCAGCAGGGGCGGCTGCCCAGCTGGCGGCTGCGCCTGCCGCCGGGAGACCTGCAGTGGCGGGAGGCCTGCGCCCGCGGCGGCCATCTCGATGGCCCCAGCGCCGTGGGCGATGTGGTCCTGCGCCGCGCCGATGGGGTGGTGGCCTACCACCTGGCCACCGCCGTCGATGAGCTGTGGCTGGGGATCAGCGAGGTGGTGCGCGGCGAGGATCTGTGGAGCAGCACCGGCGCCCAGGTGGCGGTGATGCGGGCGCTGGGAGCCGAACCGCCCGCCTATGCGCATGTGCCCCTCTGGCGCGATGCCAGCGGTCAGCGGCTGAGCAAGCGCGAGCAGGCCGAGGGGCTGGCGGGACTGCAGCGCGACGGGCGCGACGCCGCAGCCGTGATCGGCGAGCTGGCCGCCAGCCTTGAGCTGGTACCGGCTGGCTCCCGCCTCAGCGTGCTGGAGCTGCTGGAGAGCCTGCCGGCGCAGGGCCCCCTGCTGCCGCCCACGCACCCCCTGCCGGAGCCGGCCGGAGACAGCGATGACGCCACTGGTGCAGCGCCATTGCGGCACCGGATCGAGATTTAACGAAGGCTTCGGGATCGGGCCGGATTTTCCCGCCACAGTGAAGAGATCGCCGCAGCGGCCCCGCCTGGGCCGGATTCCATGACCTGTCCCGTCCCCTCCTCACCCCGCGCCAGCGGCCTCAGCCCAGCGGGCCTTGTGACGATTTCCCCATCGTCCTCTCCTCCCGTCGAACGCCGCCGCAGCCACCTGAGCGTGGCGCCGCTGGAGCTGACGGCGGCCGGCCTGCAGCTGGAGCGCACTCCCTGCAGCCACTGCGGCGGAAGCGGCATGCTGCGCACCAACGTGCAGAGCCATCGCACCTGCATGGATTGCCTGGGCGGAGGTCAGCGGCTGCTCACCTCCGCTGATCTGCTGCGCCGCGCCGGCCTCAGAGCCGTTGCTTCTTCTGACGCAGGATGAAGAAGGCGGCGGTGGCCACCACGACAGCCAGCGGAGCGGCCGTCAGCAGCAGCAGGATCACGGCGGTCCAGTCGGTGTACATGGCTGCGAGCCTCAGGGCGCTGCCATCATCCCAGCAGTGCGCGCCCGCCCGATGACCCGACGCCCGCGGCTCAGCCCGTCCACTGCCCTGAAGCTCCCGCTTCTGGCGCTCGCCACCGCCTCGCTGCTGCTGCCCTGCCAGGCAGCGCTTGCCGGCGTGCGCTTCGAGAACTGCGTGCAGGGCAGCGACGGCTCGATCAGCTGCGACACGGTGCCCACGGGCAACACCTACCTGGACGACAAGGACGCCCAGTACGGGCTGCTGCAGCAGGCCAGCCCCGGCTGGGCCGAATTCAATCCCTACGGCGGCTACGACGAGGATTTCGGCGGCGGCGAGGACTGAGGCTCCCCAGCCGGCCGGTGCCGCCCCACCCGACCCCGACGAGTCGGCCAGGCGAAT
>CAYNGR010000053.1:2745-8248 GCA_964396755.1 uncultured Cyanobium sp. | reverse complement strand
CCTGACGAATGGACCCGACCAGCCCACCAGGTGAGCAGGCCGAACGCCACGGCTGGATCACAGACCTGAAGCGGCGGATCCGGAGGCCGGGCCCGACAGACGAGCTGGATCCGGGGCTTTGCAGGTGGGTGCGCCCAGCCAGGCCGCCGCTGATGCGCCTGACGCCGGGGCGCCGGCCTGCCCTCAGGGACGCTGGATCAGCTGCTCGCTCACCTCCCAGAGGCGATCGCGCTCCTGGCGGTTCACGGCCGCCGCCGGCAGCCGCCCGCGGCCGGGCGCTCCCCGCATCTCCGCCATCGAGCCCGGGGCGATCAACTCGCCACCACTGACATCCGCGGCGGTGGCGGCGTACAGCTGCGGCAGGGCTCCATCGGCTGCGCTCTGGAACAGCGGACCCATCAGGCGGTAGGCGAACGCCTCCAGACGCTTGCCGCTGGCGGCCACCGAGCGGGGCTGCAGGTCGGTGCGGGCGATGCCGGGATGGGCCGCCAGCGACAGGGTGTCACTGCCGCTGGCGCGCAGCCGCTGCTGCAGCTCCAGCGCGAACATCGTGTTGGCCAGCTTGCTCTGGGCGTAGGCCTGCCAGCGGTCGTAGCGGCGCTCCCCCTGCAGATCGTCGAAGGCGATGCGGCCGAAGTGGTGGGCGCCGGAGGTGACCGTCACCACCCGGCTGCCGGGGGTGTCGCGCAGCAGCGGCAGCAGGGCGCGGCTGAGCGCGAAATGGCCCAGGTGATTGGTGGCGAACTGCAGTTCGTAGCCATCGGCGCTGAGCTGGCGGGGCAGCGCCATCACGCCGGCGTTGTTGATCAGCAGGTCGAGACGGGCCCAGCGCCGCCCCACCTCGGCCGCGGCCGCCGTCACCGAGGCCAGATCGGCCAGGTCGAGGGGCAGGATCTCGAGGCTGCCGCCCGCCTCGCCATCCAGCTGGCGGCGGGCGGCCTCGGCCCGTTCGGCCGTGCGGCAGGCCAGCAGCACGGTGGCACCGGCCCTGGCCAGGGCCCGGGCGGTCTCCAGGCCCAGGCCGCTGGCGGCGCCGGTCACCAGGGCGACACGGCCGTGCTGATCAGGAATGGCGGCAGCGCTCCAGGCCATGGGCTCATCGACGGGGGACGCCGTTCTACGGGATCCGGGAGGCATCGTGGCCCTGCCGGGCCGGCGCAGCGGACGGTGGTGCCCGCTGGCGGACGGGGCCGGCCGGCAGCGGTCTCGCAGCAGGCCAGGCGGCTGCAGCCCAGCAGCGCGCCACCAGCCTGGGCCCGATGCCGCATCCCGGGCGCCGCTGCAGCCGGCTCATCCCACGCCGACGCCGGGCCATCCCCACCAGGCGGCCTCTCCCCGGGGCAGCGGCGCGGCGGCCATGCGGCGTCCAGACCGCACAGCGCGGCGCGGCAGCAACCGATCCGGGCGGACTCCATAACGTTCAGGCAGCCGGGAGCGACGTGATGAAACGCCACCACCAGCGCACGCTGGAGGCCCTGTTCGCCCATCCCCTGCAGCACGGGATCCGGATCTCCAAGGTGGAGGCCCTGCTGCGCCTGCTGGGCGCCGAGGTGGAGGAGCGCCCGGACCATCGCCTGCACATCCGCATGCCCTCCGGCCAGGAGACCTGGCTGCACAGCGGCGCGGGGCCCCACCATCCCGACCTCGACAGCGAGGCCGTGCTGCGGCTGCGGCAGATCCTGCGGGACGCGGGCGTCAGCCCCGACCATCCGGTGGCCGATGGCCCCTCCCCGCGCGGCGATCAGAGCCGCCGCCTGGTGCTGCTGCTCAACCATCGCCACACCGACGTCTATCGGTTCGAAGGCGACGAGGTGGAGCACGCGCTGCTGCATCCGCACGGCGTCTGGGGCAGTGAGCAGAACCTCACCCATCGCCACGACCGCGATCAGGCCGGCCAGAGGGCACCGCTCGACAGCGACTACCTGTCGCGCATCACCGCCGCCATGGCCGACGCCGACGCGGTGCTGCTGCTCGGCCACGGCCAGGGATCGAGCGACCTGCGCCAGGTGCTGCTGCGCCATCTCGAGACGCACCGGCGCGACCTGCTGGCGCACATCAGCGGCATCGAGACGGTCGATGACTCGGCCCTCAGCGAGGCCGGGCTGCTGGCGGTGGCCCGCGCCCACTTCGGCAACCTGCCGCACCGCCATCCGGTGCACAGCCCCGGCCAGGAACAGCAGCCAGCCTGAGCGGCGCCTCCCCGGTTCCGGGCCACCGGTTCAGCGGGAGCGCGGCTGGTGCGGATACACCCGCAGCCAGTCCCGCGCCATGTCGACGACGATCCAGCCCCGCTGCCGGGCCAGATCCAGGGCCCGGTCCAGCCGTCCGACGCGGCTGTCGCGGTCGTAGGCCCACTCGCGGCGGGCATCGGTGTGGTGAACCAGCAGGGCCAGCCGCGGCCCGGCGCCGGAGGTCGTCCACTCCAACATCTGCAGATCGCCGTCGGAGTTGCCGAAGGCCGCCACCGGCCGCCGGCCCAGCGTCTGCTGGATCGCGATCGGCTTGTTGGCGCCATCCACCACCAGCTCCAGCGCCGGCTGACGCAGCAGCCGCGGCGGCTGGCCGGGGGTCTGCTGCCAGGCCAGGGCCAGCCGGGTGCCGATCACCTGCTCCGGCGGGATGCCGTAGACCGCCTCGGTCCAGGGGCGCATGAACTCGCTGTCGCCGCCGGAGACGATCACGCTGCGGAAGCCGGCGGACCTCAGCCACTGCAGCAGCTCCAGCATCGGCTGGAACACCATCGCCGTGTAGGGCAGCCCCGTGCGCGGATGGCGCGCCGTGGCCAGCCAGCGGCGCACCTCGGCGGCGTAGGTGTCGCGGTCCATGCCCGCCGAGCAGGCCGGCAGCAGCGCAGCCAGGGCGGCCGTTCCCTGGCTCAGCAGAGCCTCGACATCGCCGTGCAGAGCCGAGGCATGGGGCTCCTGTCGGCGCCAGGCGGGCGGTGCTGACGCCAGCGATCGCAGGCGGTCGACGCAGAACTGGAAGGGGAAGTAGAGCGGCTGCTCACTCCAGAGCGTGCCGTCGTTGTCGAACACCGCCAGGCGTTCGCCGGGCGGAATGAAGCCCGGCCCATCGGGACGGATCGCCTGACGCACGAAGCGCAGCAAAGCCGCCTTGGCGGAGCCGGCACGCCAGGAGGGCAGCGGATCGTCGGCAAACCGCTGCAGCCCAGCCGCGTCGGCCGGCACGGGGGAGACGGGAGCAGGCCGCGGCAGTGCCCCTGGACCGGCGCTGGGGGCAGGAGGTGCCGCAGGCACAGCGGCGCGGGAGTCTGGCAGCCAGGCCTGCCGCAGTGGAGCGCCCCGCGGGCCGGCGGCGGTCTGAGCAGCCAGCCGAGGGGCGGGCGGCCTGAGCGGATCGGCCAGGGCCAGCGATGCCCGGTTGGCCGCAGGCTCGGGCATCCGCCTGCCCTGAGCCGCGACCTCAGAGGGCGATGCGGCGGTGGCCAGGCCGAGAATCAGGCCCACCGCGGCGCGGCGCAGACCGCCCATCAACTCACTCCGCTGGCGAGAGGCTGCCCGACCGTAGGCAGGCTGTTGGCAGCCCCTCAGCCTCAGGAACACGGCGCAGCAGCCGTCGCCGCAGGCCAGCGCACGCCGACAACAACGAGGAGCGCAGCAAGGCCCGCGCACCGTCCGGTGGTTCGCACGGATGCCCTCCCATCGAGCGGCACGCGGCATCGGACCTGACCCGAGCGGACGCTGCCCCCTCAGAGCGCGGCATCGGAGCCACGGCCGCCGAGCAGCAGGCGACCCTGCAGCGGCTCCAACCACAGCAGCACCGCCAGCCAGTGCAGCAGCACCGCCCACCACAGCGAGCCGGTGGCGCAGTAAGCCAGGGCACAGGCCAGCCCCAGCAGCATGCACTGCAGCAGGAAGCGCGGATCGTCGAACAGGCGGCGGCCCTGGCGGTACCAGAGGCGCCCGGCCAGGGGGTGATACAGCACGAACAGGCCGGTACTCAGGGCGATCCAGGGCAGCAGCGCCAGGGGCGTCAGCCCGGCCAGCGGATGGGGCAGCAGCAGCCCGCGGAACAGCAGCTCCTCGCCGAAGGCCGGCATCAGCAGATAGCAACCGCCGCGGCGCAGCAGCTGCGGCAGCGGCGGCCAGATCCAGGTGCGTGGCAGCAGGCCATCGCGCCGGCCGAGCAGCAGCGCCAGCGGTCCATAGACCGCCAGGATCAGCAGCGGCCAGGCGGGCGCCGCGGCCTGCAGTGGCGGGAACAGTCCATCGCCGAGGCGGGCCACCAGGGTGCCGGCCACGGGCAGCTGGCCCAGCAGGGTGGTGGGAGCGATCGGCTCGAGACGGGGATCACCCCCGGGGATCTGATTGGTGCGCAGCAACTGCAGGGGCAGGCCGGCGCGCAGCAGCTCGGCCGCGAAGGTGTCGTGGGCGCCGCGCGGCAGCAGCGAGCGCCAGCTGAGCAGCACCGCCAGGGGGCTCTGGCTGGCCTGGAAGACGCCGCGGCCGCCGGCAAGCACCACGCTGCTGTTGTGCTGCCAGTCGCCACGCACCCGCCCGAAGGGCGTCAGCAGGTGATCGAGGGCCAGAGCGAGACGGCGCAGGCGCTCCCGTTCGGCGGGGCTGGCCGCGGCCTTGCCCGCGAGGGGAGGGCTCTGCTGCTGCAGTTGGCGCAGGGCGATCCACAGGGCCTGGGCGGAATCCTGCACGCAGGAGGTGGCGGCGGTCACCAGGGCCACCCCCTGGCCGTCGCCACTGCGGTAGCGGGCCGCCAGCAGCTCCGCCTGCAGGGCGATGGCATCGAGCACCCGCGGCCCCAGCGGGATCAGGGCATCGGAGAAGGGGCGGGTGCCCAGCCAGCCGCGCTGCAGGTTGCCGCCATAGGCGCTCCAGTCCTGGCTGCCGGCGACGATGCCGTTGGGGTTGTTGGCATAGATCTGGTGATAGTGGAGCTGCAGCCGCGGCTGGCCCGTGAACGGGTCGCTCACCACCCGGGCCTCACCGAAGGAGAAGTGGCCGGTGGCGGTCCACAGCGACACCGGTTCGCCGTCGGCGCCGCCGATGCCGCCGAACAGGTGCATCAGCAGGGCGCGATCACCCACACGCCAGGAGAGCGGAGCCGCGCCATCAGGCAGCAGGGCGCTGCTGTGCAGGCTGCCGCGGCGCAGCATCGGCGGGCTCCAGCTGCCGCGCAGCAGCTTGGCCAGGCTGGCGTCGGTGCCGCTGATCTGGGCCTCAGGGCGGGGCGTCAGCAGGGCGCGCGGCTCCAGCGCCTGAATCGTGAACAGCCCATCGGCGGCGGGGGCGCCCTGGATCCACCAGCCCTGCCGGTTCAGAGGCAGGCGCTCGAGGCCGGTGGGATCGAGCATGCGGCGGCCGAAGCGGTCGGGCGGCAGCAGCGGCAGACGGATCAGCTCGCGCGGCCCGTCGAAGTCACCGCTGCGGCGATTGAAATGCCGCACCCACCACAGCTCGCCTGGCGCATCGGCATCCCCGGCGGGCCTCGCATCGGACGCCTGATCAGCCCCCACAGCGGAAGGCGC
>CAYNGR010000053.1:0-2645 GCA_964396755.1 uncultured Cyanobium sp. | reverse complement strand
TCCAGTGACAGCCCTTCCAACGACACCCCCTCCAACGACACCGTCATGTCATCGATCGGCCTGGCACCCGCCAGCGACTGCAGCGGCCCCACCCGCCGGCGGCCATCGAGACGGCTGGGCACCACGTCGCCGCGAGCCGCCGATCGCCGGGCCGCCGCACCGAAACGGATGTCGGTGGTGACGGCCTCCACCAGGCGGGAGAGCTCGGGAGCCTGGGCCCAGGTGAGACGCAGACGCCGGCCGATCAGGGCCTGGGAACCTGCAGGAGCCTGCTCCAGCTCGATCCACACCCAGTCGCCAGCCGGGGCAGCAGGATCCGACAGATCGGCCTGTGTGGGCAGGATCAGCCGCCCGATCCAGTCGGCGCTGGGGCGATAGAGCGTACTGCGCGGACGCCGCGACAGCGGATAGCTGGCCGGACGGCTCCAGGGCGACTGCAGGGCCAGGGCCTGGCTGCTCAGCGGCAGCGGCCGGGTGGGCGTGCCGACAGCCGAAGCAGCCTGCAGAGATGCGGAGATGGAGGGCAGCAGAGGGACAACCGCCAGCAGCACCAGCAGCAGCAGCGCCGCCAGGGCCCGCAGCCCGCCCCGCCTCCGACGCCGCAGCCCACGCCGCAGGACGTGCAGGACGGCAGAGCCAGGGGAGTGCGGCGGCCTGCGGTAGCCGGGCAACCCCGGCGAGAACAGCGCCAGCAAGACCAACCTCGGAAGCAAACGCGTCGATCCCGCCGGCAGCAGCGGCGATACCCAGCGCAGCAACGAGCGCAGAAGCCCCCGCAACGCCCAGACCAGAGACGAACCCAGCCCTTCCAGGCCTGCAAGCGGCCCACGGGCCGGACGGCTGGCTTGGCCCACGGCTGTCCCGGCCCCCACTTGGCTTGTCGGACGGCTGACGCTAGCCGGGCTCACCGAGGACGACCGACCGCTGCCGGCCGAACACCAGCCGCCTTTGGAGCATTCCCCGGTCCAGGAAGGAGCGCTGCCGTGCCAAGGAGCTCAGATCTACGAGGCTCAGATCCATGCACACAAGCTGCCCATGCAACAGAGGCCTGGACCCGGCAACAGCGACTGGGCAATGACCACCGACTGCGGCAGGACAGCCATGCGGCAGGACAGCCATGCGCTTCGACAGCCATGCGCTTCGACAGCCTTCGGCCGCGCTCACCACACCTCAGGACAGACGATCTTCATCGCGGCGCCATAGCCCTTCTCCACGGCATCCACCTCAGCAGGGCTCCTGCCGCTCTTGAGCAGATCGGCACGGATCAGCGCCAGCTTGCGGGGATCAAATTCAGAGAGTCCCCTGGCATTCATCTGCCGGCCACGCTCACAGCGCTTCAAGGTGGTGGCGCGTCCTTCACCGACGCCGTAGTCGCGGAAGTCCTGCCATGAGGCAGACAACGCTGGCGCCGCGCTGCACAGCAGAAGCGCGAACGCTGAGGCGACTGTCCTCATGGGCTGGATGGGTGGCTGGCTGGACGCTAGTCGGCGCCCCTTGCAGATGAGCCCGATCAGCACGCGGATGGAGCACTGATGGAGCGCTATTGGCAGCGTGACCCTGTCCAGTCCCCGACCCTGTCACACCGATCTGGTGTCACCGTTGAGTCAGACCGGCAGGCACGACCTGCTCAACGCCTATCAACGAAACCAGCCAACATCGGCGCAGCCCAACCGCATGACCCTGCGGCAATGGCGGCAGAGCGTGCCTGCCGGCGACGAGGCCTTCCAGGCCCCCTCGAAGCGCAACGACGAACGACTGAAGCCAGTGAGATGAAATCAGTGAGCTGAAATCGGTGAGCTGAAGTCAGTGAGCAGACGCCGCTGAGCAGGAGCCAGTGAACGCTGGCCGCGGAGACTGAACGACATCACGCCCCACGGACCCGCCACGAACGCCCCTCGTCCTTCGCACAAAACTTCAAGCCTGCATCACGGCGTGGCGACAGGATGGAGGCGCCTCCCGGCCGCCAGCCCCCAGCCCAGCTCTGACATGCCCAGCGCCGAGCCCCCACCCCCTGCCCACAGCGACCGCTACGACCAGGCGCTGCTCTGGACGGCCCAGCTGCACCGCAATCAGTTCCGCAAGGGCAAGCCGGTGCCCTACATCTCCCACCTGATCAGCGTCAGCGCCCTGGTGTGGGAGGACGGCGGCAGCGAGGAGCAGGCGATCGCCGGCCTGCTGCATGACGCCATCGAGGATGCCCAGCAGAACCACGGCTCGATCGCCGAGCGCTTCGGATCGGAGGTGGCCGACATCGTCGTGGCCTGCACCGACACCGAAGACTCGGTTGAGGCGGGCACGCCCAAGCAGCCCTGGCTGCTGCGCAAGACCCACACGATCGACTCGCTGGCCCACAAACCCGAAGCGGCCTGGCTGGTGATCGCCGCCGACAAGGCCCACAACGCCCGCGATCAGATGATCGATGCCAGGAGAGATCCCAGCAGCTGGGGGCGCTTCAAGGCGGGGCTGGATGGCTCCTGCTGGTATCTGTGGAGCCTGCATCGGCAGCTCCGGCAGCTACTGCCCCACAGCCGTTCGGTGGGAATGCTGGGCTCCTGCGTCGAGGCGATCCTGGCCACGCCGGAGGTGCAGGCACAGCTGCAGAACGGCCAGAGCGCCGAGGAGTGGGTGGCGGGGTATCTGGAGAG
>CAYNGR010000052.1:8493-17234 GCA_964396755.1 uncultured Cyanobium sp. | reverse complement strand
AGCCCCAGATCGGCCACCTCCAGCAGGCGTGCATCGGCGGGCACCCGATCGCCCGCCTCCATCCGGATCAGATCGCCGGGCACCAGCTGCTCGCTGGAGAGGCGCTGCCACTGGCCGTCGCGGCGCACCTGCACCAGTGGCTGGGCCATGTCGCGCAGCGCCAGCAGCGCCTTCTGGGCCTTGCTCTCCTGCAGATAGCCCAGCAGGCCGTTGAGCACCACGATCACCAGGATGGCGATGGCGTCCTTGGGGAATTCCTGCTGGTGCAGCGACACGGCGGCCGACACCGCCGCCACGGCCAGCAGCATGATCAGCATCACATTGCTGAACTGATCCCAGAGGATCTGCAGGTTGCTGCGCCCCTCGCTGATCTCCAGCCGGTTGAGTCCGGTGTCGGCCAGGCGGCGAGCGGCGCTGGCGGTGCTCAGGCCCTGGTCATCCACCTCGAGCCGCTGCAGGCAGGCCTCGGGGGCCAGGGCGTGCCAGGCCACACGTCCTGCGAGGGCATCGCTGCTCGGTGAGGAACTGGCTGCGGAACTGGCTGTGGAGGCGGGGCCGCTCAAGGATCCAGATCGAAATGCGGAAACCTTAAGAGCCTGATGACAGCGACGCCTCGGTTGTGAAAACGCCTCGGCCGGCTGCTCCCGTGCAGCGCAGACTGGTGCTCCCAAACGCGTTCAGCGATGGCTGCCTCCCCCCCGGCGACGCCGGGCCCTGACGTTCTTGCTCGCGTCGATCACTGGCGTCGCCAGCTGACCGTGCCGCAGTTCACGATCGTCACCGGCCTGCTGGTGATCGCCGCCGGCACGCTGCTGCTCGCTTCGCCCCTCTGTTCCTCCGACAGCGTCGGCCTGTGGGAGGCGCTGTTCACCGTCACCTCCGCCATCACCGTCACCGGCCTGTCGATCATCGACGTGGGCAAGGAGCTCACCTTTGTGGGTCAGGTGGCGCTCGCCGCGCTCATCGTCACGGGCGGCCTGGGACTGATGGCGATCACCACCTTTCTGCAGGGCTTCGTGCAGGGGCGCTCCGGCCTGCGCCAGCGGCTCGACAAGGGCCGCGCTCTCGATGAGTTCGGCGTCGGCGGCATCGGCCCCACCTTTCATTCGATCCTGATCTCGGCCGCCTGGGTGATGGGCCTGGGCAGCGCCGTGCTGTTTCTGTTCGGCTTCCGGGACATCAGCGATCCTGGCCAGCGCCTCTGGGCCTCGCTGTTTCACTGCATCAGCGCTTACAACAACGCCGGTTTCGGCCTCTGGAAGACGAACCTGGAGCCCTACCGCGACAACATCGTGGTCAACGCCGTGATCGCCGCGATGATCGTCACGGGCGGCATCGGCTGGCGCGTCACCCAGGACCTGTGGCGCAACCGCTTCCAGCTGCTGCAGCTGCGGCGCCTCAGCCTGCACACCCGCCTGGTGCTGCGCAGCACGATCGCGCTGATCCTGGTGGGCAGTGCCGGACTGCTGCTCACCGAGAACTTCGGCGTCGGCAAGACCACCGTCGAACAACTGAACTTCGGCCAGCAGCTGCTGATCACCCTGTTCCAGTCGATCACCACACGCACGGCGGGCTTCAACACGATCCCGCTCTCCCTGCAGACCCTCTCGGAAGCCGGCCTGCTGCTGATGATCGTGCTGATGTTCATCGGCGCCAGCCCTGGCGGCACCGGTGGCGGCATCAAGACCACCACCTTCGCGGTGCTGATGGCGGCCACCCGCTCGACGCTGGAGGGCCGCGACCACGTGCACGTGCGCCGCCGCCACATTCCCGACACCACGGTGCTGCGGGCGGTGGGGGTGGCTCTCGCCTCGGCCCTGTTCGTGCTGGTGATGGCTCTGCTGCTGGGTCTGGGCATCACCGCCGAACCCCAGCAGGGACGCCAGGCCTTCAGCTTCCTCGAGAAACTGTTCACCTGCGTCTCGGCCTTCGGCACCGTCGGCCTCGATGTCGGCGTCACCGCCGAGCTCAACCGCTGGGGGCAGCTGGTGCTGATGGTCGGCATGTTCACCGGCCGCCTCGGCGTGATCCTGTTGCTCTCGGCCATCTACGGCCGCCGCGCCATGCCGCGGGTGCGCTTCCCCAAGGAAGAGGTGTTCCTCTGAGCCAGGCCAGCGGGCCCTGCAGATCCGTGAGGGCCGCAGCCGCCCAGCCTCGAGCCTGGTTCAGCTTGCTCAGCCAGCTCAGCCAGCTCAGTCCCCTCGGCCCGGATCCCGGTGGGTGCGCGTGGAGGCAGCGACGCCGGTCGCGGGCCCTCAGTCGGAGGCGGCCACCTGCACCAGCCGTCGCTCCAGCAGCAGCAGCCCCACCACCGTGGTGAAGCTCACCATCAGCACCAGCGCCGAGAACTGGCCGGCGCTGACCAGGCCCGCCTTGCGCGCGGTGGTGGCGAACACCAGTCCCGGCAGGCCGCGGGGAATCAGGCCGTAGACCACCAGCCAGCGGTCGACGCCGCTGGCCCGCTCCCGGGCGGTGATCCCCAGGCCGCAGGCCAGCTTGCTGAGCACGGCCATCGCCAGCAGCACCGCCGCCATGCTCCAGGCCCCCGGAGCCAGCAGCGTGGCCGCGTCGACGCGCATGCCGACACCGATGAAATAGAGCGGCAGGAACACCTCCGAGAGCAGCACCAGCACCGGCTGGACGCTGGCGCTCAGCTCCGCCTCACCTGGAGACAGGCGTGCCAGCAGCATCCCGCCCCAGAAGGCACCGAACAGGCTGGTGAGGCCCAGCGTCTCCCCCAGCCAGGCCGACAGACAGAGCAGCAGCAGGATGGCCAGGGGGCTGCTGGGCCGCTCGGGCCGATGGCGCACCCAGGCATCGGCCGCCATCAGGCTGAGCAGCCCCAGCAGGATTCCCAGCAGCGGGGCGAACCAGCCGAGCGGCCCTTGCCCGCCGCCGCCGGCGCTCGCCCCCAGAGCGGTCGACAGGGCCAGCAGCAGGATCGCCGGCAGATCGTCCAGCACCGACACGCCCACCAGCAACCGCCCCGAGGGGGTCTGCAGGGCCTGGCGCTGGGCCAGCACCCGCAGGGTGACGCCGGTGCCGGTGGCGCAGAGCACCGCCAGGCAGAGCAGGGCGGTGGGCAGCGACAGGTTGAACAGCTGCTTGAGCGGCCAGAGGAACATCACCGGCGCCAGGGCGCTGAGCGCCACCAGCCGCAGCAGCGGTCGCCGCTGGGCCAGCAGCAGATCACCGCGCACCTCCAGGCCCACCTGGAAGAACAGGCTCAGCACCCCCAGTTCGGTGAGTCCGCTGATCGGGGCCACCGCCTCGAACGGCAGCACCGTGTTGCCGAGCACGAAGCCCACCAGCAGCTCCACCAGGATCGCCGGCACCGCCCAGCGCGCCAGCCGGCCGGCGGAGAGCCGGGCGATCGCCAGACCCGCCAGCAGGATCAGCAGCAGGCTCAGCGCCGATGGGTTCTGCATGCGCCTCTGAAACGGAACGGGGTGGCTGAGCGGGCCCGCCCCTAGCTTGAAGGGTCTGCAGGCCCGATCGATCGCCGGCATGTCGCCCTTCGCCGCCCTGCAACGACTGCGCCGCACCCTGATCGGCCAGCCGCTGCCCACCAGCGCCCATCACGAGGAGCGCTACAGCAACGCCGAGGCGCTGGCGATTCTCAGCTCCGACGCGCTGTCGTCGGTGGCCTACGCCACCCAGGAGATCGTGCTGGTGCTCGGCCTGGCTGGCGCCGCCGCTCTGCCCTTCACCCTGCCAATCACGGCGCTGATCGTGGGGCTGATGCTGATCGTGGCGACCAGCTACCGCCAGACGATCAAGGCCTATCCCCAGGGCGGCGGCTCCTATCGGGTGTCGCAGCAGAACCTCAGTCCGCTCACCGGTCTGGTGGCCGGCGCCTCGCTGTCGATCGACTACGTGCTCACCGTGGCGGTGAGCGTGGCAGCCGGCATCGCTGCCCTCACCTCCTACTTCCCCGGCCTCGATGGGCACCGGGTGGAGCTCTGCCTGGTGGCGGTGGCCCTGGTGATGATGGCCAACCTGCGCGGGGTGAGCTCCAGCGCCAGGCTGCTGAGCCTGCCCACCTACCTGTTCATGGGCCTGGTGATGACCCTGCTGGTGGCGGGGGCCGTGAAGACCGGCCTGGGGCAGCTGCCCAGCCTGGGGCTGGCCGAGCAGCAGAGGTTGCTGGAGGAGGCCCACGGCCAGCAGGGCCTGGCGGTGATCGGGCCGCTGCTGTTGATGCGTGCCTTCAGCTCAGGCTGCGCCGCCCTCACCGGCATCGAGGCGATCAGCGACAGCGTCGCCGCCTTCCGGCCGCTGGAGTGGCGCAACGCCCGCCGCGTGCTTGTGGTGATGGTCGTGATGCTGGCCGTGATGTTCAGCGGCATCAGTGCCCTGGCCCATCAGACCGGCGTCATCGCCACCGACAACGGCCCGACCCTGCTGTATCAGCTGGGGGAACGGATCTTCGGCCAGGGTCTGCTGCTGGCGCTGCTGCAGCTGGCCACGCTGCTGATCCTGCTGCTGGCGGCCAACACCGCCTATGCCGACTTCCCGCGTCTGGCGGCCTTCCTCGCCCAGGACGGCTTCCTGCCGCGTCAGCTGGCCTCCATGGGAGACCGGCTGGTGTTCAGCAACGGCATCTTCGCCCTGAGCGGCTTTGCCGGCCTGCTGCTGATCCTGTTCGAGGGCAGCGTCAGCCGCCTGATCCCCCTGTATGCCGTCGGGGTGTTCATCAGCTTCACCCTGTCGCAGTCGGGCATGGTGATGCACTGGTGGCGGCTGCGGGGCAGCGGCTGGCGCGCCAAGGCCCTGATCAATGGGCTGGGCGCCACGATCACCGGCGTGGTGGGCCTGGTGCTGCTGTACAGCAAGTTCAGCCAGGGTGCCTGGCTGGTGGTGCTCACCATCCCGATCCTGGTCTCGATCTTTCTGCGCATCCGCACCCATTACGACGTGGTCGCCCGCCGGCTGCGCCTTGCGTCTGACAAGCGGCTGAAGCTGCCGCCGCCGCCGCCTCAGGGGGCGGGCAGTCCCACGGTGGTGCTGGTGGGCCAGCTGCACCGGGGCAGCTTCGAGGCGATCCGCTTTGCCCGCACCATCGCCAGCGATCTGGTGGCGGTGCACGTCGACCTGGGCGGCGGCCGCACCGAGGCGTTCGTGCAGCAGTGGCAGCGGCAGGTGCCGGAGGTGAGGCTGGTGGTGCTGGAGTCGCCGTATCGATCGCTGGTGGATCCGGTGACGGAGTTCGTCCGTCATTTCGAGATCGAGCACCGCAAGGACCGCAACCGCTTCTGCGTGATCGTGCTGCCGGTGTTCGTCACCCGGCGGCGCTGGGAGAACCTGCTGCACAACCAGTCGACGATCGTGCTGCGCAACGCCCTGCGCGCCCAGGGCACGCGGGTGGTGACGACCGTCGGCTTCTACCTCTGAGGCCGGGCCTCGGCGGTCCGGACCACGCCAGGAGCAGGCGGGAGGCTGGACCCGCGCCGGCTTGGCGCCTTCCGGCACGAGGCTCCTGGGCGTCTGTCAGCTGCTCTGGCCGCGCAGTTGGCGACGGCGGTGGCGCCTCGAATCGAGCAGGCTCAGCAGCAGCAACAGCACCCCGATCACACCGGTGAGCCACTCGGGGATGTGCACGTTCCGCGGGCTGAGCAGCACCTGCAGCAGCATCACCAGGCCCAGGGCACCGATGGCGTAGTGGGCGCCATGTTCCAGGAACACCAGTTGATCGAGGGCCTTCTCGCGGCTGAGCATCAGCGTCAGGGAGCGGATGAACAGGGCCCCCAGCCCCAGGCCGATCAGGATCAGTTCCAGGTGGGAGGTGATCGCAAAGGCGCCGATCGTGCCATCGAGGCTGAAGGAGGCATCCAGCAGCTCCAGATAGAGCAGGCTGGCCAGGCCGCCGCCGGCCGCCAGCCGCGCCCCGGCCTCCTCCTCATCGCCGAAGGCCTGCGACAGCGAGGTGCTCAGCAGCTGCAGCACCAGGCCGATGACGCCGGCGATCATCACGTCGGCCCGCAGCGGCCCCGGCAGCGACAGATCCAGGGCCAGCAGCAGGATCAGCGCCAGGGCGATCTCCAGCGCCTCCACCTTGCCCGCCTTGCTGAGGCGCCGCTCCAGAGGCCGGAACCAGTGCAGGGTCTTGGCCTCATCGAAGAAATAGCGCAGGAAGACCATCAGCAGGAACATGCCGCCGAAGGCGAGGATGCGCGGCTCCGCCAGCTCCAGCAGCTCGCGATAGCGCTGAGGGTCATGGATCGCGGCAGAGAAGGCCTCCCCGAGGCCCACGCCGCCGGCCAGCGACACCATCAGCAGCGGCCCGGCGAAGCGCACCCCGAACACCGGGATCACCAGGCCCCAGGTGAGGAAGAAGCGCTGCTGCGACGGGGTGAGCCGCTCCAGCACGCGGGCGTTGACGACGGCGTTGTCGAACGACAGCGAGATCTCCAGCACCAGCAGCACCAGGGTGATCCAGGCGGCGGTGGTTCCCTGCCAGCCCAGCACGATCGTCAGACCCAGAGCGCAGGCCGCCAGGGGAACGGTCAGGTAGCGCAGATAGCGGCGCTGAAGCATGGCCAAGCCGGCGGGGGCTGTCCCCATGATCCAGCACCCCTCGCAGGCTGCCAGGACCAGGCCGTTCAGGGACCGGGTTCGCTGCTGGCTGCGACGCCGTCATCGTTCAGCTGGCGCGATTCCAGCCGCGACAGCAGCCGCGGCAGCAGCAGCACCAGGGCCAGCAGCAGCAGCGCTCCGAGGCCGAACTGCACCACCCCACGCACCATCGTGGCCAGCGGCACCCAGCGGCCGCCCAGCCAGGCCAGGCTCACCATCGTCCCGGCCCACAGCAGCGCTCCGGTGGTGTTGCAGAGCAGGAAGCGGCCGTAGGGCATGTGCACCGCTCCGGCCATCGGGCCGGCCACAACGCGCAGCACCGCCACGAAGCGGCCCAGCAGCACCGATTTGCCGGCGTGGCGCTGGAAGCCCTGGCGCAGCCGCTCCAGTTGCTCCGGCGACTGGCCCAGCAGCCGGCCCACCCGCACGATCAGCGGCCAGCCGGCGCGGCGGCCCACCCAGTAGCCGAGGTTGTCGCCGACGATGGCGCCGCCGGCGGCAGCGCCCATGACGCCGAGCAGCTGCAGTTGGCCGCTGCCCGCCGCGTAGCCGCCCAGCAGGGTGACGGTCTCACCCGGCAGCGGCAGGCCGGCGTTCTCCAGCAGCATCGCCGCGAAGATCACCCCGTAGCCCCAGGTCTGCAGCAACTGCTGCAGCGTCTCGAGGTTGAGGAGCTCCATCCCGGCGTCAGAAGGAGTTCAAGGCTATGGGGTCGCCCCTGCCGGTCGGGGCCCGGCGGCCTGCCCGGGGGCATCGGCATGGGGCATCGGTTGCGGCAGCGCGCCCTACCTGTGCAGCGTCCCGTGCCGATCGTGGGCGTGGGCCCCTGGCCTTGACTAGAACCCGGCCATGCCCGTCCGCCCCCGCCGCATCGCCGCCATGCCCTGTCGTCCGGCCCTGTCGCCTCTGCTGCCGTTGACGGCCCTGGCAGCCGTCTCGCTGCTGAGCCTCCCCGCTCCGGCGTCGGCCCAGGCCGGCCAGCGCTGCGCCGCACCCCAGCCGGGTCGCTATGTGGTGATCGGCCAGGGCGACGTCGGCACGGAACCGGTGGCGCGGCTGCTGCAGGAGACCTGGAACCCCGATGGCTCGATCCGTGGGGTGCGCCTGGAGCGGCGGGGCCGCCGTTACGGCGAGTCCACCTACAGCGGCCGTTTCCGGGCGATCTCGGAGTGCCGCGTGGCGATCACGCGCAGCGATGGCTCGGCCAGCAGCCCCAGCCAGGCGGTGCTCGACCCCAGCGGCCATCCGCGCTTCTCGCTGGGCACGCTGCCCGATGTGGTGGTGGCGTCCCGCTGGTTCCGCCAGCCGGCCGGTTCCTGCCAGGCCGCCCTGCTCGACGGCACGGTGGTCAGCATGCAGCAGGGCCGCAGCTGGCAGAGGGGCAGCTGGCAGCCCAATGCCGTGGTGCAGCACGAGCGCTGGCGCGGCGGTCAGGTCAGTGGCATCGCCATCTCCAGCAATGGCCCAACGATTGAGGAGGCCACCTACAGCGGCACGATCAAGGTCGAGGACAGCTGTCTGGCGACGATCCGCCAGCGCGATTCGCTCGGACGCGCCTACAACTACCGGGCCATCGTGCTGGGTGACGGCGGCGGCTATCTCTATCTGCAGACCGACCCGGACGATCTGACCGTGGGCTGGCTGGAGCGGGTGCGCAGCTTCAGGCCTGCAGCAGGCGGCCTCTGAGCTGGTCGGCGCTGAGGCCCTCCACAGCCACCCACTTGCGCCGGCCCCGCGCACCGCGCAGCAACCGCACGCTGGCGGCGGAGCAACCCAGCCGGCGCGCCAGGAAGCGGATCAGGGCGGTGTTGGCCGCCCCATCCACCGGGGCTGCCTGCAGCCGGATGGCGACCATGCCATCCCGCTCGCCCACCACCGCGTCGGCGGCGGCCCGAGGCTGGATCCACAGCGCCAGGGCGGAGGCGGTCCCGTCCCCGCCGGCCGCAGGCGGGGCTGCTGGCTCAGCTGATGACGGAGGGCCCGGGTCGGCGGGCCGGCGGCGGCGCAGGCTCATGCACGCTGTGGCACTTCAGACAGTCCAGCACTGAGCGAACGGCAGGCTTGAGACGGAGCGCAGCAACGCTGCACAGCAAGCGGTTCACAGCAGACAGTTCACAGCAGACGACACACGGCAGACGGCGTACAGCAGGCGGTTCACAGCAACC
>CAYNGR010000052.1:3641-8393 GCA_964396755.1 uncultured Cyanobium sp. | reverse complement strand
TAGGGCGGACTGAGCCGCAATGCCCGCTGGATGCACCGGGATCAGGGCAGCGGCAGCCCTGTTCAGGCATCGGCCTGCAGGCCATGACCGCGATGGCTCCCTGCTGAGCGACCGTCGCTGCAGCCCCACCTACTGTGATCGGATCGTCCCGACACCCGATCAACCAGTGCCCAGTGTCAGCAAGCGCCTGGAGTTTCTGTTCGAGGCCTGGCTGTGGCGCTACCGCTTGGTCGCCATCCTGCCGGTGCTGTTCAGTCTCGCCAGCACGGGCGTCACCTTCGTGCTGGGCACCAAGGAGATCGTCATGGCGCTGCTGAACCTCGGCAACGCTGACGGCGGAGGCAAGGACTACATGGCTCAGATGCTTGGCGGTGTCGTCACCGGCGTCGACCTGTATCTGATCGGCATCGCCCTGCTGATCTTCGGCTACGGCGTCTATGAACTGCTGATCTCGCCGATGGAGGCGGCGCGCCGCCCGGGGCACGCCGGCGAGGGCCTGCTGGAGATCCGCGACCTCGATCAGCTCAAGGAGAAGCTGGTCAAGGTGCTGGTGGTGGCTCTGATCGTGGCGGCGTTCAAGGCGATGCTGTCGCTGCCGATCACGGATGGCCCCTCGCTGGCCTTCTTCTGCCTGAGCGTGCTGCTGCTGGCGATCAGCGGCTTCCTCGTCACCAGCGACCTGGGCAGGCACCGCAGGCGTCACGACTGAGCCGGGCAGCCTGGCCCCGGGGGCTTCGAGCCGGACGCTTTTGGGGAGCCCGACTCCGGCGCCATCCAGACTGTGACGAGGCAGCCGCCGGGTCCGATCCCTGCGCCTCAGCCTGGACGGGCCATGGCCCGCGCCCGGTCTGCGTTGCCGACCTCCCATGCCTGTCCCTGCCGATGGCCACCGTGCCGATGCCCAGCGTCTCCGCCGCCGTTCCCGATCGCCTCAGCCTGCGGCGTCCCGATGACTGGCATGTGCATCTGCGCGATGGGGCGATGCTGCAGGCCGTGGCGCCCGCCACCGCCCGGACGTTCCGCCGGGCGATCGTGATGCCCAATCTCAGGCCACCGATCACCAGCGTCGAGCAGGGGCGGGCCTACCGGCAGCGGATCCTGGCGGCGGTGCCGGATGGCTGTGATTTCCAGCCTCTGATGACGGCCTACCTCACCGACACGATCGATCCCGCCGAGATCGCCCGTGGACACGCCGAGGGGGTGTTCACCGCCTGCAAGCTCTATCCAGCCAATGCCACCACCAATTCGGATGCCGGTGTCAGCGACATCGCCCGGATCGACGCGGTGCTCGAGACGATGGAGCGGATCGGCATGCCGCTGCTGATCCACGGCGAGGTGACCGATGCCGAAATCGATGTGTTTGACCGCGAGGCGGTGTTTCTCGAGCGGGTGCTGGCACCGCTGCTGCAGCGCCATCCCGGCCTGAGGGTGGTGCTCGAGCACATCACCACCTCCGATTCGGTCGCCTTCGTCAAGGATGCAGGGCCGAATCTGGCTGCCACGATCACCCCCCATCACCTGCATATCAATCGCAATGCGATGTTCCAGGGGGGATTCCGGCCTGATTTCTATTGTCTGCCGGTCGCCAAGCGCGAGCTGCACCGGCTGGCGCTGCGGGCGGCGGCCACCTCCGGCAGCCCGAAGTTCTTCCTGGGCACCGATTCGGCACCCCACGAGCGACACGCCAAGGAGAGCGCCTGCGGCTGCGCCGGCATCTACAACGCTCCCTTCGCGCTGGAGAGCTATGCCCAGGTGTTCGAACAGGAGGGCGCGCTCGATCGGCTGGAGGCCTTCGCCAGCCTGCACGGGCCCGCCTTCTATGGGCTGCCGCCCAACGAGGAGATCGTCACCCTGCTGCGTCAGAGCCACAGCGTGCCGGCCCGCCTGCATGGCAATGATGCCGCCGGCAGCGCCGTCGAGCTGGTGCCGTTCCATGCCGGGCAGCAGCTGGCCTGGCGGCTGCAGCCAGCTGCTGCCTGAGTTCCGCAGCTGCCGGTTTTTTTTGGTAATGATTGAACAATCCGTGCCAACCTCGGCGGCATGACCGGTTCGCAGTTGCCCCCGTCCCTGCCAGGTGCACCTGGCAGCGGGCATCCCGATCAGGCGCCTCTGGACGCGCCGCATCGGCAGCGGCGCATGCAGGCGCTCTCCCGCGGCATGGATCTGTATCTGCACATCGAGGATCTGGCCGAGGAATGGCTCGAGCGGGTCTGCGGCCCGGAGCTGAGCCGACACGAAGCGGTGCTCGCCCTGCTCGCCGGCCTGCGCGAGGCCCTCGACCCATCGCCTGCACCCCCCTCGTCCCGACGCTGATCAGCGCTCCGCTGGCAGCTGCGGCGTGGCTTGGCTCCGGACGCTCTCCCGCAGGTCGCCCGCGTCTGCAGCAGCACGATGCATCGGCTTGGCTGACTTTGCCTGGCTGACCAGGCCTGGAGAGGAATGGCGTCGCTGGCGTCTGGCCTATCCCGAGCTGCTGCCGGCCTGAGCCGGGCCAGCTGCAGGCCTGTGGCGGGGGCCGATGCCCAGGGGCGCTGTGGCGACGGCAAGGCCCGGGGTCCTGCCGCGGCAGGCTTCAACCTCGCCGCGCCGGCTCCCAACCATTAAGAGCGGTGTCGCGGGCTCGCGCTGAACGCCGGCGGCGCCTTAGCAACATTCTCATCACCCGGTCGCCGCGATGGGCTTCTTCGTTCAGCTCACCGATGCGATCGCCAGCAACCAGTCGCTGCTGGTGACGGGTCTGGATCCCAATCCGGAGATGCTGCAGAGCTGGGCGTTCCGGCGCGGCATGGCCGGTCGCTCCTTCCTGTCGCAGGCGCGCCACTGGATCAAGGCGGTGATTGAGGCGACGGCGCCGCACGTCTGCGCCTACAAGCCCAGCCTCGGCTTCTACCAGGCCCTGGGCCCGGTGGGGCTTGAGCTGCTGCGCGAGGTGCGCGAGCTGGTGCCGCTCGAGATCCCGCTGATCGTCGATGCCAAGCATGGCGACCTCAACAGCTCCTCGGCCCTGGCGCACTACCTGTTCCGCGTGCTCGGGGCCGATGCCGCCACCCTCTCGCCCCTGGCCGGCCAGGACATCGCCGCGCCATTCCTGCTCTATCCCGACAAGGCGGTGGTGGTCACCTGCCACAGCTCCAATCCGGCGGCGCGGGTGCTGCAGCACCATCCCGACGAGCAGCAGCCCCTGTATCTGCGCATCGTGCGCGAGGCCCAGCTGTGGGCGACGCCGGAGCAGCTGATGCTGGAGGTGGGCACCAGCGATCCGGCGATCCTGGCGCGGGTGCGGGCCGAGGCGCCGGAGCGCTTCCTGATCCTGCGCAGCCTCTGGGCCGAGGAGGACAGGCTCGATGCGCTGCTCGATGCGGGCCTCACCGCTGCGGCCGACGGGCTGCTGCTGCCGCTGCCCCAGAACCTGCTGGTGGAGGACGACATGGCCGAGCGGGCCGCCTGCCTCAAGCAGCGGATCGAGGAGCGCCGCCGCCACTGGCTGGAGACCCGTCAGCAGCAGGCGGGCTCCAGTTGCCAGCTGTGGCTGCCAGGTCAGGAGGACACCCCGCCGGCCGCAGCTGCTGGCCCCGGGGCCGGCGGTCATGGCGCCGCGACGGACGCCCCCACCGCCACGCAGGTCGCCACCGATCCGTTGGAGGATCTGATCCTCGATCTGTTCGACATCGGCTGCCTGTTGTTCGGTGAATACGTGCAGGCCTCCGGCGCGGTGTTCAACTACTACGTCGATCTGCGCCAGATCATCTCAGATCCCAACCTGTTTCACCGGGTGCTGCACAGTTATGCCGAGCAGCTGCAGGGGCTGCAGTTCGATCGCATCGCCGGCATTCCCTATGGCTCCCTGCCCACGGCGACGGGCCTGTCATTGCAGCTCCACAAGCCGCTGATCTATCCGCGCAAGGAGGTGAAGGCCCACGGCGCGCGGCGGCTGATCGAGGGTGATTTCAACGAGGGTGATGTGGTGGCGCTGGTGGACGACATCCTGATCACCGGCGGCAGCCTGCTGGAGGGGATCGCCAAGCTGGAGAGCTCCGGCCTGGTGGTGCGCGACGTGGTGGTGTTCATCGATCACGGCAGCGGGCCGGGCGTTCCGGCGGAGGCGGCCCCCGCGGCGGGCGAGGGCAGCGATGCGCTGCGGCGCCTGTCGGAGCGCGGCTACCGCGTCCGGGCTGTGCTCGACATCGCCAGGATCACGGCGGTGCTGCACCGCCACGGACGGCTCAGTGATGCCCAGGCCTCGCTGCTGGGCCAGCACGGGCCTGAGGCCGGCGATGCCAGCAGCCATTCCGCCGCCACCACCGCCCTGGAGGCGGGTCTGCAGGCGGCCGGCAGCCGCCCGGCCTGACGCGACCCAGCTGACGCGGTCCCCAGTGCCCGCCTGGGTCTGCGAGGTGGCCCCGAACGCAGCTGTTTTGTGAAGGGGCAACGCGGTTGCCAGCGCTGGCCTCGTACGGTAGGGCTGTGCCCTTGCGATTCCCGGGCACACCTTCCCCCAATGTCCCTGGGAAACCGGGCTGCAGAGATTACAGCGCCGTCGAGCGCTCCCTCGATCGGTGAGCTGGAGGCCAAATACCCGCTGTACTGCAAGGCGCTGCGGCTGCTGATCCAGGAAGGACGCACTCTGGCCGAGATCCAGCGCACGGTGGCCTGGGGACGGCTGGAGCAGCTCCACATCTGCCTGCCAGGCCGCTATAAGTCGCCCGATTACCTGCACACCGTGCTGAAGCGCTCGCCCGTCTGAGGCCGCTG
>CAYNGR010000052.1:0-3541 GCA_964396755.1 uncultured Cyanobium sp. | reverse complement strand
CCGCTGAGACCGTTCATCCCCAGGCATGGCGCCGAGACCGGAGCGATCGATCGCCGAGCCGTTCCTGCGCCGGCCGGTTCTGACGCTGGTGCTGAGCCTGCTGATCCTGCTGGCTGGCCTGTTCAGCCTGCCGGGCCTGCAGGTGGAGAACCTCCCCCCGATCGCTCCGGGCCGGGTGACGGTGCGCGCCAGCTACCCCGGAGCCGGCCCGGAGGTGGTCGAGCAGGGCGTCACGGCGCTGCTGGAGAAGCAGCTCAACGGCCTCGAGCGGCTGGACACGATCCGCTCCACCAGCTCCTTTTCAGGCAGCACGATCAGCCTGGGGTTCGAGGGCGGCAACCCCGAGCTCAACCAGATCAACACCCAGAACGAGACCGCGGTGGTGACGCGGCAGCTGCCGCCGCAGGTGGCCCGCTTCGGTCTGCAGGTGCGGCGCAGCTCCGACGATCTGCTGATGGTGCTCAGCTTCAGTGCCGAGCGCGGCACCTACAGCGACACGTTCCTGACCGGTTGGGTGGACCAGGTGGTGCGCGACCGGCTGCGGCGTGTGTCAGGCGTCAGCGATGTGAGCCTGTTCGGCGGCAGCAGCCTGGCCTTCCGCCTGTGGCTGGATCCGGCACGGCTGCAGGAGCACAACCTCACGATCGTGGATGTGCGCCAGGCGCTGCAGGCCCAGAACGTGCTGGCGGCTCTGGGACAGAGCGGTGATGCGCCGGCGCCGCCCGATCAGCTCACCACCCTGCCGCTGCGCATGGAGGGGCGGCTGCGCAGCCCCGAGGAGTTCGGCGAGCTGGTGGTGGCCCGCAATGACAAGGGAGCGGTGGTGCTGCTGCGCGATCTGGGCCGGGTGAGCCTGGGCAACGAGAGCTACGACACGATCGCCACCAACCTGGCCGGCGACACCAGCGTTGCTCTGGGGGTGTTTCAGCGCGATGGCAGCAATGCGCTGACGGTGCGTCAGGAGCTGGGCAGGGCGCTCGAGGAGCTGGCGCCGCGCTTCCCGCCCGGTGTGCAGATGGAGCTGATCGTCGATGAGGCGCAGACCGTGCGCACCAGCATCGACCGGGCGGTGGAGGCACTGCGCGATGCCGTGCTGCTGGTGTTCGGCGTGCTGCTGCTGGGACTGGGCAACAGCCGCCTGGCGCTGATCACGGCGGCGGCGGTGCCGATCTCGCTGATCGGGTCGCTAAGCCTGCTGCGCCTGACGGGCGGCTCGATCAACACCCTGTCGCTGTTCGGCATGGTGCTGGCCTCGGGGCTGCTGGTGGACGACGCGATCGTGGTGAGCGAGGACATCGGCCGCCGCATCGAGCAGGGCACGCCGGCGCTGCGGGCGGCGCGCCAGGCGATGGCGGAACTGGGGGGAGCGGTGATCGCCACCTCACTGGTGCTGGTGGTGGTGTTCCTGCCGGTGCTGGGCCTGGAGGGCAGCCTGGGGCGCCTGTATGCGCCCATCGCCATCGCCATCTGCGGCGCCATCGCCATCTCGACGATCAATGCGATCAGCTTCACGCCGGTGGCCGCCAGCCGGTTGCTGCGGCCGGGGCAGCGGGAACCGCGCTGGCTGGCGCGCGTCACCGATGTCACCCGCCGGGGCCTGGAGGCGCTGGAGGCTCCCTATGGCCGGCTGCTGGAGCGGGTGCTGCGAGCTCGCCGGCTGGTGGTGGCGCTGCTGCTGGTGGGTCTGCTGCTCACCGGCCTGGCGCTGCGGGCCCGGCCCACCACGTTCATCCCCCAGGAGGACAACGGCCAGCTGCGCGGCGTGTTGATCCTTCCCGACGGCACTGCCCTGGCCCGCACCCAGGAGGTGCTCGAGCAGGTGAGGCGCATCGCCCGCAAGGAGCCGCTGATCGCCAGCGCCAACTTCTATGCCGGGCGCAGCTTCGGTGACAGCAGCCCCAACAAGGGGCAGATCTTCCTGAGGCTGAGGCCGGTGGAGGAGCGGCCGGGGCCGCAGCAGAGCAGCCGGGCGGTGGCCGAGCGGCTCAACGACACCCTGCGGCGCGGGGTGCGCGGCGGTGTGGTGCAGCTCAGCGAGGCGCCCAGCGTGCGCGGCTTCAGCAGCGAGGGCGGCCTGGAGCTGGAGCTGCTCGACACCAGTGCCGGCCAGCTCAGCCTGGAGGCGTTCGAGGCCGAGGCGCGGGATTTCCTGGCGGAGGCCCAGGAGCTGCGGCTGAACGGAAGGCCGGCGTTCGAGCGGGTGTCGACGCGGTTCACCACCGCGGCGCCGCAGCTGCGGCTGATCCCTGACCGGCTGCGCATGGCTTCGCTGGGGGTGGATCTGGCGACGGTGGTCGACACCCTGGGGGCCAGCTTCGGCAGCGATTACGTCAACGACAGCTTCGAGAGCGACCAGGTCAGGCGGGTGATCGTGCAGCTCGATGGCCGCAGCCGCCGCGATGCCGACGATGTGCTGGCCCTGCCGGTGCGCAGCCGCGATGGACGGCTGGTGCCGCTGGCCCAGTTGGTGCGCATCGAGCAGAGCTCCGGGCCTGCGTCGATCAACCACACCCGGCTGGTGCGCTCGATCAGTCTGCGGGCCCTGCCGGCGTCGGGCGTGAGCACCGGTGAGGCGATGGCGCTGCTGGAGCAGCTGCACCGGCAGCGGGACAACCCGGTGATCGCTCTGGAGTGGGCCGGCCTGGCGCGCGAGGAGGCCAAGGCGGGCGGCGGCAACCTGCGCATCTTCGCGATGGGATTGCTGGTGATGGCGCTGGTGCTGGCGGCGCTGTACGAGAACCTGCTCGATCCGCTGATCATCCTGGTGACGGTGCCGCTGGCGCTGCTGGGGGCGGTGCTGGGCCTGGCGATCCGGGGCCTGCCGCTGGATGTCTACGGGCAGATGGGACTTCTGGTGCTGGCCAGCCTGGCGGCCAAGAACGGCATCCTGATCGTGGAGTTCGCCAACCAGCGGCTCAAGGAAGGACTTCCGCTGGATGAGGCGATCCACGGGGCGGCGGTGGCACGTCTGCGGCCGATCCTGCTGACGGTGATTTCGTCGCTGGCGGGTTGCGTGCCGCTGCTGTTCCCCAGCGGTTCGGGGGCGGCCAGCCGGGCCAGCATCGGCACGGTTGTGTTCAGCGGTCAGCTGGTGGCGACGCTGCTGAGCCTGCTGGTGGTGCCCTCGGTGTACAGGATCATCAAGGGTTGGGAGCTGGGGCTGGTGGGGCGACTGCCGGTGCTGGCGACGAGCCCTGAGGAGCCAGAGGGGAGCCTTGAGGGGCCGCCCGAGGCGTGATCGGTTCCGGTGGAGTGAAGTCGCTGGTCCCGCCGGTGGGCTGCAGGCTGGGGTTCAGCCGCGACAGGCGCAACAGCATCGCCAGGAAGGGCGACCAGACGAACGACAGGATCACCACCGCCAGGCCGATGCGCAGCCACAACGGCCAGCCTTTGCTTCTGGCAGGAACGGGGGCATGGGCGCCCGCATCGTCGTCGGGCCCGCTGCCGGGGCTCGCGGGGGTGGAGGGATCGGGCATGGGGCACATCGCAGCCGAATCCATGTTGGGCAGGCCAGCTGGCGCTGGCAGCGGATGGTGGCAGT
>CAYNGR010000051.1:0-17312 GCA_964396755.1 uncultured Cyanobium sp. | reverse complement strand
CCGGGATGCGGGTGTTGTCCTGGATGAAGCGCACCAGGGCGTTGGAGCCGCGCGGGATGATCAGGTCCACCAGCCCGTCGAGCTTCAGCAGGGCCAGGCTCTCCTGGCGGCTGGTGAGCAGCTCCAGGCAGCTGGGCGCCACGGCGCTCCCGGCCAGGCCGCGCTGCAGCGCCGACAGGATCGCCGCGCAGCTGCGGCTGGCCTCGCGGCCGCCCTTGAGCAGGGCGCCGTTGCCGGAGCGGATCGCCAGGGAGGCGATCTGCATCACCGCGTCGGGTCGCGCCTCGAAGATCACCCCCAGGACTCCGAGCGGCACGGTGACCCGCTCGAGCACCAGCCCGTCATCCAGCTCGCGATGCAGCTGGCGCCGGCCCAGCGGATCCGGCAGGGCCGCCACCTGGCGCACACCCTCGATGGCGCCGGCCAGCTTGGTGGCATCGAGCCGCAGGCGGGCCACGAGTGCCGGCGCCAGCCCCTCAGCCGCCGCCGCCTCCAGATCGGCCGCATTGGCCGCGACGATCGTCCCGGCATCGGCGGCCAGGGCGTCGGCCATCGCCTCCAGGGCCTGGCGTCGCTCGTCGTTGCTCAGCTGACCGAGTTGCATGGCCGCTCGACGCACGGCGGCGGCCCGTTGCAGCAGCTCCGGCGAGGGATCAGGCACCGCCGCGCCGGCGGCGAGCGGACTCGGTTCGGCGGCGCTGGCGCCCGCAGCCGCGGCGGAGGTGGAAAGCTGGCTCATCGCTCCATCATCCCAAGCGCTGCAGCGCCAGCCAGGCCGCCCCCAGGCGGCCGGCACCGTTGCCCAGGGCGCAGGGCACGATCTCCATGCCCTGGCGAGACACCGCCAGCACCCGCTGCTCCAGTTCGCGGCGCAGGGCCGGCAGGAAATGGGGGTAGGCGGCGCTGAGCCCACCGCCGATCAGCACCCGACGCGGGGTCAGCACGTAGACCAGCGAACTGAGGCCGATGCCCAGCAGCTGGCCGTAGCGCTCCCACACCGCCAGGGCCTCGCGGTCGCCCGCGGCGGCCAGGCGGCAGAGCTCCCTGGGCTGCAGCGGCGACAGCCGCGCTAGCCCGCCGATGCTGCAGTGCTGCTCCAGCGATCCCCGGTTGCCGCTGCGGCAGGGGGGGCCGTCGGGATCGAGGCCGATCAGGCCCAGCTCACCTGCGGCACCACCGTGGCCGCTGAACAGCTCGCCGTTGAGCAGGATCGCGCCGCCCACCCCGGTGCCCAGGGTCAGCAGGATCGCGTCGTCGCAGTCGCGGGCGGCCCCCAGCCAGGCCTCGCCCACCAGGGCGCAGTTGGCGTCGTTGGCCAGGGTGACGCGCCGATCCAGCCGTGGTTCCAGCCAGTCGGCCAGTGGCACGTCCACCCAGCCGGGCAGGTTGATCGAGACGCGGGCGACCCGGGCGGCGGCATCGGTGGGCCCCGGCAGGCCGATGCCGACCCGGTCAGCGCGCCGCTTGGGGTCGAGCCCATCGATGGCTGCGGCGATCACCACGCTCACGGCGCCGGGCATCGCCGGCTGCGGTGTCGGCACCTCCGCCTCGGCCAGCAGGCGGCCCTGCCTGTCGAAGCGGCCCAGCTTGATGGCGGTGCCGCCCAGATCGACGCCGATCAGTTCGCTTTCCCCGGCGGCTGCAGCGGTGGCCTCCTCTGCTGCCAGTGCGCCAGCCGTCATCTCGGCGGCATCCGTGCCGCCGGCCGTGGCGGTGGCGGTGTCGCTGGCGGGCTGGCTCGGGATGCTCATCGGCTCAGGGCGGGCGGTGGCGGGGATCCCTGCGGCAGCATGCCTGCCCGGCCGCCGCGGGTCTGGCGGGCTCAGAACCGGAAGAAGAACTGCAGCACCGACTGCCAGGCCCCCTGGGTGTCGATTGAGGCGCCGATGTTCCAGGTGTTGGAGGCCTTGTAGTTGAGGTTGATCTGGGCCGGCACGTCGGAGCGGTTGGGGGCCGCCAGCACCGAGGTGCTGAACCGATCGGTGATGTCGAAACCGATCTCGCCGGCCAGCACCAGCTGCGGCGGCACCCGGCCCGAGAAGCGTTCCTGGCCATTGGCCAGGTTCTGGTTCACGTAGGTGGGATACAGGGCCAGGCTCACCCGCTGGCCGAGGGCATCACTCAGCGAGGCCAGCAGCGGTGAGAGCAGCGACTGGCCCAGCGCTGTGGCCAGGGCCGTGCCCGCCTGCCCCCCCTGCAGGCCCGCCAGGGAGTTGCCGCCGATCAGGGCCACCAGCCGTTCCTGCGGCAGGGGAGGGTTGCTGCGCAGCCGCAGGTTGTCGGCGATCCGGTCGGCCGGGCCGCTGACGCTCACCGTCACCAGGATCAGGTTGAGCTGATTCAGCGACGAGAAGCCGCTGCGCCCGTCGCGTTCGCCCGGTCCGGGCACGGCCTGCAGGCCCGCCTCGCCCAGCCCGCTGGGGGCGAGGGTGGTGAGGTTGTTGGCGATGCGGGTGCGCAGGGCGATGTCCACGAAGGGCACCAGCCCCAGAGACGGGGTGAACACCGCCACGTTGGGCGCATCCGGATCGAGGCTGAAGGTGGTGGTGAACAGGTTCAGCCGCCCCTTCAGCAGCCGTACCACCCCGGAGGCCCGCAGCGAGGGATCGAGCCGGCCGCTGATCCACAGCGATCCACCGGTGGTGAAGTTGGCGATGTTGGGCAGCACCATGCGCAGGTCCGGCCCGAAGATCAGGCGCAGGTTCTCGAAGCGCAGCCAGGGCAGGTTGGGGATCGCCTCCTGCAGCGACAGATTGGTCGTCGACTCCACATCGGGCCCAAGCAACAGCAGCGGCTGACGGAAATCCCAGCGCCGCTGCAGCAGTTCGTTCATCGAGGTCGGCTGCACCACACCGCGGCCGGTGCCCGGGGAGGCCGATGGCGCCGAGGTGCCTGCGGCTGGCGCGAGGGCGCTGGCCTGGGGCGTCGGGAGCGGCGCAGGCAGGTTCTGCGCCGCCGGCGAGGAGCTGGAGGCGGCTGGGTCGAGGCGGCGCGAACGCCTGGCGGACAGTTTGGTGGGAGTCCCCTCAAGCGCTGGGGGGCCTACAAGTGCTGTGCGGCCCTGACGCGGGCTGCTGCCGGCAGGGTCGCCGCTGAGAGGGCCGCCGCCGACCGTGTCAGCGCGGAACCGGCTGTCGCCGCTGACGGGGCCGGGCGGGGCTGCCGCTGCCGGCCGGGCTGCGGCTCCGGGAACGGCCGCGGGTCCTGGTGCTCCCGGCTGCTCCAGCCGGGCCAGCTGGCCCGGCTGGGCGTTGATCACGCCATGGCTGATCGTCAGACGGCCCCCCAGCACGGGGGCGGCCAGGCTGCCCCCCAGCTCCAGGCGGCCGTCGGCGATCGCCCGGATCCGCTCCTGACTGAACGGCACCTGCCGGAGCTGCAGAGCCAGGGAGGGGGCGTCGGCCAGGGGTCTCACCAGTCCCAGGCGGCCTTCCCCGCTGAGCCGGCCGTTGCGCCCCACCTGTGCCTTCAGCTCCTGCACCAGCATCTGCTGGAAGTCGAACAGCACCGTGGCCTCGACCCCTCGGAGGGTCTGGCCGATGAAGTCGTATTCGCCGTCGCGGAAGCGCAGGAAGCCGTTGGCGATCGGATCCAGCAGGCTGCCCCGCACCAGCAGTCGCAGGTCGACGCTGCCCTTGCGCCAGTGGATCGCCCGGCCCACCAGGTCGGTGAGGAAGCGGAGGCCATCGCCGCGGCTGGCCAGGCGCAGTTCCAGTGTCTCGCTGCTGGCCTCAAGCGGCAGCAGGCCTGAGAGATCCACGGTGCTCGAGGCGCCCTCGGCCTGCAGCGCCAGATCCATCTCGATGCCCTTGGCCTGCAGCTCCAGGCCGCCCCGCTCCAGCCGCAGGCCACGACCCGCCAGCGCCGCCTGATCCAGGGCCAGCTCCATTGCCAGCTCCGGGCGGCGGCCCCCCAGCCGGTAGCGCCCCGACAGCGACAGGTAGCCGCGCAGGCTGTCGGGCACCGGCGTGAGCAGCGACAGCAGGGACAGGGTCAGGCCGGAGATCGAGAAGCTGCCACCCCCCTGAACCAGCGGGCCCTGCAGCTGCAGCGTGAACGGATCGCGCGCCAGGGACAGATCCCGGTCGCTCTGGTGCAGCCACAGGTGGCCGCGGCCGTTGAGGTCGGCGCGGGCCCGGCGCAGATCCGGGCCCTGCAAGGTCAGATCGGCATCCATCCGCACCTGCAGCTGCGCCAGGCGTTCGGCCCGGGTGGCGCGCTGCTGCTCCTCCTGCCAGGCCTGCAGGCGCTCCCGCACCGCGTCGAGCACCGTGATCCGATCCTGCAGCGCCATGGCGAGGGTCTCGATCGCCGGTTGTCCCAGATCCACCGCCCCGCCCCGGGGGGGCACGGCGATGCCGCGCCAGCGGTTCCAGGCGCGGGCCATCTCCTCGAACAGCAGCGACGACAGTCCCCGGGCCTGGAAGCGGCCATGGAAGGCTCCCCGCCACTGGCCGCTGAGTTCGGCGTCGACCTTGCCGCCCGAAACCGGCAGCACCGTGCCGCGCAGGGCGTACTGGCGTCCGCTGTAACGCAGATCAGCCTGCAGCGAGCGGCCGCCCAGGCCGAACAGCAGCGGCTGCTGCAGGTCCACGCGGCCGTTGAAGGCCAGCGGCTGCAGCCCCAGCTGGCCGCGGCCGCTGAGCAGGCCCTCCAGCGGCTGGGGCTCCCTGGAGCCAGGCAGCAGCAGCTCCAGGGCCCGCAGCGGCAGATCCTGCGCCTGCCAGCTGTACAGGCGTGGATCGCCGTTGAGCCTCAGCGTGCCGCCCTCCCGCTCCAGCAGCACCCCCGTCGGGAGCCAGCGCCGGTCGAGCCGGGCGCTGATCCGACCCTGCGGGCCGGCGCCATGGGCCTTGAGATCCAGCATTCCGCCACCGCCGGCGTGTCCCTGCAGGCGACCGCTCCAGCTCTGGCGCAGCGCCAGGGGGCCGGCGGCCGGGTCGCGCACCGCCAGGGTCAGCTCCGGCACCAACGCCGACAGGGGACCTCGCAGCTGGCCCTGGGCGTCAAGCCGCCCCTGCAGGCGGGTCCCCAGCAGCGGTCCGAGGCTGGCCAGCGGGAAATCGCGCAGCTCGAGCCAGGCCTGCAGCGGGCCGGCCTCCAGACCGCGGCGGTTGCGCCGCGGCTGCAGCGGCAGGCTGGCGCGGGCGCTGAGATGGGCTGCCTCGAGGCGATCCAGCAGCAGCTGCCCGCCTCTCCAGCGCAGGGAGGCCTGCCAGGCCCCGAGCAGCGGATGGGCGGCCCGCAGCTGGCTGTCGAGCTGCAGCTGCGGCGCCCCCAGGGGGCCGGCGAGTCGGAAGCCGCCGGCGATCGGCTGACGTCCCAGCCAGGCCGGCCAGCGGCCGTTGCCGGGCAGATCGGCCGGAGCCAGCCGCCACGTGCCGGCCAGGTCGACGCTGCGGCCCAGGAGCCCGAGCGCCTGCAGCCGCGAGGCGCCCGTGCTCAGATCCAGGCGGCTGCCCCGCAGCGCTCCGTTCTGCCAGCGGCCCTGCAGGCGTGCCCGCAGGCCGCTCGCCGGCAGCCCGGTCCCGGCGGGGGGACGGGCGGACAGCTGCACCGACAGACGGCGATCCCGGGTCAGTTCCGCCGAGACGCGGCCGCCCCAGCGCCCGTAGCTCCACGGACTGGATGCCACGCGCAGGCGGTCGTCGCCGCAGCTCAGCGGCATCCGTTCGCCGGCGATCGGGCCCGCCAGGCCAGGCTGGCGCCAGCGCACCCCGCTCAGCTGCAGCTGGCCGCTGCAGCGCGGGCGTCCCTGGTCGAGACCGAGCCGCAGCCGGCCGTCGGCATGGCCCTCCAGCTGCACGCTCTGCGGCAGCAGCCGTTGCAGCGGTCGTAGCGACACCCGCTCGGCGATCACGTCCATGCTCCACAGCCGCCGCTGCCAGCTGCCGCCCCCTACCAGCAGCGCCGAGCCCGCCGTGGCGGGCAGCCAGGCGCGGACCCGTCCGTCCAGGCGGCGCTGGCGCGGGAACACCCCCACCCGACCGGCCAGCTGCAGCCTCAGCGGCTGCGGCCGCGCCCCGAGGGTATGGAGGGCCAGATCGCCCGGTTCCAGCAGCCGGATCTGCAGCTCCAGCCGTGGCAGCTGGCCGCCGGGTGGGAGCTTGCCGAGCACCCACACCTCGCCGTTGCGATTCGGCCGCAGATCGGCGCGGGCGCCCGCCAGGCTGAGGTCGAGCATGAGCTGGCCCCGGCGCCAGCTGGCGAGCGGATCGAGCAGCAGCCGCAGCGAGCGCACTGCCGCAGTCGAGCCGTCGTCGTCGCCCGGCAGGAAGCGGCTGGGCCCCACCCGCAGGCCATCGGGGCCGATCCCCTGGTAGGGGCCCAGCTGCAGCGGTCGGCCCATGACGCGGCCGACCTGCCGCTCCAGGCGCGGCCGCCAGCTCTCGTAGATCCGTTCCAGCAGCCGGTCGGAGCCCACCACCAGGGCACCCAGGCCGGCCAGGCCGATGCCGATCAGGGCGGTGCGGCGCACGGGGGGCGACAGCCTCAGCGAAGGCAGGTTCCGGGGCAGCCCTTTCATCTGCCCGGTCGGCCCCTCCATGCTCGGCCGCAATATAAGGAGCATCACAAGCCCCCTCCAGCCCTGATGTCAGCCGATCCGTTCCTGTTCCTGGCCGGCCAGTGGCTGGGTGCCGCCAGCGGGTTGCTGGTGCTGCTGACGGCGGCCGGCTTCGCCCTGCGCTGGGGCATCCGCTTCCGCCTGGTGGGCGTGACCAGCTTCACGGCCCTGCTCTCCCTCTCCTGCCTGGCCTTCGCCATCAGCTACACACCGCGGGTCACGATCAGCGGCGCGGTCGTGGCCCCGGTCGTGTACGACGGAGGCACGGATCTGGTGATTGCTGCCGCTCCGGCCGGCCTGGGCCAGGAGGCCTACGGGCCCACTGCGCTGCAGGTGGCCAGCAACCTGCGCGGCGGTGGCCGCACCAGTCCTGATGGCCTCGTGCGGGTGCGGCTGCGCCGGATCGAGCCCGCCGGCGATGGAGCCGGCCGGCCCGTGGTGCTGGCTGAGGCCGTGCGCGATCTGCGGACCGGTGAGGTGCGGCTGAGCCGATGAGCGGCGAGCCGTTCCGGCCGGCCGCCCATTTCCGGCCGGAGCTGCGACAGCTCGAGCGCCACGGCCTGGCCTCCTGGTCTGCCCTGGCGGCTCTGAGCGATGCCGATCTGCGCCGGCTGGCGGCCGATGGCCAGGCCAGCGAGCAGCGGTTGCGCCGCCTGCGTGGCCAGGCACATCTGATCGAGCAGGTGGGCCTGACGCCAGCCCAGGCCTCGTTGCTGCTGTACGCCGGCATCCCGAGCCGCGCCGCCCTGGCTGAGGCCCAACCCGACATCCTGTTGCGTCAGCTGGGCCGCTTCCAGCGCCAGTTGCTCGGCCGCGATGCCTCGCCGCTGGATCTGGCCACGGTGCACGGCTGGATCCGCAGCGCCCGCGGCGGTCCCGGTCGCTCCCCGAACTGACCCCATCGTCGCTTCGCGGCCTGCAGCGACTCTCTGAAATGGAGGGATCTCCGGAGGGCTGCGATGCCACGCCGTCTTCTTCTGACCCGCCGCCTGTCGCCACGGCGCTCCCGGGCTGTCTCCCTCGGGGCTTCCTGCCGCTGGACCTCATCCCTCAGCCTGGCGCTGCTGCTGGCGTTTGCGCCCCTGGCCGCTGCCCGGGCCGCTTCCGAACTGCTGGAGTCCGTCAAGCAGAACCCGGCCCTGGCGCAGCAGATGTGCGCCCGGTTCAAGCAGCTCAATGCCCAGGGCCAGTCGGCCACAGCGCCCGAGTCGATCGCCGCCGTCGCCCGCTCCCAGGGGCTGAGCGGCACCGACGCCGAGATCCTGATCACCTATGTGATCGGCCTCAACTGCCCGGACGTGCGCTGAATGGGCCAGGCGGCCTGCCGCCCGCTGCGGCGCGACCTGTGGATGCCCTGCGCCGACGGCGTCCGCCTGGCCACCCGCCTGTGGTCACCGCCGGCTGAGGGTCCCTGGCCGGTCCTGCTGATGCGCCAGCCCTACGGCCGTGCCATCGCCTCCACCGTCACCTATGCGCATCCCCGCTGGTACGCCGAGCGCGGCTACATGGTGGTGGTTCAGGACGTGCGTGGCCGCGGCGATTCCGAGGGGGAGTTCGGCGGCTTCGCCCAGGAGGCGCGCGACAGCGCCGCGGCGGTGCGCTGGTGCCGCCGCCTGGAGGGCAGCAACGGCCGCGTGGGCACCTACGGCTTCTCCTACCAGGGGCTCAGCCAGCTGCTCAATGGCGCGGCCGCGGACGGGGCCGCTGCGGATGCGGCCGATCCGCTGCCGGACTGCCTGGCTCCGGCGATGTGCGGCCTCGATGAGCGCCTGCACTGGGCCAGTGAGGGAGGCGCCCACTGGTGGAGCCTGGGGCTGGGCTGGGGGCTGCAGCTGGCGGCCGAGGGCTGCCGCCGCCGCGGCGATCGCGACGGCTGGCGGCAGATCCGCCGCAGCCTGCTCAGCGGCGCCTATCTGGAGGAGGGGCTGGATCTGTTGCAGCGCCATGATCCCCGTGGCATGGGCCTGGGTTGGCTGCGGCTCGATCCGGCCGAGCCCGCCGGCTGGCGCATCCACCCCATCAGCGATGCGCTGCTGCGCCGCCCGATGCTGCTGATCGGGGGCTGGCATGACCCCCATCTCTCCGGCGTGCTGGATCTGGCCTGCCGCAGCCTGGCGGCGGGTGGACGACCCAATCTGTGCATCGGCGCCTGGAGCCATCTCGACTGGGGCGGTGGCATCGATGCGCTGCAGCTGGCCTTCTTCCGTCGCCATCTCGGTGCCCCTGCCTGCCAGGGCGGTGTGGACGGGCCCGCAGCGCTGCCTGCTCTGCCGGTCGCGGCTGCGGCGGACATGCCGTCCGATCCCGAGGCCGACCCGGCCGTCGGCGGGGTGTGCGAACCGCCCCTGGACTGGTTGGCGCCAGCCCAGGGCGTCGTGGCCCTGAGACTGCAATGCCCCCGCAGCGGAGCCTGGAGTGATGAGGCCGGCTGCGACCCGCAGGCGAGCCTGGGCTGGTGGTTGGCCAGCGATGGTCGTGCCGCCATCCGTGCCGATGAGGGCAGGCTGCTGCCCTGCCCGCCTGAGTCTGAGGGTGCATCGCCAGATGCTGGACTCACCCTGGTGCACGACCCCTGGCGGCCGGTGCCATCGCGGGGAGGCCATCTCGGACCGGAGCCGGGGCTGGTGGAGCGCAGTGATCTCGATGGCCGCGCCGATGTCGCCTGTTTTCAGACGCCGCCGCTGCAGCGGCCGCTGCGCCTGTGCGGCCGGCCTCGGCTGCGGCTGGCGGCTGCGGCCGATCAGCCTGGCTTCGACCTCTGGGCCTGCCTGTCGCTGGTGCAGACCGATCGACGGGTGCTGCAGCTGAGCACCGGGGTGTGCCGGGTGCTGGGTGAGTCGGCCCTGGCGCTGCAGCCGCGCGAGCTGGTGCTGCAGCCGCTGGCGCTGGTGCTGGCACCCGGCGAGCGGTTGCGGCTGTCGCTGGCCGGCGCCGCCTGGCCGGCGATCGCGGTGAATCCCGGCGACGGCACGCCGCCGCAGGGCGGCAGCGGCCCCGATCACCGCGTCATCAGCATCGATCTGTCGCTGCCGGCCTCGCGGCTGTGGCTGGAGGCGCTGCTGCCGCCACAGATTGGGGCAAACTGAGCCGACTTCCACTGCCGGCCATGCCCCGCCCCACGGCCCTGTCTCGCCCTGTGCTCCCCCGGCGGGGCTCCGCCGGTCTGCTCACCCTGGTCGCCGCCGCTGGCCTGGCCGTGCTGCCGCCGGCGCTGCAGGCGCAGACCACGACGGCGCGCGACACCACCGCAGCCATGGCGGAGCAGTCGGCCCGGCAGGCCGCGGGTCGCATCCTGACGGCCGTGCAGAAGCGCGATGCCAACGCCTACTTCGCCTTGCTGGCTCCCGATCCCAAGCGGGTGAGCAGTCCCTCGATGGCGGCCCAGGCCCTGAATCGCCTGCCCCAGCTCAACAGCTGGACCATCAGCGAGATCGTTCCGGGACTCGATTCCAGCAGCGTCACCGCAGAACTGCAGACCGCGGCGGGCCCCCGCCAGGTGCTGCTGGTGATCGACGGTAAGGGCCGGCTCGAGGGCTACCACGTCAACGCCAGCGACGCCAGGGCCGAGGATGTGGTGCGCGCCTTCATGCAGGCGCTCAGCCGCGGCCACTTCGTCACCGCCAGCAGCTTCCTGAGCGAGCGCCTGCGCGAGGAGATCCCGCAGACGGCCCTGCAGCGCAAATGGCTCAATCTGCAGTCGATCACCGGCCAGTTTCAGCGGGTCAGAAAGATCACCAGGGCCGAGAGCAATGATCAGATGAAGTTGGTGATTGTCAGCACTCAGTTCAATCGTCTCACCGACAATCTGTTCGTTCTCCTCGACAATCAGAATCAGATCATCAGCGTCGATTTCCCCGACTCACCCAATCCCCCCCGCACGCAGATGCCCTGACGCTGCGCTCGGGCTGAAGCCAGGCGCGCCGGCCAGGTCTCACTGCGGCGCGCGTCTCGGGTTGCGCGTCATGTGCAGCTTTTGTCCCGCTTTCCGGCTCAGGCGGCGTAGGCTCCGCTGCAGCCGTTGCCCGAGCCTCCATGGTCGCTCCCCGTCTCGATTGGATGATCGACGACGCCCAGAGACTGGCTGAGTGTCGCCACGACCATCCCTTCGCCGTGCTGGGGCCGCAGGTGAGCGACGCGGGCGTCTCGCTCGTGCGCGTGTGGATGCCGGAGGCTGAGCGTGTCGAGCTGTTGCTGGGGGATCAGGTGCTGCCGATGCACACCCCCAACCACCCCTGGGTGTTCGAGGCGGAGCTCTCCCATGATCCCGGTTGCAGCTACCGGCTGCGGGTGCTTCGCGGCGGCATCGAGCATGAGCAACACGATCCCTGGGCCTTCCGGCACGAGTGGATGGGCGAGCTCGACCGGCATCTGTTCGCCGAGGGCAACCACCACCACATCTGGCGGCGCATGGGCGCCCATGTGGTCGAGCGTGATGGCGTCGCCGGGGTGCAGTTCTGCCTCTGGGCGCCCAACGCCCGCAGCGTCGCGGTGCTGGGTGACTTCAACAGCTGGGATGGGCGCCACCATCCGATGCAGAGTCGACTGGGTGGTTGCTGGGAGCTGTTCATCCCCGGTCTGAAGCCCGGCACGATTTACAAATATGAGGTGCGGGCCCAGAACGGCCATTGCTATCAGAAGAGCGATCCCTATGCCTTCCAGGCTGAGGTGCGCCCCAATCACGCCTCGGTGGTGGCCGAGGTGGGTCGCTACAGCTGGGGCGATGCGGAATGGATGCAGCAGCGCGATCAACGCAATCCGCTCGAGCAGCCTGTCTCGGTGTACGAGATGCACCTGGGCAGCTGGATGCATGCCAGTGCCGATGAGCCTTACATCCAGCCCGACGGCAGCGCCCGCCCGCCGGTGCCGGCCGCTGATCTCAAGCCCGGGGCGCGCCTGCTGACCTATCCCGAGCTCGCCGATCGGGTGATCCCCTACGTCAAGGCGCGCGGCTTCACCCACATCGAGCTGCTGCCGATCTCCGAGCATCCCTTCGATGGATCCTGGGGGTATCAGGTCACCGGTTGGTATGCCCCAACCAGCCGCTTCGGCACACCGGATGAATTCCGTGCCTTTGTGGATCGCTGCCATGCCGAGGGAATCGGTGTGATCCTCGACTGGGTGCCGGGCCATTTCCCCAAGGATGCCCATGGACTGGCCTTCTTTGATGGTCAGCACCTCTATGAGCATGCCGATCCCCGCATCGGTGAGCACAAGGAGTGGGGCACACTGATCTTCAACTACAGCCGCAATGAGGTGCGCAACTTCCTGGTTGCCAACCTCGTCTTCTGGTTTGAGCAGTTCCATATCGATGGCATCCGTGTCGATGCGGTGGCCTCGATGCTGTACCGCGACTATCTCCGCCCTGACGGTGAGTGGATTCCCAATGAGAACGGCGGTCGCGAGAACACCGAAGCGGTCCGCTTTCTGCAGCAGGCCAACCATGTGCTGTTCCAGCACTTCCCCGGTGCCCTGTCCATCGCGGAGGAGTCCACCACCTGGCCGATGGTGACCGGCCCCACCGATGTCGGCGGCCTCGGCTTCAACCTGAAGTGGAACATGGGCTGGATGCATGACATGCTCGATTACTTCGAGCTTGATCCCTGGTTCCGCCAGTTCCATCAGAACAACGTCACCTTCTCAATCTGGTACGCGTTCACCGAAAACTTCATGCTGGCGCTCAGCCATGATGAGGTGGTGCACGGCAAGAGCAATCTGCTTCATAAAATGCCGGGAGATGACTGGCAGAAGTTCGCCAACGTGCGCGCTCTGCTGTCCTACATGTGGACTCATCCAGGCAAGAAAACCATCTTCATGGGCATGGAGTTCGGTCAGCGGGCCGAATGGAATGTCTGGGGAGATCTGCAGTGGGAGCTGCTTCAGCACGAGCCGCATCAGGGGCTGCAGCGTCTGGTTGATGATCTCAATACCTTCTACAAGTCAGAGCCGGCTCTGTGGGGCGATGACTTCAGTCAGTACGGCTTCCAGTGGATCGATTGTGATGACACCAGTAACTCGGTGATCAGCTTCATGCGCCGCGAGAGCAACAGCGGTCGCTGGCTGGTGGTTGTGGCCAACTTCACGCCTCAGAGCCATGCTCATTACCGCATCGGCGTGCCACTGGAAGGTTTTTATGAAGAGGTGTTCAACTCCGACAGCAGCCGTTATGGCGGCAGCAACCTCGGCAACCTCGGCGGCAAGTTCAGTGATGACTGGGCGATCCACGGCTATCAGCAGTCCCTCGATCTGTGCCTGCCGCCGTTGAGCGTGCTGGTGTTCCGCCGCGATGAGAAGCGTAGCCAGGAGCGGCCGCTGGTCGCTGCTAGTCAGGACCTTCCCGCGGCCTGAATTCGACATGCCGCTGCGGCGTGCCAGGCGACGGCGTCCGGTGCAGGAGATGTCCCGCGATCGCCATCCCAGATCTTTGCGGGTCCATCCGGAGTTCCACCGCCATCTGCTGCTGGTCTGCCTTGTGGTGATCCTGTCCTGGGCACTACCGGGCCAGCTTGTTCAGCTCGGCAGTGCCGGCAGTCTTTACCTCACGGTGCTTCTCGGCCTGAGGCTGGGGCCCCTGGGTCTGCACCCCGGTCGCGTCCAGCTCAGTCCGGGCAGCGCCGACACCCACTATCTGCTGCTGGCGGTCGCCTCCTGCTGCTGCCAGCTGCTGTGGTTGTTCTCTCCTCTCACACTTGGCTGGCTGGGCCTGCCGCTGCTGGCCCTGTTCACCGTGTTCATGGCCTGGAGCATCCTGCGGCTGTTGCGGGTGCTGTCCGACGAGCGCTGCATCGACGTGCGGACTCTCTGCGGCGCCACAGCGGGCTACCTGCTGCTGGGCATCAGCGGTGGCCTCGTGCTGACGGTGCTCGACTCCGTGATGCCCGGTGGTTTTCATGACATCCTCAGCGGCGAGCTGCTGGAGATGCCGCAGGTCAACGGCTTCAGCATCGACAAGATCGCCTGGGATCAGAACTACGGCCGCCTCAATTACTTCGCCTTCGTCAGCCTCACCACCCTGGGCTTCGGTGACATCACGCCGGTGCTGCCTGCCACCCGCCTGGCCTGCCTGGCCCTGAGCATTCTCGGCCCCATCTACATCGCCGTGGTCCTGGGCGTTCTGATCAGCCGCCTCAGCGCCGGCGCGGCAGCGGGGCCACCGGAGTGGCAGCAGCGGCGGCCGGAGTCGTGGAGTTCGTCGTCCCGCTCCTCGCAGGATCCATACCGCGATCGTCTGCAACCGGTGCGGCCAGCAGACCGGTCTCGCGCTCCAGCACCGCCTGATCCAGGGCCTGACGGGTCAGGGCCGTGAGCAGCGAGGCGCGGGCCACCTGCAGGTCACGCTGCACCAGCAGCACCTCCGTCAGCGGCTCCACCATCGCCCGATAGCGCAGCTGGGCATCCCGCAGGGCCCGTTCCCCTGCCTGCACCGCTTCACGACCGGCCGCCACCGCCGCCGCCGACGCCGCCAGACCGTTCCAGGCGCGGCTGACGTCATCGCGGATGCGCCGCCTTGCCAGCTCCTCATCGGCCTCCAGCAGGGAGCGCTGCCGTTCGGCCACCCGGGCGGCGGAGCCGGCACGGCCGCCGTCGTAGAGCGGTTGGCGCAGCAGCACCGCTGCGCCCCAGTTGTAGAAGGAGCCGGAGGCCTCGGCGCTCTGGCGCAGCTGCGGCAGCGGCAGGCTGCCCGGACCGCCGCTGAGGGAGCCCCCCAGGTTGAGCACAGGCGCTGCCAGGCTGTTGCCGCTGAGGCCGCCGCCCAGCACCAGGCTCAGCGCGGGCAGCAGCGCCAGGCGTGCCGCTCGCGCCTGCTGACCCTGGGCCCGTTGCTGCGCCTGCAGGGCCGTCAGCAGGGGCCGCTCCTGCAGGGCCCTCTCCAGGCTCTCGGACAGATCGAGCGGCCAGAGCGGCGGGGCCACGATCGGGTCGCCGGCCAGCGGGGCTCGCTCCGGCGGCAGGGCCAGCAGGCTGCCCAGGTGTTGGCGGCTGCTGGCGAGATCGCCCTCGGCCTGGGCCAGCCCCTGGTTGTCCTGGGCCCGCAGCATCCGGGCGCGCAGCACATCGATGCGGGCCGCCAGCCCACGTCGCTCGATCGCCTCGGCGTCCCGTTCCAGGGCGGTGGAGGCTCTCAGCGCCTCCTGCCAGACCGGCACCAGCGCCTGATGCAGCTGCAGCTGTCGGTAGCTGCTCACCAGTTCGAAGCGCGTCTGTCGTTCGCGTTCGCGCCCCTCGGAGCGGCTGCCGTCGAGCACGGCCCGGCTGGCGGCCAGTTCAGCGTTCTGGCGCAGCGGCAGCAGGTTGAGATCGAACAGCAGGCCGGCGTTGGCGAAGCTGTTCTGGAGCACGGCGTAGCCGTTCTGCTGCAGACCCAGGCTGATGTCCCCGAGGGTGGGCAGATTGGTGATCAGTCCGACCGAGGTTCCCACCTGGGTGAAGCTGCCCATGCCGATGGCACTGAGCTGGGGAAGCCGCGCCGCAGCCGCCAGGCCCACCAGGGCTTCGTCGCGGGCGATGCTGCGGCGGCTCACCTCCAGATCGGCGGAGGCGGGCATGCCTAGGTTCAGCACCTGCGCCAGGCTGAGGGAGTCGGCGGCGGCAGGGCTGCACGGCCACGTCAGCAGCAACGCCAGCCACCGCAGCGCCCGTCCGCCGGCGCGGCGGCGGCTGTCGGGGGCTCGGCGCGGAGGCTGGGCGGGCACGGAATGGGGTGAGGTGGAGGGAGTGTACGGGGCCTGTTGGGTGGTGGAGCCGCTGCGCGGATGGCCCCGGCTGACGTGGTGGCTCAGCCGCCTTCCGGGAAGGGGATGCCCGCCGTGGCGTGTCATGCGGGCGGCAGCCACAACAAAAACGCCCCTCCATGCAGGAGGGGCGATGAACATCAGGGGCTGGCTCGCCGCGAAAGGGAGCCAGTCACCGGTCTGACGAAACGATCACTGAGCCGAGGCGAAGTCGGGATAGGCCTCCATGCCGTGCTCGCCGATGTCGAGACCTTCCAGCTCCTCCTTCTCGGTGACGCGGATGCCGCCGAAGAGTGAACCGATGATGGTCCAGGCGATCCAGGAGGTGACGACCGAGAAGATGGCGAAGGCCACGACGCCCACGATCTGGATGCCCAGCTGGCTGAAGCCGTGGCCGGTGAGCAGACCTTTGTCCATGTTGAACAGGCCGACGGCCAGGGTGCCCCAGATGCCGCAGGTGCCGTGCACCGACCAGGCGCCCACGGGATCATCGATGCCCAGCTTGTCGACCAGGGCCACTGAATAGACCACAAAGATGCCGGCGAAGAAGCCGATCACCCAGGCGGCCGGCATCGAGTAGCCGTCGCAACCGGCGGTGACGCCCACCAGACCGGCGAGGATGCCGTTGATGGTCATGGTCAGGTCAGGCTTGCCGCTGGTGAACTGGCTGACCAGGGTGGCGGCGATGCCACCGCCGGCAGCACCCAGGGTGGTGGTGACAGCGATGTAGGGCACCTGCTCATTGAGGGCCAGCATCGAACCCGGGTTGAAGCCGTACCAGCCGAGCCAGAGGATCAGACAGCCCAGCGTGGCGATCGCCTGGTTGTGACCGGGAATGGCCTGGGGCTTGCCATTGACGAACTTGCCGATCCGTGGACCAAGCAGGATGGCGCCGATCAGACCCGCCCAGGCACCGAAGGAGTGCACCACGGTGGAGCCTGCGAAGTCGATGAAACCGAGCTTGTTGAGCCAGCCCTCACCGACGTTCCACTGCCATGAGCCGGAGATCGGATACAGGACGCCGCAGAGCACCAGCGAGAAGATGATGAACTCGCCGAACTTGATGCGTTCGGCCACCAGACCGGAGACGATCGTGGCGGCGGTGCCGGCGAAGGCGAGCTGGAACAGGAAGTCGACGCTGGGAACCAGCTTGCCCTCCTTGACCATCTCAGGAGTGACGGTGGGATCGAAGAACATCCCGCCGAACTTGAACCAACCGGGAATCACCCAGCTGGCGTTGTACATGATCTTGTAGCCGATGAACCAGTAGGCGGTCGCCGCAAGGGCGAACACGATCAGGTTCTTGGCCAGGATGTTGACGGCGTTCTTCTGACGGCACAGCCCGGCTTCCACCATGGCGAAGCCGGCGTTCATGAAGATCACCAGAGCGGCGCAGATCAGGATGAACCCGTTGTTGGCCAGAAAGGCGGGGGTCAGCTCAGGAAGCTCGGCCGCATGGGCGGACAGGTTGAACAGACCAAGACCCATCAGAGCGATGGGAATGCAGGCCAGCCAGGTGAGAGTGCGCGAGGAGGTGAGGCCGCGGATCCGACCAAACAGGGCGGCGGGGGCGTCCAGCAGGCTCACCTGCTGGAGACTCCTGATCCGACGGCTCCGCGGCGCGGGCGTGTCGTGGGTCATGAATCGGAAAACGAGGGCGGATCGCTCCGCATGGAATGTGATGGTTCCCGAAAGCGCGGGCATCAATGGTTCGATTTGATACAGAACCCAAAACTCGCCCGCATGCGCTATGGGCTGCCGGGAGCGCTTTTGCCCCGCTTCGGGTTCAGTTGGATACAGACGAGAACGGGACCATGTAACGAAAGTCCTGTTTTGTTCGCCGTGAACAGTTCTTCGGGGCTAGAAATGCTGCGAGGACAAAACGTTGGGTGCTTGCCCTGTTCCGGTTCGCCGGACCGGGCACGCCGGAAGTAGCCCACCGCACGGCGAAGCAACGCTCCTCCACCTGCATTGCGGACCCCCTCAAACCCCGAGGTTCCGAACCATGACCCGTCTCC
>CAYNGR010000050.1:5091-17438 GCA_964396755.1 uncultured Cyanobium sp. | reverse complement strand
TCTCGGTGGAGCTGCCCATGGCGAACTCATCGAGGTTGGTCTTGCCCAGCAGCACGGCGCCGGCCTGCCACAGCCGCTCGGTCACCGTCGACTCGTAGGGAGGCACGAAGTGCTTCAGCATCCGGCTGGAGCAGGTGGTGGCGATGCCGCGGGTGCAGAGGTTGTCCTTGATCGCCAGTGGAATGCCGGCCAGGGGGGGCAGGGACTCACCGGCAGCGCGGGCCTCGTCGATGCGGGCGGCATCGGCGCGGGCGCGCTCGGCGGTCACCGCCAGGAAGGCGTGCAGCTGAGGGTCGACGGCCGTGATCCGCTCGAGGTGGAGCTCGGTGAGTTCACGGGCCGAGACCTCACCGCGGCTCAGCCGTTCCCGCCATTGGGCGATCCCCATCCACCTGCACACCAGCTGGCAGGGACGCTATCAGCCGGACTCCGCCGCGGGGCGAAGGATTCAGGCCTGCGGGCCGTCCCCGTTGCCCCCGGGCAGCTCGGTGAGCGGTTCGCCCCGATTGGTGCGTTCGAGGCTGAAATCGAGCGACGCCGGTGATTCGGAACGCAGATCCTCGAGAAAGGCCGGCAGGGCGGCCTCCAGGGTGCTGCGCCGCACGAACGGGCCGAACCAGTAGATGGCATCAGGAGAGCGGGTTTCGACCCGAGCCCACCAGGCGAGGCCCAGCCCATTGGCAAGGTTGCGCATGGGCCAGAGCAGCGGATTCATGAGGGCGTCGGCTCGTCGGTTCCATTCTGACCAGTCCGGGTGCACCGGTCAGGCCAGAACGTTGGTGTGATGGTCATCGGCGCATCTGCGTTCACAGGCGGATGTCCCCCTCGAAGCTCAGTCCGCCATCGCGCGACTGAGCCGGCTCGACATCGCTCGTCGCCGACGGGAAGGCCGGCTCGACGGCAGCGCCACTGTCATCGGGGGCAACGGCCGGAGCAGCAGTGCCCCAGGCCTGCGAGGCAGGCGACGCCGCAATCGCCGCCGCCGGTTCGGCCGGGGTGTCAGCCTCCGCGGCGGGCGGCAGCGGCTCCGGGGCTGCAGGAGCCTCAGGCTCGGCGCCAATGGCTGCATGCCAGGCGGCCTCGACGGGCTCTGCGGAGGCCTGGACAGGGTCCTCGGCAACCGGGATCAGCGTGGCCGGCACCACGGGCTGGGCCAGGCCGTCGTCAGCCGCAACCTCATCGCTGGCCTGGGCCGACGCCGGCAGCGGCGGGACCTCCAGATCAGGCTCGGCGGATCGAGCTGCCTCGTTCAGAGCGGCGGGCGCCGGCAGGGCAGGTCGCACCAGCCGCGGGGCCGGGCTGTTGCCACGCAGACCCTGCATCCAGCCGCGCCGGGCGATCTCGTACAGCAGCAGGGCGGTGGCCACCGAGGCGTTGAGGCTGGGGGTGGTGCCGCGCAGCGGGATGCGCACCAGCTGGTCGCAGTGCTTGCGGGTGAGCAGCGACAGACCATCGCCCTCGGAACCGGTCACCACCACCAGCGGTCCATCCAGATCCGCCTCTTCGAGGGTGATGCTGCCTTCGGAGGCCAGACCGATGACCCGGTAGCCCTCGTCCTTGAGGGCCTCGAGCGAGCGGTTGAGGTTGACGACCCGCGCCACCGGCAGATGCTCGAGGGCGCCGGCAGCCACCTTGGCCACCGAACCGGTGAGGCCGGCGTTGCGACGCTGCGGCAGCACCAGGCCATGGGCGCCCAGGGCCTCGGCGCTGCGCACGATCGCCCCCAGGTTCTGCGGATCGGTGAGACCGTCGACGGCGATCAGCAGCGGCGACTCACCGGTGCCGCGACACCCCTCGATCAGGCTGGGCAGATCCAGGGTCTCGGCCGCGGCGGGCTGCAGCACAATCCCCTGGTGGACGGCGCCACCACTGATCTGACCCAGACGCGCCCAGGTGACCTCCTCCACCAGCACGCCGCCGGCCTTGGCCTCGCGAAGCAGCTGCAGGAAGCGGGGACTGAAGCGCATCTCCGGCGTGCACCAGATGCGATGAATGGGCCGGCCGCTCTCCAGGGCCGCCTGGGCGGAATGGCGGCCCCAGATCAGATCGCTGGGGGCGGCGCCGGCGAAATGATCACCCTCGGAAGGCTCGGCGGAGCGACCGGCAGGGCCGCGGCGCTGCAGGCCGACCAGTTCGGCGGGAGGACGGGGACGGGCGCCTCCGCGGGGCAGGAAGCGGGAGCCGGCGGAGCCATCAGGCGTCCGGGCTGAGGAGGGGCGGGCTCCGGACGGACGGGGACCCGATGGGCGGGGCGGCCGGCCAGCGTCACCACGGCGCTCGAAGCGGTCGCCGCGTTCGGGGCGGCGCTCAAAGCGGCGCTCCTCCGAGCGGCCGAAATCCGAACGCTCAGGGCGGCGATCCCCGAAGCGGGGGCCATCGCCCCGCCTGGGACCGGCGCTGTCGGCTCCAGGACCACGCGGGGTCCACTCGCCCGTGGGTCGGGCGGCATCGCGGCTGGGTCGGCTGCGGTCAGGACCGGCTCCCTCGGAGGCACCCCAGCGGGGGCGCCGACTGGCGCTGCCGCCGCCGGGGCGCATCGGCGCTCCAGGGCGGCCGGGACCCCGGCTGGGGGGGCGACCGGAGGGACCTCCTCCGGGGCGGCGCGCCCCCCGCTCCGGGCGGGAATCGGGGCGGCGATCAGGACGGGGACTCATGGGCGGACGGACAGGGGGTGGACGCGGTCTCCTCGAGGTGATCCAGCAGCTCGGCCAGCCGCCCTGGATTGCGCAGAAAGAGCCATCCCAGCATCGTCTCAAATCCCGTGGCCTGCCCATACGTCGCAGGATCGCCACGGCGCGGGCCCGGACCGGCGCGATTGCGTCCGCGGCGCACCAGATCGCGCTCCTCAGGGGTGAGCAGAGGCTCCAACCGCACCAGCGCCCTGGCCTGGGCTTCAGCCTTCACCTCCGCCACCACGGCCCGGTGCAGGGCAGACCCGCGGCCCGGCTGAGCGCAGTGACGCAGGCGCTGATGCAGCTCCCAGACCGCATCGCCGAGCCAGGCGAGCTGCAGGGCCCCCAGATCGCCAGCGGGCGGTGCAGGCGTCAGCCCAGCCAGCCAGCGGGAGGGGAGATCAGGCCGCGGAGAGACGGCCAAGGGCGGTGTCGAGATCGGGCTGGAGATGCAGAAAATCTTCCAGGCGCACCAGCTTCACCGTCTGCACCACCCGGGCGTTGCCGACGACGAGGAAGTTGTGGCCGCTCTGCTGGAACTGCTTGGCGAGCTGCACCAGGGCGCCCAGACCGGAGGAATCGAGAAAGTCGATGCGGCTCAGGTCGAGCACCACAGGCCTGGACGCCTCCCCGAGATGGCCGACGACGAACTCGATGAACTGTTTGTCCGAGTAGGCGTCAAGTTGGCCCGTGAAGCTGAACAGCAGGCACTGCGGCTGCTGCTCATAGCCCCCGCGGAGGGAAACGGTCAGTCGCTGCAGGTCGGAGATGGCTCCAGCCCCCTTGAGCACGGTCGGGCTGAAGTGTAGTGACGGCGGCGGGGAATGACCGTTCTGAAGCAAAACGCACAGACAGCGGGCCACAGCGCTGTGGCGAAGGTGGCTGCAGCGGCCGGCCGCTGCGCTGCTTCGCTCGCCTCCGGACGCTGCAGACGCCCAGCGTGCTCCACGTGGGCAGATCCGCTGCAGCCGGCCAGGCAGTCACGGGAGCAGCAGCGGCCCCCGCCGCGGGACCTGCCAGCGCCAGGGGACACCCCGGGCGTGCCCAGGGCAGGAGCACCGCCACCGCTCAGCGGCAGCCCCCTGTCCGGCGGCTGGCTGGCGGATCCGGGAGGCAGTCAGGCGCACAGGCGGTGCGAGGGCCGGGAACAGCCTCCGGAAGGCCTGGGACGCCCAGGCCCGAGGCTCAGCGGCGCGCCTGCATCAGGGCGGTGAAGCGGGCGAAGTGGTGGTCGGCGTCGTGGGGGCCCGGGCTGGCCTCCGGGTGGTACTGGACGCCGAACACCGGCTGATCGACCATCGCCAGGGCGGCGACGGTGCGGTCGTTGAGGTTCTCGTGGGTCACCCGCACCCGCTCGGCCGGCAGGGAGGCCGCATCGAGGGCGAACCCGTGGTTCTGGCTGGTGATCTCCACCGTGCCGGGGGAGCCGCAGGGATGGTTGAGGCCGCGGTGGCCGTAGCCGAGCTTGAAGGTGCTGCCGCCGAGGGCCAGGCCCAGGATCTGGTGGCCCAGGCAGATCCCGAACAGGGGCAGCTGTCGCTGCTCGAGCAGGGCGCGGGCCAGGCTGATGCCGCTGCTCACGGCGGCTGGATCACCGGGTCCATTGGACAGGAACACCCCCTCCGGCTGGTGGGCGAGCACCTGCTCGAGCGTGGCGTCGGCGGGCAGCACCGTGACCTGGCAGCCGTGGGCCACCAGGCGCTCCAGAATCGCCCGCTTGATGCCGAAGTCGATCGCCACGACCCGGTAGGGAGGCTCGGGCGTGCTGACCTGACGGGCATCGAATGCGGCGGGGCAGAGCTGGTCCCAGCTGTAGGGCTCGCGCGTGCTCACCGTTTCGGCCAGGTTGAGGCCGCTCATCGACGGGGCCGATCGCACCTGCTCGAGCAGTTGCAGCGGCGGGGTGCCATCGCTGCAGAGGATGCCGTTGATCGCTCCCCCCTCGCGCAGGTGACGCACCAGGGCGCGGGTGTCGATGCCGGAGATGCCGACGACGCCATGGCGCTGCAACCAGCCATCGAGCTCCTCCTCGCTGCGCCAGTTGCTGGCGCAGGGGGACAGCTGGCGGGCGATGACGCCGCGCACGTGGGGCCGGGGGGCCTCCTGGTCGTGGGCATTGACGCCGGTGTTGCCCAGTTCCGGATAGGTGAAGGTGACCAGCTGCCCGGCATAGCTCGGGTCGGTCATCACCTCCTGGTAACCGGTCATGCCGGTGTTGAACACCACCTCTCCGACCACCGTGCCACGCGCTCCGAAGGCCTCACCGCGCAGCACGGTGCCATCGGCGAGCACGAGCAGGGCCTGAGCGGCGTCAGCTGTGGAAGGGGTGGACAAGGCCGGCGGGTGAAGCGAGGGAAACGGCGGCCCGGCCGATGAACCGGGACGGCGTTCTCCGATCATCCCCCAGCAGGTTCCGCCAGGGCCTCGCGCAGGGCCAGCAGCCGCTGCCAGGGCTCACCTGCCGCCAGGCTGGCCTGGGTGCGCTCGAGGCCGGCGGCGATCGTGTCGCTCAGGCCGGCGGCCCAGAGCACCAGGGCGGCGTTGAGGGCCACCACATCGGTGTGAGGGCGGGCGGCCTGACCCTGCAGCACCTGTTCGAGGATGCGGCGGTTCTCGTCGAGATCGCCGCCGGCGATGGCCTCCAGCGGCGCCAGAGCCAGGCCGAGGCTGGCCGGATCCAGCAGATCGCTGCGGATCTCACCGTTCTCCAGCAGGCGCAGCTCACTGGGACCGCTGAGGGTCGCTTCATCGAGGCCGCCATGGCCGTGCACCACGATGGCTCGTCCCTGACCCAGACGGCGCAGCGCCTCCGCCATCGGATCGAGCAGATCGGGCCGCGCCACCCCCAGCACGTGGGCATCGGGCCGCAACGGATTGACCAGGGGACCGAGCAGGTTGAACACCGTGCGGATGCCCAGGGCACGCCGCAGCGGCACCAGGCCCACCAGGGCCGGATGCCAGCCGGGGGCGAACAGGAAGGTGACCCCGGTGCGCTCGAGAGCGCCGATCACCCGGTCCTGCGGGGCCCCGAGCGGCAGGCCCAGGGCCTCGAGCACGTCGGCCGATCCGACACGACCGCTGGCGCTGCGGTTGCCGTGCTTGGCGACATGAGCGCCGCAGGCGGCGGCGGTGAACGCCACGGCGGTCGAGATGTTGAAACTGTCGAAGCCGGCGCCACCGGTGCCGCAGGTGTCGATCAGGGGCAGCGCCGGCCGCGGCACCGGCAGCTCGCAGTGCTGACGCAGCACCGCCGCCATCGCGGCCAGCTCCTCACCGCTGAGTCCCTTGCAGCGCAGGGCCGTCAGCAGGGCCCCGGTGACCACCGGATCGATCTCCTGAGCGATCCAGCCGCGCATCAGGGCGTCGGCCTCCTCGGCGCTGAGATCCTGGCCGGCGATCAGCCGCTCGAGCTGGGCTGCGAGGGAGGGACGGTCGCTCATGGCAGAACGGTGGAGGAGGGACGGACGGGAAGAACGGACAGAAAAAAGCCCGGGTGCAGGGCACGCCGGGCCGGGTGATGGGGACCCTTCCACTATCACCCGAAGCGGGCCGATCTGGCGACTGAAGCTCCGATGCAGTGGCAGCGGTGCAACCGGCCGCTCAAGGGGAATCGGCGTCGGCGGTGTCGAAACCGGATCCCACCGCTTCGGCCTGGGGGGCGCCGCCGGGGCGGAAGCCGGCGGCCCAGATGGCGCGGGTGCGCTGGTGGAGCTGGTCGCGGTCGAGGCCCCAGAGCCGCAGCAGCCGCTCCAGGTCGTCGCGCAGATCGCTGGCTCCCGGGAAACCGTCGTAACGACTGAACAGGCGGGCGGCATCGATGAGGTGCTCATCGGCCGGCGGATCGGCCGCCAGCAACCGATCGATGACGTCGCGGTCGATGGCGTGGAGGGGGTGGTTCTGCTCCTCCATCGCGGGCTCCGGCTTGGCTGGCGCTGCGTAGGTTAGGGACCCCCGCCGCCCCGCATGAGCGCTGTGCGTCTCCGCCAGATCGGCCGTTACCTGCGCCCGCACCGACGTCAGGTGATCCTCGGGGCCATGGCACTGCTGGTGGTGAACGTGCTGGGGGTGGCCATCCCCCTGCAGGTGCGCAGCGTCATCAATGCCCTGAACCAGGGATTCAGCCTCGAGGCGGTGCTGCGCCAGGCGCTGCTGATCCTGACGATGGCCACGGTGATGGCCATGGTGCGCCTGTGGTCGCGGATGCTCGTGTTCGGCATCGGCCGCCAGGTGGAGGCCGATCTCAAGCAGAAAATCTTCGACCACGTGCTGCGCCAGGAGCCGGGCTGGGTGCAGGGCACCGGCAGCGGCGAAGTGATCAGCCGCGCCACCAGCGACGTGGAGAACGTGCGGCGCCTGCTGGGCTTTGCGGTGCTCAGCCTGACCAACACGGTCATGGCCTACACCCTGACCCTGCCGGCGATGCTGGCCATCGATCCATGGCTGAGCCTGGCCGCCCTGGCGCTGTACCCGCTGATGCTGATGGTGGTGCGCCTGTTCGGCGGTCGCATGATGCGCCAGCAGCGCCGCCAGCAGGAAGCACTGGCAAGGCTGAGTGATCTGGTCCAGGAGGACCTCTCCGGCATCGGCGCGATCAAGATCTACGGCCAGGAACAGACCGAGCAGGAGGCCTTCTCCCGCCTCAACCGCAGCTACCGCGACGCCGCGCTGGCCCTGGGGCGCACCCGCGCCACCCTGTTCCCGATGCTGGAGGGGATCGCCTCGATCAGCCTGCTGCTGCTGATCGCCTTCGGCAGCGGCCAGATCGAGAACGGCCGCCTGACGATCGGCGGGCTGGTGGCGCTGATTCTGTACGTGGAGCGGCTGGTGTTCCCCACCGCCCTGCTGGGCTTCACGCTCAACACCTTCCAGACCGGCCAGGTCAGTCTCGATCGCGTCGAGGGACTGCTGGCACGCAAGCCCCTGATCGTCTCCCCCGAGTCGCCCCAGCCGCCTTCCTCCCGGCCGCGTGGTGCGGTCGAGGCCCGCGGCCTGGAGGTGCGCTACCCCGGTGCCGCCAGGCCGGCGCTGCGCAATCTGCAGTTCCGCATCGAGCCGGGTGAACTGGTGGCGGTGGTCGGCCCCGTCGGCTGCGGCAAGACCACCCTGGCGAGGGCCCTGGGACGGATGGTGGAGGTGCCGCCGGGGAGCCTATTCCTCGATGGCGTCGACATCACGGCGTTGGATCTGCAGACGCTGCGCCGCCAGGTGGCGCTGGTGCCGCAGGAGGGCTTCCTGTTCACGGCCAGCCTGGCCGACAACCTGCGCTACGGCGATCCCGGGGCCGATCAGGCCCGGGTGGAGCAGGCCGCCCGCCAGGCGCGGCTCGAGGGCGACATCCGCGGCTTCCCCGATGGCTACGCCACGTTGGTGGGAGAGCGGGGCATCACCCTCAGCGGCGGTCAGCGGCAACGAGCCGCCCTCGGCCGGGCGCTGCTGATCGATGCGCCGCTGCTGGTGCTCGACGATGCCCTGGCCAGCGTCGACAACAACACGGCGGCGGAGATCCTGGCCGGGGTGCGCCAGCAGCGCGATCGCAGCGTGCTGATGATCAGCCACCAGCTGTCGGCCGCGGCCGCCTGCAACCGGATCCTGGTGCTGGAGGACGGCGAACTGGTGCAGCAGGGCCACCACAGTGAACTGGTCAGCCAGCCGGGCACCTACCGGCGGCTGTGGGAGCGCGAGCAGGCCAGCGAACGACTGCAGACCGCCTGAACCCTCCCCGCGCAGGGCGGGGAGCATCGACCATCAAAGCAGCCGCGTGCCGCGCCCCCCGCAGCGCCTGGCCCTCTGCGGGGGGAAGACGGTGGGGACCCGGCAGGGCCCTGAGGGCTGTGCGGGGACAGCCCTGCTGAGGGACCCTGCGGGAAGCGGCCGTTGTCTGGACGCAGGCGCCACGACAGGGTCGCCATGACAGAACCAGCGTCCGGGCAGAGCCGACGCAGCGTCGGCGGATGGGGATATGGGGACCGCGGATCTCAACAGTTGTTGAGCTGAGCGCCGCGGCTGCGGCGGGCTGGCTTATCTGAGCTCATCCGGTTGCCTCCGCCCACCATGCAGACCCCCCAGGCGCCAGCCCCGTCGCTTTCGCTGGCGGGATACCGGCTGCGCTGCACGCTGACCTTCGGCGACATCTACGGGCAGATCCTGGTCTGGATGGGCGTGATGTTCGTCAGCCTGGCGGCGGGCCTGGGGCTGATGGGGGCCAGCCGGCCGATCTTCGCCCTGGTTGGCGTAGGGCTGATCCTGGTGCTGTCGCTGCCCTTCCTGCTGTTCGCCTTCACCACCACCCTGCTCAACCACATCGCTCTCGACCCGATGGGTTCAGGCGACAAGGCCGGCTGATCGATCCAGCCGCGGGCCCGGCGATCCGAGCACGTCAGCCACGCGGACAGGAGCACTGCTGCAGCGGCATCTGGAGTTGCAGCACCCGCGCACCTGAGCTCCATCACCACCCTGCCCCGCAGGCCGGCGCAGCCACCGGCGAAGCGACAGGCCCCGACGATCTGCGGAAGACCTGGTGTCCGGCCGCCTCGGCCAGCACCCGACGGAAGCCGCTCCCTAGTGTCTGGGAACCTCCGCAGCGCACTTGTGTTCGGCCTGTTCCGCAGCCCTTCCTCCGATCCCCAGGCCGTGAGCGCCCCGGGTCGGCATGCGGTGCTCGGCACGCCGTTTCTGGCGGCCGCCGCTGAGGGGCAGGGCGAGGTTCTATTCGGCTGCGGCTGCTTCTGGGGGGCCGAGAAGGGCTTCTGGCGTCTGCCCGGGGTCATCACCACCGCCGTGGGCTACGCCGGCGGCCAGCAGCCGGACCCCAGCTACCAGCAGGTGTGCAGCGGCACGACAGGCCACTCCGAGGTGGTGCGGGTGGTCTGGGACCGGCAGACCACCGGCTTCGCCGACCTGCTGAAGCTGTTCTGGGAATGCCACGACCCGACCCAGGGCAACCGCCAAGGCAACGATGTCGGCAGCCAGTACCGCTCGGCCATCTATGTCGATGATCCTCAGCTGCTGGCCATGGCCCTGGCCAGCCGCGAGGCTTATGGGGCCCTGCTGAGCGAGGCGGGCCGCGGCGCCATCACCACCGAGATCGCCAGCGGCCAGCGCTTCTACCCCGCAGAGGAGTATCACCAGCAGTACCTGGCCAAGCCCGGCAGTCGGCCCTACTGCTCCGCCCAGCCCAGCGGCCTGCTGCTGGGGGCCTTCCCCGGCGCCGACTACCGCCTGCCCGCCGGCGTGTGGCAGGCCTATGACTGGTCGATTCCCCACTGCGTCCTGCGGGGCGACAATCAGCCGATCGCCCTGGCCTGAACCGGCCGCTCCCAGCCATGCCCCTGCCGCCGCGCCTGGCCCTGCTGGTCGCCCTCGCCCTGTCGCCATCTCCGGCCGCGGCGGCGACGTTGACCCCGTCGTCGGGGATGCAGCGGCCCGTGGCCCAGTCGATGCAGTCCCCCTGGTGGGAGAACTACGAGCAGAAGGACCGCTACCTCTGCCCCAACCGTGGGTCACTGGTTCTGGAGCGCAATGACTCGCAGGCGTCCCTGATCAGCGGCGGCAGCCAGATGATCCTGTTCCGCGAGGCCAGCGACGCCCCCGGCCTTCGTTACCGCAACGAGCAGATGCAACTGACCCTCAGGGGCGATGAGCTGACACTGGAGCGATTGCCGCTGAAATTCACCTGCGTGCGCACCGACCAGGTATGACCCCCTTGCCCGACCGGATGGTGATCCTGGCCCTGGCCGGCACCGTCGCTCTCGTCTTTGCCCTGGTGTTCTGGAGCGTGCGGCTCAACCCCGCCCCCCAGCAACCGCTGCTGTGGCGTGAGGCACCCGCGCCGGTGCGCAGCGGCGGGACCACGCTCTGATGCGACCGCCCGACCTGCCCGACCCCGCTGATGCAGCCCGGCAACCAGCTGCGACCAGCTCTCCCGGCGCTGATCAGGCCGCCGTCCCTCTGCTTGCCGTCGGCAGCTCGAAACGCAGCCCTGCCGACCGCCTGAATCTGGCCGCGGATCGGGTGGATGATCCACGGCAGCCGGCGACCGGCGCCAAGGTCATGCTGGACGAGCCTGGCGACAACGACGACGGGCGCGAGGCGGAGCCTGAGCCGCGACAGCTGCATCCCCTGCCGCGGGGCCTGGTGGAGCTCTACGGGCTTCTCGCGGTGCTGTTCGTGCTGGTGCCGGAATGGATGGCAACGGGCGCACTGTTCGGCTTCCGGGAAGGCCGGCGAGGCTCCGAATTGCCGGCCCCTTCCGGAGCCTGGAAGCGCCTGCCCGAGCTGCGCCTGGCCAGCCTCAACCTGGCTGAACTGCGCCAGCTGGCCCGCGGACAGGGGCTGATCGCCTACAGCCGCCAGAACCGCCAGGAACTCACTGCCCGGCTGCTCAGACGCCTCAGAGCCAGGCGCTGAGGCCGCAGCCCATGTGATAACTTCGTTCTGCCGGGGCGTAGCGCAGCTTGGTAGCGCACCACTTTGGGGTAGTGGGGGTCGCAGGTTCAAATCCTGTCGCTCCGATTTCAGAAAACCGGCCTTGATCAATCTGCAAAAGCCGCTTCTTCGGAGGCGGCTTTTTTATGGCAATTCTGGACATGAAGGCTCCAGGTTCGCTGCCGCTGGGATCAGCCCACGGCAGAGGCGGAGCCGGCAAGGGCGACGGCACAGACGAGGTCCGTTCAGAACGGCAGCCATGGTGCGGACGCCCTATTGAGGTCTCCTGGCGCTGCAGCAGGGAGCCAGATCCGCTGACCCTGCCGCACAGCCCCTGAGGCGCCCGGGCCCAGACCGAGCCGACACCAGCTGAAGCTCACGCCCAGCGCAGACGACGGGGCGTCAGCCGGCTCAAGGGGGGTGTCAGCCGATGCTGGCCGCACGCTCCGATCCGGGAGCGTGGAGCGGCTGCTGTCAGACCTCAGCTGCCGCACGCCTGAGGGCCAAGCCGCGGCGGCCTGGCCGCCGCCACCTCTGGGCATCACCCGCCAGCTCCGTCACACCGACTGGCAGGGAGCATTGATGAAGACAGCAGTAGAGAACCGCGATGCGCACGAGGCGGGCTCCGCTGACACCGAGCTTGGCGCTGACGCTCTTGCGGTAGGTCTCGATCGTCTGCAGGCTCACCCCCAGAGCCAGGGAGATCTCGCGGCTGCCCAGGCCGGAGCCGACCAGTTCCAGGACGGCGCGCTCCCGTGGTCTGAGGCTCTCGAACCTGGACTGATCCGGAAGTGGATCAGGCCGTTCCGCCTGATGGCCAGCGTCCCCCTGGCAGGCCCGCACGTGGCGCAGCAGAGCCTGCCAGGAGTCGCTGCGAATGATCAGCGGTGCCAGCTCACGCCGCAGCGGATCCAGACGGGGATCCATCGACAGCAGGATCAGCCTGGCCCCGACGGAGCTCCCTAGCAGATGCCTGGCGATCCGCTCGCAGTCGTCACCATCGCCGTCGCCATCAAAAACGACCAGCTCGGGACTGCAACGGTCGATCGCGGCGATCGCCGTCTCAGCGGAGTCACAGACGCCAGCGATCACCATGGGGCAGCACTGGGCGAGCAGGCCGGCCAGCAGCTGGCCGCGCAGGCTCGTAGACGACACGACAAGACAAGCCATGGGCTAAGCAATCAGGCGGCAGCTGGGCGCAGTCGCGCAGTCGCGCAGTCGCGCAGTCGCGCAGTCGCGCAGTCGCGCAGT
>CAYNGR010000050.1:0-4991 GCA_964396755.1 uncultured Cyanobium sp. | reverse complement strand
CGCAGTCGCGCAGTCGCGCAGTCGCGCAGTCGCGCAGTCGCGCAGTCGCGCAGTCGCGCAGTCAGATTTTAAATAATCTCTGCACCAGTCAAGAGGCTTGATCAAACTCTCATCATGCATGGCGGTCAACCCGGAGAGCTAGATCACTGAGGGCACGGAACGCACCATCAAGATTCCAGCCGGGCCAGCAGAGATCCACAGCGTAGAACACCATTCGACGACAGACAGCCGACTCTGGAAATGCAGAAAATGCATCAGCAACCGAGGTAAGCGATGGCTCTCACCGGCAGCTCAGAAGCCAGGGGATGAACCAGTGGAACTTGAGATTCAGAGTAATGAAGCCTGAGTTTCGACGCCACCGCAGCGAGACTTAGCAAGCCGGTCGCAGCAGGCTCAGCCGCTCGATGAGCAGGGATCAAGCCAGTGACTGCAGGCGATCTCCTGATGCCTCACAGGGCTCATCGTCGCATCTGAACGGCCGTTCCTAAGGTTCCCAACCGGCTCGGAGCGGCCACCAGATCAACGGGATCAGGCGATCAGACAGGCCGGTTGCACTCTCATGATGCAGCCAGCGTTGACGTTCCCAGCGATGGGGTCCCGGCGCTGGGAGTTGCGACAGTCTGCGGCGGACCTCCAGCATGGCCGACGTCCCCCGGTCATCGCTCGTGACGAGGTCCACTGACAACCCCGCTGCACTGTTCCGCAGCCCACGTCGGATCACGGTGACGCTGGCGCACCACACCTATGAGCAGCTGCAGCAGCGCTGTGATCGCGAGGGTCGTTCGCTCAGCAATCTGGCTGCTTTCCTCTTGGAAGTCAGCCTGCAGGAGGCCAGCGAGGGCGTCCGATTGCGCTCACCGCACCCGCTGCCGCCGCCGCCCGGCATTGACACCACAGTGCGGCGGTCCTGCCGGCAACAACTGCACAGTCCGGACCAGCAGCGCTCCTCGGCCTGAGGTCGTGGTCGCAGCGAAGGGCCCTACCGGCAACAGCGCATCACAGCGTCAGTCGCCGCGCCAGCCAACCGCCGAGCCACGTTCCTGACCTGAGCCCGCAGCCATGCGGCCCTGGTGAGCCTGCAGCTCCCGGTCGCTGCCTGGCTGCGCAGCGCAACACCCGAAGCACCCGCAGCAGCTGGTGGCCGCCGCGCCTGGAGGGCGGTGGCGCCGCTGCCAGGCCGACGCGCTGCCAGCAGCAGTCCATGGGACCAGCCGGAGTGCCGCGCCTGCGGCAGGGAAAATGGAACGCGTGCAGCTGCCGCGGCGTGAACGTTCCGCCTCACCACCCGGGAGGGCCGCCGCCGCGGCCGCCTGCCCGGCTCGGCCATCGGCCGGGACCGGCCCCCCAGGCCGCCAGCGACGACGGGGACTGGCCCGTCGATCGCGGCCGTCCCCTGGGACTGCGGCTGCTGGCCCTGGTCGGTGCGATCTCCTTCGTGATGCTCGGTCTGAGCGTCATCGCGCCGTTGCTGCAGCCCAGCCCCCCCTCGCCTGCCCCGCGACAGGGGACTGACAGAACGGCCTGAGGCCATCGCCAAAGCTGTGGCCACGGTCATGGCAGAGCGAACAGATGCGCACCTGCCTGAGGAAAGGGCGCGACGTGCCCGGTCGCTGATCGTGGCGGTCCCGAGGCTGATCAGCGGTCTGGAGGCCGGGGGTCGCTGGAGGCCAGAGCCACATTGCAGGGCTCGTTGAGCCGCACAGCGGCGGAAGACGGGGCTCAGCCTGTCTGCAGCTGACGTGTTTTTGCGCGGCGCAGCTGTGACCACGGACCGCGATGAGCCCGCGAACGCAGAGCGCTGGCGACGCTGGGGCCAGGGGAGCCGACGATGCAGACACACGACATTCCTGCGAGACCGGGCCGCCTTTGCCCCAGGCCTGAGCGATCGGCCTCAGGGGCTGCGCCGATCGCAGCGGAGGCGGAGCCCCCAGCGGCGAGGAGATGCAGCAGTGGCGACAGATGCAGGCGCAGCGGTAGCTCATGGCGAGAGGAACACCGGCACAACCTCGCCAGGTGAGAACCCGGCACAGGGAACGCCTCTCCCCGGCAAATGTCACGGCGTCTCTGAGCCCCTCGGCCAGCCGTGGCCGACACCCGCCTGGATCCTGACGGTCACGCCAGGCTGGCAAAGTTACCGGGGCAACAGCCTCTGGGCAGGCCTGCTGCGGGGCTGCTGCCCGACGCCATGCCGCTGGGGCTGTTGATCCATGGGGAGCTCGAGATGCAGCGGCTTGCAGCTAGCCGTTTGACGTTCTGCAGACAGCACAGTCACCAGCGGATCACCCGCCTGGATGCCCAGCGGCGGGCGGGCCGGGAGGACCTGGTGCTGGCTCTCCAGGGGCGCATCATGATCGCATCCACCACCCAGGAAATGGGCAAACCCCGCGTGGTGACTGACGCGGCAGAGGCTGTGATTGTTTGCCTACGAACCAATGCGACCGGCAGGTTTGGCTAACGGGACGACCGACAGCCTGGGGAGCCATCGATGCGGGTGGCGACGCGGGGGTGGGTGGCAGATGCTCCCGGCAGGGACGGTTGCCACGACGGCAATCCACGTCGACAGCTTGGACGGCCGCTGCAGTCGAACCTACGGATGACAGGAGCAGGTTGATCGCTAAGGTAAGAAGGTTCAGGGGTTCAACAATGCTGACAGGATCCGATCTGCTCACCAAGGTCAAGGAGATGGGGGATGCCTCCAAATCCGATCTCGTCCGTGCTGCTGGCTACGTCAGCACCAAGAAGGACGGCACGGAACGGCTCAACTTCACCGCCTTCTATGAAGCGCTGCTCGAGGCCAAGGGCGTCAGCCTCAGCCAGGGTGTGACCCGTGCCGGCAAGCGGGGGCGCAGCCTCAGCTACGTGGCCACAGTGCAAGGCAACGGCAATCTGCTGGTGGGCAACGCCTACACCGCCCAGCTCGGTCTCAAGCCCGGCGATGTGTTCGAGATCAAGCTCGGCAAGAAGCAGATCCGTCTTGTTCCCGCCGGCGACACCGACGAGGAGGAGTGATCCGGACGGCTGCACAGGGCGGCCGTCCCGCCAACTGGGGCTGCCACCTGAGCCAGCCCCAGCCAGGCCACGGCAGCCGCAGCCGCACGCAGCCGCCAACACTGCCAGCCAGGCACGCGCAGAGGGCGTCGCTGTCTCACCACAGCGGCGCCTTTTTGCTGCGCCGTTGATGGCCTGGCGGCGCTGCAATCCGCGGGCTCAATCGGATCGAGACGTCATCCCGGTGCCCCCTGGCCGCCGTCAGCGCAGGGGCGGCGGCGGTGACAGCAGGCCGGCAGCGCCGACACGGGGCAGCTGTGGCGGGCGCGCACCCGTGAGACCGGAGGGTCGGCCTGCGGCGGGGTAGAACAGACGCTGGTGCAGCTGCTCAAACGCCTGACGGCGGAACGCCCCCCCCTCAGAACCGGCGTACTGGCCCCAGAGACCCTCCCAGTAGAAATAGATCACCCCGTGGCCCCGCTGCGCCGCGAGCTGAGCTTTCTGGCTGAGGGTGGCCATGTCGGGTGTGCGGCCGCCGAAGCCGGCCAGGATGCCGATCTCCACCGGCATGCCCCAGCTCTTGGCCTTCACCAGGGCCGGCTGATTCAGGTCCTTGGCGAAGCCCTTGACCGAGTAGGCGTAGTTCTGCACCACCAGATCGTCGATCAGATGGCCGATTGACCACAGCTCCCAGTCCTGCAGCCAGTGGTTGTAGGCAAAACGGAACGGCCCGGGCGAGAGGCTGATGACGGTGCGGCCGCGGCCGCTCGAGCGCTGATCCAGGCGGGCGCGCAGCTCACGCAGCAGATCGGTGAGTCGCTGGCGGCGCCAACGCATCCAGAAGCGGTCGGTGTGGTCATCGGGGGGCTCGCGGCCCGTCTCGGCGCGGAACAGCCCGCGGGTGAAGTCGTCGTAGCCGAGCTCGACCGGCCAGGCGAAATGATCATCGAGCTGGATGCCGTCGACATTGCAGCGCTGCACGATCTCCTCGATCAGGCCCACGAAGCGGGCTCTCACCTCGGGATGGGCGGGGTTGAGCCAGACCCGCAGATCCTTGAGCGGCGAGGTGCGCAGGTTGGCCCCATGCATGGCGTAGAGAGCACTGCCATCCCGCCGGCGCAGCAACCAATCCGGGTTCTGCCGCACCACGGCGCTGTCAGCCGGCTCCATCAGCCCGTACTCGAACCAGGGGATCACCTGCAGGCCACGACGCTGGGCGCTGCGGGTCAGACGACAGATCGGATCAAGCCCTGGATTGACCGCCGCCAGGGCAGGTTCCAGCGGAGCATGGCGGCTGCGGTGAAAAGTGGCACCGCGACTCCAGACGTTGGGGTAGAGGGTGTTGAAGCCAGCCTGGGCCAGCTGCTGCACCGCCTGCTCGATGCGGGCCGGGTCGTAGTAGAGGGGGCTGGGGCTGTTGGTGAGCCACACCCCGACCCGGGGACCGCGTGGCTGGGGCAGCGACGAGCCTGAAGCGGACGGGCGAGCGGGTGCCGCAGCCGGGGCCAGCAGGGGCAGAACAGCAGTGACCAGCAGGGTCAGATGAACGGGCAGGTGGCGCAACCAGATGGCACGCCGGCGCAGAGGCGCCAGCTGCGGCGGGGGGAGCGGGGGAGTCAGCGGAACATCGAGCTCACGGAGCTCTCCTCGTGAATGCGCCAGATCGCCTCACCGAGCATGTTGGCCACCGACAGCACCCGCAGCTGGGGGAAGTGGCGATCGGGCGAGAGGGGAATGCTGTTGGTGACCACCACCTCCTCGAACAGGCCGGGCTCCGCCAGCCGTTCGGTGGCGGGTGGGGAGAACACGGCATGGGTGGCGCAGCACAGCACCCGTGAGGCACCCCGGCGTCGCAGCAGGCGGGCGCCCTGCACGATCGTGCCGCCGGTGTCGATCATGTCGTCGATCAGGACGGCCGTCTTGCCCGCCACATCGCCGATCACCGTGAGGCTCTCCGCCACGTTGTGACCGGAGCGGCGTTTGTCGATGATCGCCAGCGGGGC
>CAYNGR010000049.1:15808-17465 GCA_964396755.1 uncultured Cyanobium sp. | reverse complement strand
GAGAACAGCTTTGCCTTCCGCTACGGCAACAACTTCATCGTCAATGACCGCGGCCAGCTCGTTGGAGCTTTCGGTGGCTTATTGCCGCCCACCACGGACCAATTCGGAACCCTGAGCGGAGGCGCGTCAAGCGCCAAGCCCGTGGCCACCGAATTCCCCGGGTCTCTGCAGCTCCCGATCTCGCCGGCACCGGTCAACCCTGGCAGCGCCTACCCGCGCAACAACTTCTTCGATCTGGTTCGCGCCTCCATCGAGTCCCGCAGCACCAAGGTCCTGGCCAGCCCGACGCTGATCCTCACGGACAACCCCGCACGCCTCAGAGAAGGCAGTGACACCGGTCTTCTGACCCAGTCGCTGAGCGGAGGCGGCAGCGGCGGCAGTGGTGGTGGGGGAGGCAGTGGCGGCAGTGGCGGTGGCGGCTCGGGCGCGGTTGTCGGACGATCCCGGGCCAATGAGGCCTATGTGACCGTGGGCGAGCAGGTCATCACCAACTACAGCATCGTTCAGAGCGACTCGACCACCAACACGGCCACGTACTGCCAGCCCGACTTCGGCGTCGCCGGTCTCACCTTCGGAGCCCGGGTCAACAAGATCGACGACAACGGCTTCGTCACCTTCTCGATCTCGCCGACGATCACCGCCACCACCCGCACCCAGGACATCCCCAACTGCGGCCCGATCGACATTCTGGCGATCCGCAGCCTCGAGTCCGGCAGCGCCCGCGTGCGCGACGGCCAGACGCTGATCATGACCGGCGTGATCTCCGATCTGGACAGCCAGGTGGTCAAGAAGTGGCCGATCCTGGGCGATCTGCCGCTGGTGGGTCAGTTCTTCCGCGACACCCAGGGCACCCGCCGCAAGCGGGAACTGGTGATCCTGGTGACCCCGCGCATCCTGCGCGACGACCAGGGCGGCGCCTTCGGCTACGGCTACCAGCCCTCGATCCCGCAGACCCGCGATTTCCTGCGTCAGGCCGGCAGCTGAGCCGTGACACAAGCTGTGGACCGCTCAACCCCCATCAGCACCGGCCATGGCAGCTCAGCCTGGATGCCAGCTGGGTGGCAGAGGCCGCTGATGCGACGTTCCCTGATCCTCCTTCTGGGCCTGGCGGTGCTGACGGCCAGCGCCCAGGCCGGCGCCAGCGAGAGCTTCCGCCTCTGCGGTCCCGAATCCATGGGGTTCGTCCGCACCGGCAAACAGATCGTCTGCCTGGGGGGCAGCCTCGACTGGCGGCGCCGGGCCAGGCGACCCGCGTCCGCTGCACAGGCGACCGGCGGCACGACGGCCGGAAAACCCGCCCAGGACGCCTCCGGGGGCAGCAACAAAGACGTCGACGACGCCCTCAACAGTGCCGACATCCAGTTTCGCGACGGGGACCAGGAGCTGGGCTGCCGCTGGGTGAACAATGCGATCACGGCCGCCAACAGCAACGTCGGCGGCAAGCCCTCCCGCAACCAGGAGGAGCAGCTCAAGGCCTACGCCAAAGACTGCAACCTGCGCTACTGAGCAGGCGTCAGCGCAGCGGGTGCTCTCCGCGTTGACCGCGGCAGCAACGGCCGGGTGACACAGCCAGCGCCAACAGCAGTGGCACGGCCGGCGCACAACACCCCCCTGCCGAACCCGCGGCGAAGGCTGGCGGCAGGCTTCTCAAGCAGCA
>CAYNGR010000049.1:0-15708 GCA_964396755.1 uncultured Cyanobium sp. | reverse complement strand
CCGGTCGTCCCAGCGGTCGGTGGTCACAGGCTGCGGCGCCGGCTGGCCGGAAGGGCGCGGCGCGGCGTGCAGGGAGCCTCAGACCATGGAGAGCCTGCTCAGGTCTGCCTGCCAGCTGGGAGTGTGCGCATCAGACTGGATGAGTCCACCAGCAGCAGGACCAGCTCAGCAGCGGCGCAGTCCTCCTGCACCCAGCCCAGGCCATGCACCGCGCGCCGGCTGCGGCTGCCGCATCGCGGGCTGGAGCAGCCGGAACCGACGCTGACCCTCCACGCGTCCACCGCCTCAGGCTTGCAGAGGCGGGGATGGCCAGCGCAGCAGGCCGATGTCCTGCCATGCCTTGACCAACTTCATCCTGATTGGAACAACCTTCGATGGGCCTCGACGCTTTCGACGACACCCTGCTGCCCTTCAGCGAATTCGACAGCGACAACCTGGCCCCAGACGCCACGTTGATGGTCAGCGTCAGCGGCCCAGAAGCCGCGGACACCATCCTCACCACGCCGCTGGCCGAACCGCTGCTGCAGTTCGTGAACAGCAACCGCAGCGACCTCTCGGGAACCGCCGCAAGCCTGCTGACACCCATCAACCTCAACGCCGATCTGTTCGCCGATCGCCCCAGCCTGATCACCGGCAACTATGGCTTCGAGGGCTACATCGGCATCCCAGGATTGACGGGCACCGATGCCAGCTCCCAGCAGATCGCCGCGTCCTACAACGTGGCCTGGAACAGGCTCGATCCCTCCCTCAACGCCTCCCAGCGGGCCTACACCTCGGCGGCCTCCTCCGACAATGCCGCCAGCGTCTACGGCGTCACCCTGCTGCAGGCCGACACCATGCCGCTGGTGTTCAGCCACCCGCTGCTGCCCACCCGACTGAACGGCACCGATTTCGTCGTCACCCTCAGCGACGGCAGCAGGGTCACGCCCCAGTCGGCGGCCTTCCTGCCCAATCTCGAATTCAACGAACGACAGACGGTGGTGATCTCAGGCGAATTCGGCAATCGCAGGCAACCCGGCGAGCCTGGCGCCCTCTACCCCGTGTCGGTCACGGTGGTGAATGACGGCAGTCCCCTCGAGCTGCTCAGCACCGATGGGCCCCTGTCGGCCGTGGGGCTGACGGTGGCCAGCTCCAACCCCTATGTGAACGGGAACGGCCCCACCCTGGTGGCCGCCAAGCTCAACCGCATGAGCAATCTCGGAGAAGGCGGCCCGATCGGTGTCGGCCTGGCCTCCCAGAACAACAGCGGCCTCGATCTCTATGGCAGCGCGGCGGAATACCGCCTGCGGCTCTACACCAGCGCCGGCTTCTCACCGGATGGCATCGGCAGCCTGCTACCCAGCGAATTCAGCCGTTATTTCCTCCTTGAGGCCAGCGCGGCGGATGGATCCACCGTCACAATCACACAGGCGAACACCCCGGTTCAGATCGGCGAGTTCGGCAGCGTGACCGTGCTCGGCCTTGCCGATCTGGCCCAGGCCGGCACCGTTGAAAATGCCGCCTACGTGGAGGATCACGACAACTACTACGACATCATTCTGGCGGGCGATGCGGCGGCGATCGCCCGCCTCAACGCCGTGCGCATGCCCTCGGGGAGCGGCTATCAGCCTGTCTTCAACCCAGGCGGCCCCGGCAGCGATCCCGACGCCGTCGGCGCCGCAGCCGGACCGTTCACGGTGGCCAGCAGCGATCACCGCGTGGCGATCAGCCAGGACCTCGACGGCCGTCAGCTGGCCACGTTCGTGGAGGTGGATGGCTCCGTGCTGCGCAACCCGTTCGATGCCCGGCCGATCGGCACCTTGCTGGGGCTGGCCGTGGAGGACACCAGCACCGGGCAACAGATCAACGCCTACAGCGATCCCCAGGGGCTCCGCTTCTACACCAGCTTCGCGGCGGCGGCCGATCAGGCCACCGACCTGCCCGACGGCCTGACCAGCACCGCGCCGATCGACCTGATCGACACCACAGCCATGGCCTCGGACACCACGTTGACCGTCAGCGGATCCCTGAGCCGCTCGGCCGCCTTCGCCTCCACGCTGCAGTTCTACGCCGTGCTGGATGCCGGCGGCAGCGTGCGCGATCCGATTTCAGGCCAGCTGCTGCAGCCCTCTGATGCGCGGTACCAGCAAGCGGCCCTGAGCGCCGCCAACCTGCTGACCGCTGCCGGTTCGAGCCTGAGCGCAGCGGATGGCGACGTGACGTCGTTCTCGTTCCAGACCCAGGGCGGACAGCTGTTCGCTCCGGTGCTGACGGTGCAGGACACCGGCCTGCAGATCTTCAGCTACGCCGCCGCCAACGCCGATCGCGTCAGCCACTTCAACGGCATCGGCGCCAATGCCTACGGCATCGAGGATCTGGCCGGCGGCGGCGACCGGGACTACGACGACCTGATCCTGCGCTTTTCGATCAGCAGCTGAGCAGAACGCCGTGGCCTGCCGCCGCCGACCGATCCGACGGGTCCTGCCCGCCGCTCAGAACGCCATCGGCAGGAACTTGATCGCCAGCGGCGCCAGCGCCTGGAACAGGCCGGCGGCGCCGGCCAGCAGCCGCATGCCCTGGCCGTTGCCGCCGGGGCCCTTGGCTGCGGGCTTCTCCAGCAGCAGCGCCGCCTCCTCCAGCTTCTTCGCCGTGGCCGCATCGCCCTGCTGCTCGTAGAGCACCGCCGCATAACGGAAGTCGGCGGCCGCCAGATCGGTCTTGCCCTGGTCGTTGCGGGCGATGCCGCGCGCCAGCCAGGTGAGGGCCGCATCGGGCCGCTGGCTGATCGCGTCGGCGAACAGCCGTTCGGCCTCCGGCGGGTTGCCCGCCAGCGACGCCTCGACGCCGGCGTTGTGCAGCTGCGCGTAGCTGAGACCGCCGGGCTGGATGCCGCGGGCCGCCTGCCAGTGGGTGCGCGCCAGGGCGCCGGCATCGAGCAGCGCCCCGCTCAGATCGCTCTCGCGCAGATCGGTGCCCTCCAGGCGGGCGCCGCGCAGATCGGCGCCGCGCAGCGACGCCCCCTGCAGGCTGGTGAAGCTCAGATCGGCACCGGCGAGCTTCGCTCCATCGAGGCGGGCGCCGCCGAGATTGGCGCGCTGCAGCTGGGCCTTGCGCAGATCGGCGTCGCGCAGATCGGCGTGCACCAGGTCGGCATCCTGCAGCCGGCAGCCGGGACAGGCGCGGCGCTCCAGCAGCCGCAGCAGCGCGGCGCTGTCGGCGGCGCGCACCGCCGGCGCGGGCAGCAGGGCCAGGGAGGCCAGGGCCAACGCCACGGGGAGTCCGCCTCGCCACCGGCCCGGCCTGGCCTGCAGGCCGGACAGGGCGGCAGCGCCCGCGAGGCCAGGCTCAGAGCCGGCGGCAGCCATGCACTCTCCCGCAGTCGATGGGTTGTTCTAACCCGGATGGGGCGAGGGCACGAGGGCAGCGGGCCAGGCCAGCGGCGCGCTGGGCCTGCAGAACGACGTGATCACGCTTCCGGGTCTGTGACGACGAGCTCCGCCTCGTGGCTCCCGGCCGCCGCGCCGGGGGACAGCCGCCGCAGCCGGCGCACCAGGCTGCGGCGATGGCGGCGCAGCTGCCGCAGGGTCGCTGCCGGCAGGTGACGCGGCCGAGCCGGCGCGAAGCGCGTCTGCAGATACAGCGCCACGAAGGCATCCAGCTCCGGGGCCAGCAGCGGCAGCCGCCGCCGCAGCCGCACCGCGAAGCGGCTGAGGGTCTCGCCCGCTTCAGGCGCCAGGCCAAGGCGGGCCAGGGCGCGCAGCAGCGCCTCCAGCTGCCGCCGCGCCGGGTCTCCCTGGCCACGGCCCTGCAGCAGCCGCAGCAGCGCCAGCGAGGCCGCCAGGCTGAGCGCCAGGGCCAGCAGCAGCACCGTCCCCAGCCAGGGCAGCAGCGGCCCCAGCAGCCGGCGCAGCAACGACTCCTGGCTGTCGCGATCGAAACCCAGCCACCAGCGGCTCCAGGCGATGTCCAGCCCCCACCACTGCTGCCGCAGCCAGTCGGCCACGCCCCAGCCGCTGCGCCGCGGCGGGCCCAGGCCCGCGGGCGCGATCCAGGCGCTGGGGTCCACCCCCAGCCAGCCCTGGTCCGGCAGCCACAGCTCCGTCCAGGCATGGGCATCCGACTGACGCAGATCCAGGTAGCCCTCACCGCCCAGCGGCTGCACCCAGCGGCCGCCCTGATACCCGCTCACCACCCGCGCCGGCACCCCCGCCGCCCGCAGCAGCGCCGCCAGGCTGCTGGCGTAATGGCCGCAGAAGCCCTGCCGGCGCTCGAACAGGAAGACGTCGAGCGGCGCCCGCTGCGGCAGCGTGCCCGGCTGCAGCGTGTAGCGGAAGTCGCCGGCGGCGAACCAGGCCCGGGCGGCCTGCAGCCGCTGCTCCGCCGTCGGCAGCCGCGCCCAGCTCGCCCCCAGGGCCTCGAGGCGGGGGTTGCTGCCGCGCGGCAAGGCCAGATCGGCGGGCGTCGGCGGTCGGCTGGGCCAGGCCTGCGCCTGCTGCGGATCGGCGATGCCGTAGACGCGCCGCTGATCGCGGGGCGCCCGCAGCAGCAGCTCCCCGCGCGGATCGAGCAGCAGGCCGCGGCCCAGGGGTCGGCCGCTGCCGCCCCACGGCAGCGCCTCGAGGCCGGAGGGAGCCGCGACCCACAGCTGGGACGGCCCGGCGCCGGCCAACGCCGCTGGCCGCAGCTCGCGGGGATCCGAACGCGGCAAGGGCTGCGGCGTGCTGCGCTGCCAGCTGCGCCCATCGAAGCTGTCGTGCACCAGCACCCGCCAGTAGCGCTCGCGCGGCGGCGGCGGCTGGCCGCCGCTGAAGGCCACCCGTGCCGCCGGCGCCTGCACGGCGGCCAGCTCGGCGATGCCGGCGGGATCCAGCTGCTCGCTGAGGCCGACCACGGCGGCCGAACCGCTGGCCAGCGGCACGCTGCTGAACGGCTCCAGGCGGGGCACCAGCAGGAACAGCACCAGCGCCACCGGCAGTGCCGCGGCCACCACCTGCAGGCTGCGCTGCAGCAGCACCCGCCAGCCCAGCCCCTCCCCCAGCTCCAGCGCCAGCAGCCCCGCCAGGGCCAGCAGGGTGACCAGCAGCTGCAGCAGGCTCGCCGCCAGCTCGGGCCGCTGGGCCGCCACCAGCCCGATGCAGAGCAGCTGCAGCAGGCTGACCAGCCGCCGTTCCGGCAGGCTGCGCGCCTCCCAGAGCTTGAGGGCGGTGAGCGCCCCCAGGCCGATCGCCATGGCGCCGAACAGGGAGGCGAACGACAGCCCACTGAGGGCCAGGGCCAGCAGCAGCAGCGCCAGCCACTGCAGCGCCGCGGCAGCCCCGAACGACGCCAGGCGGCGGCCGGGGCGGGAAGCGGCGGGGCGCAGGCGGGTCATCTCAGCGACAGGTGGCCAGCGCCGTCAGGGCCCGCTCGCGCTGGGCCGGGCCGCGGCCGGGCGGGATGCGCTGATCGGCCAGCACCAGCCCGTAGGCCAGGCCACGGGCATGCAGCCGGCAGATGCGCTCACTGAGGTGCTCCAGGCCGCGCTCGAACGGCACCGACGGATCCAGGCCGAGCAGCGGTTCCGGCTCGGTGGGATCGACGAAGCGCTTGGCGTAGCGGCCACGGCCCTGAGCCAGCAGTTTCCAGGCCAGGCGGCTGGCGCCGTCCTCCGGCCGGTGGGGCTGCAGATCGCACCAGTCCTCGCTGCCCTCCTGGCGTTCGCCACCGCCGACCTGCAGCGGTGCCTCCGGCTGATGCGTCTCCTGCAGCAGCCGCACCGGCCCGGCCAGCGGTGCCGGCCAGACCAGCTGGGGCACGGACGGCTGCCAGCGCGACCAGCAGATGAACAACCCCAGCGGCGCGGTGGTGTGCAGGCGCAGACAGCCGGGCAGCTGCAGGCCGCGGGCCGACGGCTGCCAGGGCACCGACAGGGCATGGTCACCGCGCTCGAACACCCGGGCCGCCGCGACGGGGCCGGTCGCGAAGCCGAACTGCAGCCCCTCGCAGCGGCTGCGGCAACGCAGGCGCAGCGGATAGGCCAGCAGCGTGCCGGCGAAGCCCGGCTGCGGCTCCCCCACCGACAGCTCCAGGCCCTGCAGATTGAAGTGGGTCAGATGCAGCGCCAGCAGGAACAGGCCCAGCATCAGGAAGCTGAGCAGCAGCGGGCCATTGCTCTGCAGCTGTATCCCCACCACCTGCAGCAGCAGCAGTCCCGCCAGCCAGAACCAGCCGTAGCGCGTCGGCACGATGTAGAGGTTGCGCAGGCCGAGGCGCAGCCGCTCCCCCTGCTGGGGCCTAACGAAGTCCATCGACCGCGGCCAGCAGCTGACGGCTGAGCTCCCCCGGGGCGCCGCTGATCTGGCCCGCATCAAGGCGATGCTCACAGGTGGCCGGCAGCACGGCCTGCACGTCGTCGGGGAGGACGTGATCGCGGCCCTCGAGCAGCGCCCAGCCGCGGGCGGCCGCCAGCAGCGCCAGACCGGCCCTGGGCGACAGGGGCAGACCGCGCCGACCGCTGTCGCGGCTGCGGGCCAGGAGATCGAGCACGTAGGCGATCAGGCTGTCGCTGGCATGCACCGCCGCCGCCCGCCGCTGCAGCTCGAGCAGATCGCCGGGCTGCAGGCAGACCTCCAGCGCCTCGGGCCGCAGCCCTTCACCGCGCAGCAGCGCGGTCTCGGCCTGGCGGTCCGGAAAGCCGAGGCTGAGGCGCATCAGGAAACGGTCCAGCTGCGATTCGGGCAGCGGCGCCGTGCCGCCCTGGTCGAGGCCGTTCTGGGTGGCGATCACCACGAACGGGCTGGGCAGCGGATGGCTGACGCCGTCGACGCTGACCCGCCCCGCCGCCATCGCCTCCAGCAGGGCGCTCTGGGTGCGGGGGCTGGCCCGGTTGATCTCATCGGCCAGCAGCACCTGGCTGAACAGCGGCCCGCTCTGGAACTGGAAACCACCGCTGGCCTGATCGAAGACGTTGATGCCGGTGAGATCGGCGGGCAGCAGATCACTGGTGAAGCTGACCCGCTTGAAGGCCAGCGAGAAGCTGCGGGCCAGCGCCTCCGCCAGGGTGGTCTTGCCGACGCCGGGCAGGTCCTCGATCAGCAGATGGCCGCGCGCCAGCAGGCAGGCCAGGGCCAGGCGCACCTCCTGCTGCTTGCCCAGCAGCACGCGGCTGATCGAGCGGATGACCGGATCGAGGGGAGAGGCGGACACGCGCGTCGGGGAGCAGGGCCGGAGCAGAGCCGGTCGCGACGACAGGACACGGCGGTTCCAGCCTGCCGGAGAACAGCCGCCGCTGCCGACAGGCAGGCAGGTGGAAGCAGGCCCCCCCACAGCGCCGGCTTCCCCGAAACCTGACGTGCAAGGTGCTGCAAGCGGCGGCAGCAGCGACCTGACGCGTCCGGTATGGCTCGATCATAAACACTACCCGTAGCGTCTGGTGAACCAGCAGCACTCAAGCCATGGCCCACCGGCGGTTTCAGCAGCGCCGGTGGGCCGGCCCTGCAGCTGCGGCGCCTGCCCTCGCCGATCCGCGCGTCCCCAGGTCCGTCGCCGGCGGGCGGGGCGGCGGTGCAGGCCGGAGGCGCGCCGCGCTCCCCCCTCCAGCCGTGTTACACAGCGCCGATGGCGCCCTCCTCCCCGCTTCCGCCACCGCCCGGCGCCAGCGACGCCCGGTCCTCCCCGGCGGCCGCCGGCGGCGATGGCCTCCCCCAGATCCATGGCGGCAACCGCCGCGCCGAGGCGCTGCGGCTGGGCCTGCGTCCCGGGCAGCTGCTCGATGCCAGCGCCTCGCTGGTGCCCTTCGGGCCGCCCTGGCGGCTGCGGGCCCAGCTGCTCGGCCAGCTGCTGGTGGGCGACAGCCTGCGCGACTACCCCGACCGCAGCTACCGCGACCTGCGAGCCGGCCTGGCCGCCGTGCATGGCCTGGATCCAGCCCAGGTTCTGCCCGGCAACGGCGCCGCCGAGCTGTTCACCTGGGCCGCCCGGGATGCGGCGGCCTGCGGCCCCAGCCTGCTGCCCGCACCCGGCTTCGCCGACTACGCCCGGGCGCTGCGCTGCTGGGACGGGGCGATCCAGTCGCTGCCGTTGCCGCTGGACTGGCAGCAGGCCGGCCCGCTCGACTGGCCCGGCGCCGCGGGCGTTGCCGGGGCCGGCGGCGCGCCGGTGCTGTGGATCACCAACCCCCACAACCCCACCGGTCAGCTGTGGAGCCGCAGCTCCCTGGAGCCGCTGCTGCGGCGTCATCCGCTGGTGATCGTCGATGAGGCCTTCCTGCCGCTCACGCCGGGCGGCGAGGCGCAGTCGCTGATCCCACTGCTGGCGCAGCACCCCAACCTGGTGGTGATCCGCAGCCTCACCAAGCTGCTGGCGGTGGCAGGCCTACGGCTGGGCTACGCCCTGGGCGATCCGCAGCGGCTGCAGCGCTGGTCCCGCTGGCGCGACCCCTGGCCCGTCAACGGACTGGCGGCCAATCTCGCTGTGTCGCTGCTGCACGACCGCCACTGGCTGGAGCGGGTGGAGCGCTGGGTGCTCAGGGAGGGGGCCTGGCTGCGCGGCCGGTTGGGCGAGCTGAGCGGTCTGAAGCTGCTGCCGTCGGCCACCAGTTTCCTGCTGCTGCGCGGTTGGCAGCAGGGGCAGCCCCGTTCGCTGGAGCCGCTGCGGCAGGCGCTGGCGCAGCGGCATCGCATCCTGCTGCGCGACTGCCGCTCCTTCGACGGCCTCGATGACAGCTGGCTGCGGCTCAGCCTGCAGGATCGCCGCGGCCACCGTCGCCTGCTGCGCGCCCTGCGCCAGGAATGGCCGGGCGCCTGAGCCCCCAGCCCGAAGCGCGGCGGGCGGCAGGCGCTGCCGTCGCCGTCCCCCGGGGATCCGTGGCCAGTCCCAGGGCTCTCTGACTGCGACCGGCGTCAGCGGGCGCGAGCGCAGGTCAACCCGCCGCAGCCGTACCCCCAGGCTCGCGGCCGACGGGAGGCACCATCCGCGCCGGCTGTCAGCGCGCCGCCACCAGCTGGGCCAGCCGCTCCACCAGGCGCTGCTCGGCATCGCGCACCGCCAGGCGCTGCATGCCGGCGCGCAGCTCCAGCAGCGGATCGGCCGCCGGCTCGACGCCGCGCAGCCGCGGCCCCAGCAGCCGCCACAGGGCCCGCTCCAGCGCCTGCTCCTCGGGGGCGTGCTGGCTGACGATCAGCGCCGCCCCCAGCTCGGCCGCCGCCGCCGCGTTGGCGTCCTGATGGCGATCGGCGGCGGCCGGGAAGGGCACCAGGATCGCCGGCGTGCCGCACACCGCCAGCTCGCTGAGGCTGCCGGCGCCGGCGCGGCTGATCGCCAGATCGGCGTGCTGCAGCAGGGCCGGCATGTCATCGCTGAAGGGGCGCTCCACCAGCCCCGGCCGCGCCGCGGCGCCCGCCTCCGGATCGTTGCTGCCGGTGAGATGCACGACGCGGCAACCCGCCGCCAGCAGACGTGGGATCAGCGGCCGCACCATGCGGTTGAGGCCGAGGGCGCCCTGGCTGCCGCCCATCACCAGCAGCAGCGGCCCGTCGCCGGCGGGCACCCAGTCGGGCAGCGTCGCCGGCTCGAGAAAGGCCTGACGCACGGGCGTGCCGGTGACCAGCGGCCGGGCCTGGGGCAGCCGCTCGGCCGCCTGGGGCAGACCCACCGCCACCTGTGAACAGAAGCGGCCCAGCAGCCGCGTCACCTTGCCGGGGATGGCATTGCTCTCATGCAGCACCATCGGCACGCCGCACCAGCGCGCCGCCAGGATCGCCGGCGCGGCGATGTAGCCGCCGCTGCTGAACACGGCATCGACCTTCTCGCGGCGGATCAGCCGGCGCACGGTGAGGCTGGCCAGCAGCAGCTGCAGCAGGTTGAGCAGACGCCGCAGCCCCCGCCCCTGCAGACCGCCGGCCCGCACCGTGTGCAGCGGGTAGCGGGAGGGCACCAGGCTGGTCTCCAGCCGGTCGGGCACCCCCAGCCAGCAGACGCGCCAACCGGCCGGCAGCGCATCGGCGACCGCCAGGGCAGGAAACAGATGGCCCCCCGTGCCGCTGGCGGCGATCAGAAGCGTCGGCATGGGCTGGCCGCCACTGGCGGCAGGTGGGCGCGCGCCTACCTTAAAAGTCGCGTCATGCTGGCCAGATCCAGGCCCGGATGACGGCCAGCGGCCCCAGCATCCCTGCAGGACCCGTTGCAGCGGCCCGTGCCCCGTCCCCGGACGCGGCGACAGCGCCCCCGGCGCAGGCCCAGCCCTCAGTTGCAGCCCGATCGACACCGCCCCGATGCGCCTGCCCCGCCGCTTCATCCGCGCCCTGCGCCTGCTCCGGACCGCCGCGGCGGACCATCCGACGGCCCCGCCCGCCCGCCAGGCGATCGGGCCGCGACGGGCCGCCACGCTGCTGGCCGCCGGCCTGACCCTGGGCGCCACCCTGGGGGCGCCGTTGGCCGCCTGGGCCGCCAGCCCCACACCGGCCCAGCTGCAGGCCCTGGAGAGCGCCCTCAACGGCAGCGATGCCGCGGCGCTCAAGGGCCTGCTGGCGGATGGCCCCGGCATCGATGCCTCCCTGCTGGAGCGCCGCTGGAGCGCCCTGCGCCAGCAGTTTCCCGACGCCCGCTGGCAGCTCACGGCCGGCACCCCCACCCAGAAGGGCCAGCCCACCATCAATCTGCGCGTCATCGGCAGCCGCGTCGTCGGCAACGTCAGCTATCGGCTCACCGGCGACCAGCTGCTGGAGCTGCGCAGCGACGGCCAGCGCATCACCGGCCAGAACCTGCTGCGCGAGCAGTCGATCCTGCGCAGCGGCGACTCCGACCTGCCGGTGAGCCTGCTGATCCCCGACGCCGTGCTCACCGGCCAGCGCTACGACATCGATGTGATCTTCGACGATCCCCTGGAGGGAGCGCTGGTGGCCGGCGGGCTGCGCGCCCTCAGCTCCCAGCAGGTGGCGGCGATGGAGAGCCCCACCGTCGAGCTGGCGGCCATGGGGGGCGGCGGTCTGTTCAAGTCGGTGCAGGCCCCCTACACCCCCGGCAGCCAGACCTGGGCCGTGCTGCTCGTCCATCCGCGCGGCGTGGTCAGCGCCACCAAGCGGGTGCGCGTCGTCAGCGACCGGGCCCAGCTGACCCCCTGAGGCCGGCCGGCAGCAGCCGCTACTGGTTCAGATCGCCGGGCAGCAGATAGCCCTTGCCGCCCCGGTCCAGGCGGTCGAAGTGGCGCTGCAGGTAGGCATTGGCGCGCGCCTCGGCACGGTCGAGACGACCATCGCCGTTGCTGTCGAGCTGGCGGAACAGCTGCTCCAGCCGCTGCCGGAAGCGCAGTAGCTCATCGTCGGCGCGGGCCGGCGCGACGCCCTGCGGCGCCGCCAGCAGCAGCCAGGCAACCAGACACAGCGGCAGGGGACGCACTCGCATGCCAGCAGGCTATGCAGGCCGTCCCGGGCCCCGATGACCGGAAAGCGGGCAAGCTGTGACCGGATCTTTCCGAGCCGGCACGATGATGGCCCCGGGGCAGAGCATCTGGGTGGTCGACGACGACCCCGAACTGCGGCGGATGCTGGGCACCTACCTGACCGATCAGGGCTACGACGTGCGCTGCCTCAGCGACGGCGCCCAGCTGATGGCGCGGCTGGCGGGCGCCAGGCCCGATCTGCTGGTGCTCGACCTGATGCTGCCGGGCGATGACGGCCTCAGCCTGCTGCGGCGCCTGCGCGACAGCGGCGACGACCTGCCGGTGGTGATGCTCACGGCCAGGGGCGACGCCGTGGACCGGATCATCGGCCTGGAGCAGGGCGCCGACGACTACCTGGCCAAGCCGTTCCTGCCGCGGGAGCTCAGCGCCCGCATCGAGGCGGTGCTGCGGCGTCGGGTCAGCCTGCCGGCCGGCACCCCGCTGGCGGAGGGCGAGTCGATCCGCATCGGTGAGCGGCTGCTGGACCTGGCCTCACGCACCCTGACGGAGGGCGAGCGCATCACCGTGCTCACCTCCGGCGAGTACGCCCTGCTGAGCGCCTTCGTGCGCCACCCGCACCGGCCCCTGTCGCGCGAGCGGCTGGTGGAGCTGGCCCGAGGTCCCGACTCGCTCACCGACAGCCGCAGCATGGACGTGCAGGTGTCGCGGCTGCGCAGGCTGGTGGAACCCGATCCCGGCCGTCCCCGCTACCTGCAGACGGTCTGGGGCTATGGCTACGTGTTCGTGCCCGATGGTCAGCCTCGCAGCCGCTAGATCCACCCTGCTCTACGGCCTGGCCGGAGTGGGCGTAGCCCTGCTGAGCACCGCCCAGTTGCAGCTGCTGCTGGCCGAGCGATTGGAGCGGGCCCGCATCAGCCAGCTGGGCAGCGAGGTGCTGTTTCAGGTGCGCCTCAGCGAGCTGGCCCTGGGCCGGCTGCCGCCCACCACCCTGGCCCGGCTCAGCGGCCTGCCGCTGCGGGTGGGGGAGCTGCCCGCCGCCGCCGGCCGCGGCGATCGCAGCCTCGAGGCCCAGGCGACGCTGCTGCGCCAGGAGCTCTGCCGCTCGCTGCAGCCCTGCCCGCAGGTGCTGCCGGCCGGCGGGCCGCAACGGGGGGTGTGGGTGCAGCTGCTGGCGCCGCTGGAGCCCGTCTGGCTGCTGGCGCCGATCCCGCCGGCGCCCGCCTGGCCGCCGGATCCCTGGCTGCTGCTGGCGGGCCTGTGCCTGGGCGGCAGCGTCGCCCTGCTGCTGTTCTTCGCTCTGGAGGTGCAGCGGCCGTTGCGCCAGCTGCAGCAGGGGTTGGCCGATGTGGGCACGGCGGCGGCTCCGCTGGCGCTGCCCGGGCGGCGCGGCACCGCCGATGTGCGCCGGCTGCAGGAGCGCTTCAACGCCATGCTGCGGCGGCTGGAGCGCAGCGAGCAGGAGCGCTCGGTGATGCTGGCCGGCATCGCCCACGACCTCAAGAGCCCGCTGACGCGCCTGCGGCTGCGGCTCAGTCTGGCCGGCCTGGCTGACGCCGATCTGCTGCAGGCGGAGGCGGACCTGACCGCCCTCGAGCGAATCACCAGCCAGTTCCTGCTGTTCGCCGGCGGCAGCGACGATGAGCCGGCGCTGGCAGTGCCGCTGGAGCAGCTGCTGGCCGAGAGCGCCGCCGGGCTGGACGAGCTCAGCCTGGCCCTCGACCTGCAGCCGCTGCAGCGGGTGGTGCAGCCGGTGGCCCTGGGGCGGGCGGTGGCCAACCTGATCGACAACGCCCGCCAGCACGGCGGACCGCCGCTGCGCCTGGTGCTGCGGGCGGCGCCACCGGAGGGCCAGGGCTTCCGGATCGTGCTCTGGGATGGCGGTCCCGGCATCAGCGCCGATCAGTGGCAGCGGGCCCTGATGCCGTTCCAGCGGCTGGATGCGGCCCGCAGCGGTCAGGGCCACTGCGGCCTCGGCCTGGCGATCGCCGCCCGGGTGGCCCGCGCCCATGGCGGCGGGCTGGAACGGCTGGAGAGCGACGCTGACGGCGCGGCGGCGGGCGGCAGGGGTGGCTTCGGCATCGCCCTGACGGGACGTTCGCGGCCGCTGCCGGACGCCTGAGTCCGACGGCCGCGGCGCGCCGGTCGGATTTGGTCACAGGTTGACGGCATCCGGGTCGCAACTCGGCGGCGAAACCGCCGGACAGTGCAGGGGAACCAGCCCAGAGCTGGCACCCCTCACCCCTTGAGCGCGATGACCTCTCTCCTCCGGCGCAGCAGCCGCACGGCGCTGCTGCTCTGCCTGCTGGGCGGCAGCTGCCTGTCGCTGCCGGCCGCCCAGGCGCTTCCCTTCGGATTCGACAGCAGCGACAGCGTCTACGGCGCCTACAGCCCCTACAGCACCGCCCGCTCCGGCGGCGACCGCCACCGCGACTGGCTGGAGACCCAGCGGGCCCGCTCGGAGCAGGCCTACCAGCAGACCCAGCGCCGCCTCGATCAGCTGCAGCGCTGCCTCGGCCGCAGCCGCCAGAGCGCCGATCGCGACCAGTGCCTGCGCCGCGATCTTGAGGCACGCGAGCGTCAGTGGCAGGCCGAGCAGCGCGACTGGCAGCTGCTGATCCGCCGCCAGGGCCGCGTCGCCCGTGGCAGCTGGCCGCTGGGCTACTGAGCCGCCGCAGGCGCCCTCCTGAACACGTCCCTCCCTCCCACCAAAACCTGCCATGGTCCGCTCACTGCTGACACTCGCGCTGCTGGCCCTGAGCCTGCCGACTCCCGCCCTGAGCACACCGCTGCATGACCACCCAATCGCCGACCCGCGCTGGTCGGTCGCCGGCGAAGCAGACGGCTACGACGAGCCTGACGACGCCAATCAACCCTGGTGGCGGCAGCTCCCCAGCCGCCCCGTTGACGGCTACGGACCCGTACCGCCCTCCGGCTGGCGCCCGCGTCACGCTTACGGGCTCCCCGGCTACGGCTATGGGTCTGGGTATGGCTACCAGCCCGCGCCCGGCCCGGGCGGCTACCGACCGGGCCGCCGTCTGCCTCTTGCCGTGCTGCCGCCCAGGGCCCAGCCCGAGCGCCGCTGCGGGCCCGGCGCAGCCCTGGTGGGTGCCGCCATCGGCGGAGGCCTGGGGGCGGCTCTCAGCGATGGCTCGCGCCAGCGCCAGTGGGCCCTACCGATCGGCGCGACCGTCGGCGGCCTGCTGGGCGGCGTGCTGGCTGGCTGCTGAGCCAGACGCTGTCCGTCGTCCCGTTCAGGATGGGACCTTGACACCTGAAGCCGCCATGACTCTCTCCCGACACCGGTCGCTGCTGATCGGCGCCCTGCTCGGGCTCGGGCTCGGCCTCGCCGCAGCGCCAACCCAAGCGCAGGCAGCGCAGGACGGTGCTGCCACACGCCTCAAGCTCACCCCCGCCCAGGCCCAGAAACTGTTCCCCGAATGGCGCCAGCTCTCGCTGCAGTCATCCAAAGGGCAAATGGCGATTCTGCAAAAGCTGCAACAGTGCGTTAGCTCCGCCAACACCATGGAGGCGCTGCAGATCTGCCAGCGGCAGAAGCGCCAGGCGATGCAGAGCCAGCAACGCCTGCAGCGCCAGGCGATGCGCGAGCTGCTGAAGCGCAATGGCATCACACCGCCGCCCTCGCGGCGTGATGGCCGGCGCGTGCCAGTACAGGCCGAGGCCCTGCCGTCAATCTGACCGAGCAGCAGCCGCCTGCCTCCCTCCACACAACGAGCGACAGCACGGGGAGGGGTCTTGGCGGCGATCCCGCGGCGCTGCAGTGCAGGTTCCCGACCATGACCCTGCCGCCCTCGCTCCCGTCTCCCGACACACGAACTCCAGCTCCAGACAGATCGGGGCAGCAGGGACTCCATCCCAACAGAAATCCCCCCTTGCGGGGGGACCGTCCGCAGACGGGAGCCGCAGCTCCCGCCCGGGTCGTTGGGTGCTGATCAGGCTTCGTCGAGAGCGGCCACGCCGGGCAGCACCTTGCCTTCCAGCAGCTCGAGGCTGGCGCCGCCACCGGTGGAGATGTGGCTCATGCGATCGGCCAGACCCGCCTTCTCGACGGCGGCCACCGAGTCACCACCGCCGATGATCGTGCAGCAGCCCTTGCCGCTCAGATCGGCCAGGGTGGTGGCGATGGCGTTGGTGCCGGCCGCGAACTTGTCGAACTCGAACACGCCCATCGGGCCGTTCCAGATCACGGTCTGGCAGTCGGCCAGAGCCTCCTGGAACACCTTGACGGAGTCGGGGCCGATGTCGAGGCCCATCCAGCCGTCGGGAATGGCGTCGACCTTGGCGATCTGGCCGTTGGCATCAGGGGCGAAGTTGTCCGCCAGCACCACATCGCC
>CAYNGR010000048.1:0-17471 GCA_964396755.1 uncultured Cyanobium sp. | reverse complement strand
CGGCGATGGGGATCGTGTTCGACGGCGACGGCGACCGCATCGCCGCCGTGGATGAACGCGGCCGCTTCTGCAGCACCCAGCTGCTGATGCCGCTGTTCATCGACCATCTGGCCCGCGCCCGCCAGCTGCCCGGCAGCGTCATCAAGACCGTCAGCGGCTCCGACCTGATGGCGCTGGTGGCCGAGGACCTGGGCCGCACGGTGCTGGAGAAGCCGGTGGGGTTCAAGTACATCGCCGCCGAGATGCTGGCTGGTGAGGTTCTGGTGGGGGGCGAGGAATCGGGTGGGGTCGGCTTCGGCATGCATCTGCCCGAGCGTGATGCCCCGTTCGCGGCCCTGCTGCTGATCGAGGCCCTGGTGGAGGGAGGCGTGCCGCTGGGTCAGCGTCTCGACGCCCTGCAGCAGCGCTGCGGCGGCGCCGCCCACTACGACCGTCTCGATCTGCGTCTCGCCGACATGGCGGCCCGCGCCCGTCTGGAGGCGCGCCTGGCGGAGGCGCCTCCCACCGAGGTGGCCGGTGTGCCCGTGCAGCAGGTGATCACCACCGATGGCGTCAAGCTGCGGCTGGGGCCCAGCCATTGGCTGATGCTGCGCTTCTCCGGCACCGAGCCGCTGCTGCGCCTCTACTGCGAGGCGCCCGGCCCGGAGCGGGTGGCCGAGGTGCTGGCCTGGGCTCGCCAGCTGGCCGAGGCCAGCTAGGAGGCTGCGGAACACCTGAGGCAGCCGCTGCAGGCACGGCCGAGGGCTGCAGCCACCCTGGGCCCTGTGGCACCTGCGGCCGTGGCGCAGCCCCAGAGTTCAGATCGAGGTGTCGCTGGCGGTTCCGTGCCGCAGAGGTCTGCTGATGTGAGCTCTGAAGGCCTGCCTGCCTGGTTCATCGCAGCTGGCCGCCGCCTGTCGCCGGGCCCTGCTGCTTCACCGTCGGCAGCATGGACGCGGCAAGGCCGCACTCGGGTGGGTGTCTCGACAACCAGCGAGCGGGATAGGGTCCAGAACCGACGTTGCCTGCCTGATCGGATGCTTGTGGGATGGATCCATCGGCTGCTGAGGCGATCCCCCTGGATCGGAGCAGATGCCGGGCGTCAGTGTTCCGGTTCCGACCGTGCCATCGGTGCCGCTCCGGATCGTCAGTCCAGGGGCCTGTCGCCGTGGCGGGCCCGGGGTTGGCTGTCCCCCATCCGGGCGCCCCAGCACTTGGCCAGCTTGGCGCTTCTGCTGCTGCTGGCCGTGGCGCCCGTTGCGGCCGCCTCCCTGCCGGTCAGCGCGCCGGCGTCCGAGAGCTTCCGCTGCAACGGTGTGCCGCTGACGGCAGTTCTGTATGGCGGTGCGGTCGATGACCCCACCATCCCCAACCGCAGCGCCGGCACCCTGCCGGGGGCGTTCGTGCAGCTGCAGTGGCAGTGGCAGGCTGAGCCGATCGCGCTGCAGCTGCCGCGCACCAACAACGCCGGAGCCCCCAGCTTCACCGACGGCAAATGGTGGTGGAGCCTGGAGGATCCCGAGCATCCCCGCTTCCGGCTGCGGCGCGGCAGCGGTGACATCGAGGACTTCGCCTGCGAGCGCGCCTGATGGAGGCTGCAACCGCCGATCCGCTGCCGCCCTGGCGGCCCCTGCTGCGCGGTGCCCGCGAGCGGGAGGGACGCTCCCCCAGCGCCCGCTGGCTGCAGCTGGCCAGCGTGGCCGCCGACGGCACGCCGCGGGTGCGCACGCTGGTGTTCCGGGGCTGGGCGGGGCCGGCCAGCCTGGATCTGCTGACCGACGGCCGCAGCGCCAAGGCCGCCGAGCTGGAGCAGCAACCGGCGGTGGAGCTGTGCTGGCTGCTGCCCAGGGCCCGCTGTCAGTTCCGGCTGCGGGGGCGGCGGCTGCAGCTGCCGCCGGAGCAGGACCGGGAGCAGCGGCTGCACCACTGGCAGCAGCTCAGCCCTGGTGGCCGCGCCCTGTGGGGCTGGCCGCCGCCGGGGCAATCCCTGGATCGAGCGGCCGCCTTCCCCGAGGCGATCGAGGACGGCCAGCCGCTGCCGGAGTGCTTTGAACTGCTGCGCTTCGGCCTGTCCCAGGTGGAGCTGCTCGAGCTGGGGCCCCAGCCGCACCGGCGCCGCCGCTGGCGGGCCGCCGGCGGCTGGCCGGAGGAGTGGCTCAATCCCTGATCCGGCTCAGGCGGAGCCCCAGGGCCTGAGCCTGGCGTGCCTGCGGCGACGCGAGGCTGGGGAGGGATCCGGGCGAGGCCCCGCTCGAGACCGTCGCAGCGATGACTGACTGCCGCGAGCTCGCCTCCGCATCAGGGCCGGCGCCATGACCTCAAGGCCAGGGGGCCTCCTGCTTGGGATCGGGCCGGATCAGGCCCTGCCAGGTCAGCGGCTCAGCGCTGGCCGAGCAGCTCCTCCCAGCTGGGGGCGGGCTGCGGATGGGGCAGCGGTCGCGCCTTCAGGGAACAGGCGGGGGCCTGTCCGTGTGCATGCGGCCGGGCGGACAGCGGGCGCTGCGGCGAGCGGCGCGACAGGGCGCCCTTGCGGGGAGGGGAGAGGTTGATGGTCATGGTGAACTTGCGAACGGATATGGATCGCGCACGGTCTGCAGCCCTCGCCTGTCGGCGTCTGTGGCTGCAGCTGTCAGATGGACCTGTGAGTGGAAGCTTCACGCTGGAAACTGCCCGACCTGTCGGGGCGGAGCCCTCGATCTGAATCCGGAGGCTGGACCCCTCGCCAACGGGGCCTGTGCGCCTGCACCGGACCCGAGCACCATAGGGCCTTGCCCGGCCGCTGCCCAGGTCGGCCAGGGGCGGGAACCCGCCCCGCAAGGCCAAGTCGTCGACGGGGCGCCCTTCGCCGCGCTGCCGGGACCGGCTCCGGGCGATGCTGCCCCCAGATCGCCGGCCGGCGCCCCGGGCCCCCTGGCCGAACCGCTTGCGAGCCGCCATGACGTTCCAACTCGATCATCTGCTGAGCAGCGATGCGCTGCGCGTTTGGACCGATCGGCTGCAGGCTGCCGGCGATCTGTGGCGCCCCGGTGCGGAGACCGCCGGCTGGCATGCCCGAGCCGTCAAGCACAACCACCAGCTGGATCGGACCTCACCGCTGCATCAGCAACTGGCCGCGGAGCTGGAGGAACGGCTCGGAGCCCATCCGCTGCTGCAGGCGGCCGCCTTCCCGAGGCGGATCCATGGTCTGCTGTTCAGCCGCTGCGGCCCCGGCGAGGGCTATGGCCGCCACGTCGACAACGCCTGGATGGCGGCGGGCCGCTCGGATCTCTCCTTCACCCTGTTCCTGTCCGATCCGGACCGCTACCAGGGGGGCGAGCTGGTGCTGGAGCTGGACAGCGGTGACTGCAGCATCAAGCTGCCGGCAGGGACCGCCTTCATCTACCCCAGCACCCTGCTGCATCGGGTCGAGCCGGTGCAGCAGGGGGAGCGGCTGGTGGCGGTGGGCTGGATCGAGAGTCGCATCCGCCATGCCGAGCAACGTCAGCTGCTGTTCGATCTGGACACGGCTCGGCGGGCTCTGTTCCAGCGCAGCGGCAAGGATGAGATCTTCGATCTGATCAGCCGCAGCTACAGCAACCTGTTGCGTCAATGGGACCGCTGACGGCCGCCATCGGCGCTTCGCTCCGCAGGCTGGGGCTGCCGGTGCCACAGGCTGCCGGTGCCATGGTCACCGGGCGCCGCCGGGATCCGATGCCGCCGACGCCGTCTTCAGGGCCACAGCTCGGCGGTGGCGGTCTCCAGGCCGCTGCTGATCGTCTGGCGTCCTCCGTCCAGCAGCCGGAACTGCTGCTGTAACTGCAGGCGCAGGCGCGCCGGCCCGCTGCGGCTGGCCACAAAGCCTCCGCTGGCGAGGCCATCGAGCACCACCCGGTTCTGGCTGTTGCCTGTGCTCGGTTCGCCATCGAGCCCGTAGGCGGGGCCGCAGCGCATCAGCACCTGCCCGCGCCAGATGCTGCTCGGGGCGCTGCCGACCGTGTACGTGATCGTGCCGTGGGCGGTCTGCAGGTGCAGCAGCGGTCGGCGGCCGGCCAGGGAGCAGGCTGGCTGCAGCGTGCGGCTCTCCCCCAGCTCCAGCCGTTCCGCCCGCAGGATCTCGCTGCGCAGCAGTGCCAGGGTGCGCCGTTGCACGCCTCGCTCGCGCACCAGCCGCACCAGCCGCTCGTTGCTGCGGCCGTGCAGCAGCAGGGCCTGCAGCAGCGTCACGAACAGGGCCAGGCCCAGCCCCAGGCCCAGCAGCAGCTCCACCAGGGTCAGGCCGGCCGCGCGGCCGCGCCGGGTCCTGGCAAATCGCTGTCGCGGCTGCCGCGCCCTGCGTTGCCGCCGAGCGGCTGCCTGCCGGTCCGCGGCGTTCACAGGCTGGGATCCACCTGACAGGACTGCTGCAGCCAGCGGCCCAACCGCACCACCCCCAGCGGCAGGGCCATCACCAGGCAGCGCTCCAGCTCGGTGCCGTCGGCCGCGATCCGCACCGTGCCGCCGTCGAGCACCAGCCCGTTGCTGCTGAAGCGCACCAGCGGCGGCAGGTTGTGCTCGATCCGCACCGTGTCAGGGGCGATCCCGTCGCTGCTGGCTGCATCGATCCCCTGGCAGCTGGGCAGGGTTGCCTCCGGTGGCGCCTGCCAGCCCAGCTCCCCCAGCTCCAGCGCGCAGGGCCTGCCGCTGCGCAGCGCCGCCAGCCGCCCCTGCTCCAGGCCCACGGCGATGCGGCGGCTGGCGCTCTCCACCCGTTCGCGGGCCAGCGATTCGCTGCCGTGGCGCAGCCCCAGCACGGCCATGCCACCCAGCAGCAGCGCCACGATCACCAGCTCCGGCAGTGAGAAGGCCGCCTCCCGTGGCCGCCGACGTTCAGCCATGGGGCGGCGCGGCCATGGCGGCCGGGGCGGCGGGCAGAGGCTGGCAGAGGCCCAGAGCAGCCGGCAGCACCAGGCGCTGGCGCCGCACCGGCAGGCCCTCGATCGCCAGTTCCACAAGCAGGCCATCCTGCGTCGGCAGCAGCGTCAGCTGTCGCTGCACCCCCGCGCTGCTGGGGTGAGAGCTGAGCAGGGTGCGCAGGGAGGCGGCGCTGCTGCCGCAGGGCGGCGGCTGGAGCATCTGGCGGCTGTGCAGCCGCAGGCTCGCCTCCAGGGCGGCCAGGTCACCGTCGAGCCGGTCGGCCAGCTGCTGGCGCCGCTCCTCCTGCATCACCCCGATCGAGATCAGGCTCCAGATCTGCAGCGACGAGCCCGCGCTCAGGGAGAACAGCAGAGCCGCGCTCAGCACCTCCATCAGGTTCATGCCGCCTCCCCGCGCAGACCAAGGGGCCACAGCTCCTGGACCCGCCAGGGCTCCCCCGCCAGCCGCAGTCCGAAGGCGGCCCGGGGCGTGAGCTGGCCGCTGCCGCCCTGCAGGCCGATCTCCAGGGTCAGGCGCCGTTCGCTCGCGGCCTGCGCTTCGAGGGGCAGGGCCTGAGGCTGCCAGCGCAGCAGCCGCCAGTGCATCCCGAACACCTCCCCGTGCTGCAGCTGCGCCAGGTCGGCAGGGCTGGCGCAGCCGCCGCCGGGCCATTGCTCCAGAGCCAGGGGCAGCAGGCAGGCATGCCGTTCCTGGAGCTGGGCCACCAGCAGCTGGGCGGCGGAGGCGAGCTGGTCTTCGCTGGTCCGCAGCTGCAGCTCGCTGGCTCCACGCAGGCGGCCCTGCATGCTCACCGCCTGGACCGACAGGCTGCCGAGCAGCAACAGCAGCGCCAGCATCGCCGCCAGAGGCAGCAGCAGGCCGGCACCGCGGCGGCGGCGCCGGGGGTGGCGGGGAGAGGCCAGCCGCTCTGCTCGGCGCGCTCGAGGCAAATGACCCGACGTCATCGACATGGGGGGAAGGCGTGACCTGGAGCGTTCCCCGGCACGGACAGCCGCTGGGGCCAACGGCCGTCGTCGGTGGCCGGCTGGAGGTTGGGCCGCATCGCCACCGTGTCGGCTGGCGCGATGGCAAGGCTTGTCTGCGGCATCAGGCGCGGCTGATCCCCACCGTCGCCGGCTGGTGCTCAGCCGTCATCCGCGGCCGCCGCGCCGATCTCTCGGCCGTGCTTCCGTCGGCTGTGCTGATGAAGGACGCGGGCCGGCGCCAAGGGCGGCAGCAGCTGGTCAGCGCCTGGGTGGTGGACCAGGCGGCCTGGCTGCCAAGCCTGTGTCGCGGCGCGCCCAGGGGAGCCAGCCGCAGAGCCACCCCGGTGTCCTGCCGCGACGATCGCAGCGTCGGTAACCGCGGCGTCGGCGACCGTGGCGCCGGCAGGCGGGTGGTGGTGTCGCTTCCTGGAGCCTCAGCGGCCTGAGCGCCAGTCAGCGCATCGTGGTGTCGCGCCTGCGTGCGCAGGACCGCGGCTGCACCTGCTGCATGCTCAGCGGCTGCGTCTCACCGTTATCCGGGCGGGATGCCTCGACCGTGATGCGCGTGCCACACGCTGCTGGAACGGCGCGTGGCGGCAGCGGCGGGCAGCCTGGCGCTCGCTGCTGTTGTCAGCGTTGTGCAGACCTGCCGCTGGGACACGGCAGGTCTGGCGGCCATGCAGCCCGTGCCGCCTCGCTGGGGCTGCGTGCTGTCGCCTCCGAACGATCCGCGCACCGGCGTGCGGTGCCGGCGCCTGAGCTCACTGGTTCAGTTTGAGCACGGCCATGAAGGCTTCCTGAGGCACTTCCACCTTGCCCATGGCCTTCATCCGCTTCTTGCCTTTCGCCTGCTTCTGCAGCAGCTTCTTCTTGCGGCTGATGTCGCCGCCGTAGCACTTGGCGAGCACGTCTTTGCGCATGGCGCTGATGCTTTCCGAGGCGATCACGCGGCTGCCGATCGCGGCCTGGATGGGGATCTTGAACTGCTGGCGTGGAATCAGTTCCTTGAGCTTCTCCACCAGGCCCTTGCCGACGTTGTAGGCCTTGTCGCGGTGCACGATCGTGGTGAGCGGGTCGGCCTTCTCGGCATTGATCAGCACGTCGAGGCGCACCAGATCGTTCTTGCGGTATCCGATCAGGTGGTATTCCATCGAGGCATACCCTTTGGTGCGGCTCTTCATCTGATCAAAGAAGTCGGTCACCACTTCGGCCAGGGGGAGCTCGTAATGAAGCGTCACCCGGTCGGTGGTGATGAATTTCATGTCCACAAACTCGCCACGTCGCTCCTGGCACAGCTCCATGAGGGTGCCGTTGTAGGTGTTGGGTGTGTAGATCTCCAGCTTCACGTACGGCTCTTCGATCGATTCGCGCTTCTGCGGATCCGGCAGGGTGGCTGGATTGTCGATCATCTCGGTGCTGCCATCGAGCATGTTCACCCGGTAGATCACGGAGGGGGCGGTGACGATCAGGTCCAGGTCGTATTCGCGCTCGAGCCGCTCCTGCACGATCTCCATGTGCAGCAGGCCGAGGAAGCCGCAGCGGAAGCCGAAGCCCATGGCGCTGCTGGTTTCCGGCTCGTATTTGAGTGCCGCATCGCTGAGCTGCAGCTTGTCGAGCGCTTCGCGCAGATCGGGGTATTGATCGGCGTCCGTGGGGAACAGGCCGCAGAACACCATCGGCTTGGCCTCGGTGTAGCCGGGCAGAGGCTCGCTGGCGGGGGCGGCCGCCAGGGTGATCGTGTCGCCCACGCGGGCGTCGGCCACGGCCTTGATCGAGGCCGCCAGATAGCCCACCTCGCCGGCATGCAGGCTGTCGACCTGTCGTTGATCGGGCGCCATCACGCCGACCTCGTCGAGTTCGTAGGTCTTGCCGCTGGCCATCAGCAGCACCTTGTCCTTGCGCGCGATCGTGCCGCTGATCACCCGGAAATAGACGATCACGCCGCGATAGGCGTCGTAGTAGGAATCGAAGATCAGTGCCCGCAGCGGTTCATCCAGCTTGTCGGGCGGCGGCGGCACCCGCTCCACCACGGCTTGCAGGATCTCGGGCACGCCGAGGCCGGTCTTGGCGGAGCAGGGGATGGCGTTGCTGGTGTCGAGTCCGATGATCGCTTCGATCTCGGCGCTGATGCGTTCGGGATCGGCTCCCGGCAGATCGATCTTGTTGAGCACCGGGATGATCTCAAGATCATTCTCGAGCGCCAGATACACATTCGCCAGAGTCTGGGCTTCCACCCCCTGGCTGGCATCCACCACCAGCAGAGCGCCCTCGCAGGCCTGCAGCGAACGGCTCACCTCATAGGAGAAGTCGACGTGGCCAGGCGTGTCGATCAGATTGAGAATGTAGGTTTCACCGTCAGCCGCCTTGTATTCCATCCTGGCGGCCTGCAGCTTGATCGTGATGCCGCGCTCCCGCTCCAGTTCCATGTTGTCCAGGAACTGCTCCTGCATGTCGCGGGCGGCGACAGTGCCGGTGTCCTGCAGCAGGCGATCGGCCAGGGTTGATTTGCCATGGTCGATGTGGGCGATGATGCAGAAATTACGGATGCGGGAAGCGGGAACGTCAGTCATCGCGCGGGCGCGCTCGGCGCCATGGGTGACGCCGATCCTAGGGACGGGACCCATGCGGTCTCCTGATGCCGTGGCGTCCGTGCCCGGCCGCGGCCCCATGCCCATGCCGCGGTGCCGCTCCGGTTGTCCAGGGCCGGGGCGTGACGGCAACGGCTGCGCTGCGGCCGTTGCGCCCTTCCGCGGGGGGCTGCAGGGGGCCTCCGGCGGATCGCACGCTTCCTAAGCTCCTGCCATTCCTGGTGCCCACGATGACCACCGACACCGCAGCCGCCCCCGCTCCCGCCAGTGATCCCCGCGCCCTGACGCTGGAGAACGTCGAGCGCACCCTCGATGAGCTGCGTCCCTACCTGATGGCCGATGGCGGCAACGTCGAGGTGGTCGAGATCGACGGCCCGATCGTCAAGGTGCGCCTGCAGGGGGCCTGCGGCTCCTGCCCCAGCAGCACCATGACGTTGAAGATGGGCATCGAGCGCAAGTTGCGCGAGGCCATTCCCGAGGTCAGCGAAGTCGTTCAGGTGCTCTGAACGCTCGGCCCGAGCCGAGTTCCGTCGTTGTCGACGGCCTCCGCCACCAGCTCAGCCGGTTCAGGGGCATGCTCCTGGCGTTCTCCCTGCTGGGGAGCCATGCAGCCTCGTCAGAATCGGTGGTGCGCCTGTCAGCGGATCTGATCCCGAATGGGCAGCTTGTGCTGCGGCCGCCCGGGTCCTCGGCACCCGATAGGCTCGCCCCAGCCATCTGACTCTGCCGTGCTGGATCAGCGCCTGCTGCGCGACGACCCCGAGCTGATCGCGCGCCAGCTGGCCCGCCGCGGCGTCAGCACCGATCTGGGCGAGCTGCAGCGGATCGCCCTCAAGGAGCGGGATCTGGAGGAGCAGCGCAGCAGCCTGCAGGCCGAGGGCAATCGCATCGGCAAGGAGGTGGGCCAACGCATCAAGGCCGGTGCCAGCCCCACGGGCGAGGAGGTGGCGGCCCTGCGCGAGCGGGGCAATCAGATCAAGCATGAGGTCGCCGGTCTCGAGGAGGAGGAGCGACGCCTGGAGGCCACGCTGCGCGAGCAGCTGCTGGCCCTGCCGAATCTGCCCTCCGCCCAGACCCCCGATGGCGCCAGCGAAGCGGACAACGTCGAGGTGAAGCTCTGGGGCGAGCCTCGCCGTGCGGCGGCGGGGGAGACCCTCGAAGAGCACTGGCAGATCGCCGAACGACTCGCGCTGATCGACAGCGAGCGTTCCGTTCGCATCGCCCAGAGCCGTTTCATCACCTTGCGGGGGGCCGGGGCGCGGCTGGAGCGGGCGCTGATCAGCTTCATGCTCGATCTGCATGCCGGCCGCGGCTACACCGAGATGCTGCCACCGATCCTGGTGAACAGCGCCAGTCTCACGGGCTCGGGCCAGCTGCCCAAGTTCGCCGAGGAGAGCTTCCGCTGCGCCGACGACGACCTGTGGCTGACCCCCACCGCTGAGGTGCCGCTCACGTCGTTTCATCGCGATGAGGTTCTGTCGGCTGAGCAGCTGCCGCTGCGCTATGTCGCCTACACCCCGTGCTTCCGGCGCGAGGCCGGCTCCTACGGCCGTGACACCCGTGGCCTGATCCGGTTGCACCAGTTCAACAAGGTTGAGCTCTACTGGTTCACCGCTCCGGAGGAGTCCGACGCGGCCCACGAGCAGCTCACCCGCGACGCCGAGTCGGTGCTCGAGGCGCTGGAGCTTCCCTACCGGCGCATCGAGCTGTGCAGCGGTGATCTCGGCTTTTCCGCGGCCCGCACCTACGACCTGGAGGTGTGGCTGGCCGGGGCGGGCGCCTACCGCGAGATCTCCAGCTGCAGCACCTGCGCAGACTTCCAGGCCCGCCGCTCCAACATCCGCGTGCGCGGCGCCAAGAGCACACGTCTGGCTCACACGCTCAACGGCAGCGGCCTGGCGATCGGCCGCACCATGGCGGCGTTGCTGGAGAACGGCCAGCAGGCTGATGGCAGCGTGCGCCTGCCTGCCGCCCTGGCTCCCTACTTCGGATCCGATCGTCTCAGCCCGGCCTGAGCCCCGGTCTCAGCGGGGCTGGCTTCTGCGCGCCTGACCACAGCATCGGCCGCGGTCGGCCCGCCTCCCCAGGCTGTGGGGAGGTGGCTGCGGTCTGCCCTGGAGCGCAGCTCTAGCATCGAGATCTGCCCGACCGTGCTGGAGGCCCGCCATGGGGTGGTTCACACAGCCAGAGACCCTGCTGCGACGGCGCAGCCGCCGCCGGATGAACGCTGGGCCGGGACTGCGCCGGCGCGGCACCACGGGCAGCCAGGGCTTCATCGCCATGGTGATGCTGGTGTTGCTGACCCTGATTCTCGGGTCGCTGGCGGTGGTGGCCCGCACCAGTTCCGGGCGCATGGCCTCGGCGGCTCAGGGACGCAATCGCGAGGCGCGCGATGTGGCGGAAGCAGGCCTCACCGAGATCATCAGCGAGCTCAACAAGGAGCAGAACCGCAAGCTGCTGGTCTCCGGCGTGGCGCTGGCGAACTGGAGCCAGGGCAGTGCCGATCTCGACAATCCTCTGGTCAATCCCTGCACCAGATACAACAGCACGGGGGGGGCCGGCACGATCACGACGCCCACGGCCCGGGCGATCGCGCTGAAGAACGGCTGGACCGATCTGGTGACGGGTGACAGCCGCCGCAGCTATCGGCTGGTGTCGGTGAGCTACAGCAATGCGGATCGGACCCAGACGCTGGCCACCCCGCTTCCCGTCGAGGTGACCAGCGGCCAGGTCAAGACGCTGATGCGGCTGACGGTGGAGGGACGCGTTGCGGATGCCTCCGGAAACGTCGTCTCCAACAGCCGTGTGGTGAAGGAGTTCGAGGTGGTGCCCAAGTGCTGCAAGCGCTCCTTCGGGCGCAACAGCTTCGCCGCCACCAATTTCGGAGAGGACAACCGCTTCTGCTACTCCGGCGGTGGCCTGACCAGCATTTCCGAGGCCGTGGCTGCCGTGGTCGGTGGACTCAACGGCGGCACGGTCAATTCCAGCAACAACGTCCTGTCGATCTATGACAACAGCAGCCCGCCCCAGCTGGTCACCCGGGTGCTGTGCCGTTCGGACGTGCCGAATCCGCCGGGGCCGAATGCCAATTGCCTGGCCCGCACGATGACCCTGGGACGCATCAGCGTCGTGCCCTCGCTGTTCAATGTGCCGGTGCCGCCCTGGCCCGGGGGAAACCTGTCGTTCACCAATCTGGAGGCCTCCGATAACAACGGCCTCTACATCCGTGTGAATCCAACCTCCAACGTCGTCGAGCGTTGCCCAGGTAACTCGCTCAACTCCTGCACACCGCTTGCGGCCTGCACGCGGATCACTGGCCTGTCCAATTACGTCAGTGGCCATTACTGCCGGATCTCGGAGATCAAGGCTGACAAAGGGGATGTGGTGTTTGACACCACAAATGGACCCATTTCCCTTTACATGGATTCTCCAGAATCTCCCAAGTCTGGCGGGAACTACATCTCCTACCAGGGCAATGGGGCCGTCAAGCAGGTGCGTTGTGCGGCTGGCTTCTCGGGACTCTGCTCGACCGTGGCGACGATCGCCGAGGGCGAGAGGTTGAGCCTCTATGCCTATGGCACCGGCTCGATGAGTCTGAACGGCGCCGATCAGGCCGTGACCATGAATGTGTTCGCGCCCAAAGCCTCCTTCACGATCAGGGGCGGCGGCAGCGCGCCCTACAACTTCATTGGCCGTCTCTGGCTCAACAACATCTACGCCAACGGCTCCACCGTGATGCAGGTGCTGGAGTCGGCCCCGGCACAGCTGGTGGCCCAGGGCACCTGTTCGGCCCAGGGCTGTCCCGGGATCGGTACGGGCACCAGCAGCTCCGGCACGCCCGAGGTCGACTGGGTGGCCCGCGGAGTCACCTATTCCTCCGCGTTCTGAGCGTCATGGTGTTGCCTCCGCTGGCTGGCCGCAGACCGATCGGGGCCAGGGCCTCAGGCTTCACGCTGGTGGAAATCCTGATCGGCGTGGGACTGCTGCTTCTGGTCGCCTCCGGCAGTGCGATGCTGATCACGGCCGCCAATTCCATGCTCGGCACCAGCACCAGCCAGAACAATGCCCAGGCCGCCATTGACAGCGATGTCGCGCGCGCTCGCAAGCTGGCCGAGGATTACACCTGCTGTCCCGGCAGCTGCACCACCGATGCGGCTGTGATCAGCTCAGCACGCAGCAGTGGCAAGTGCGCCGGCAATGTCAATGATTCCACCTACTATTTTCCGCAGCAGTCGGCGGATGCGGACACGTTCAGCAGCGCCTGCGCCAACGGCACCATCACCACCAATCTGATCGCGTCCATCCAGGCTCAGGGCACCCTCAGCGGCATCAGCCGCACGGTGGCGAGCGATGACAGCACCGATCCCACCAGCCATCGCATCCGCATCACCTACAGCGGTTCCGGGTCTGCCTCCGGCATCAGCCGTGTGATCAAGCTGGTGCCCACCGTGGCGGCCTGGTGTCCATGATGCGGGAGCGGTCCTTCGCGCTGCAGGGCCGTCGATCGGAGCGTCCGCACAGCCGGCAGCGACCGCGAGCTCTGCCCGGCGGCTTCTCGCTGTTGGAGCTGCTGGTTGTGGTGGCGATCATCGGCATGATCAATGGCCTCACCATCGCCCTGACCGGCAATGAATGGCAGCGGGAGAGGGTCAACAGCGTCGCTGTCGGCCTGGCCGGCTGGCTCGAGGAGGTGCGCGGCAATGCCCTGCGTCAGACCAGTGACAATCCGGCTGCCGGCGGCTGTGTCGTCACGGTCAGCAACCTCAGCAATGCGGCCATCGGCAGTGTCCTGGCCACGGTGTCGCCCAGCGCCTGCGCCACAGAGCCCAGTTTCGTGATCCCTGGCGTCACGGGCAGCGCCGATCGCTATGACACCGCCAGCAGCGATGCCGCCACGATCACGTTCACGCCGCGCGGATCGGTCACCAGCAGCAACGATGCGGTGGTGAGGATCCTGCTGCGCGGCAGCTCGCAGCTGCGTTGCGTGCGCGTCAGCGCCATCCTCGGTCTGGTGCGGGTCGGCAGCAATGGTGCCGCCAGCTCCACGGCGGATGCCTGTGCGGATTACAGCCGCTTCTGATCGAGGTCCCGATGCTGTTTTTCCGATCTCAGCAGCGCCTCGGTTCAGGCGTCGTCGCTGGAGTTCCCCGCCGGCTGAGGCGCTCTGAACAGGCCTTTTCGCTGGTCGAGCTGCTCATCTCCGTGGTGGCCGGTGTGGCGCTGGTCAGTGCCCTCGCGTACACAATCACCGGCCAGATCCGCGGCACTCAGGTGCAGGAGCGGGCGCAGCGCAGCCGCGACGACGCCACTCGCCTCGACTATCTGATCCAGACCGAGACCTCCGAGGCTTATGCGATCACCGTCGGCGGAACGGTGGGCAACTGCAGCGCCGCCGCCAACGGCCGACCGGCTCTGTTCAGTCTCAGCATCCCCCGGCCGACGGGCCAGTTCGACACGGCCAGCAATGTGGCCACGATTCACTACTACAGCCTCACCAGCGGCCAGGTCACCGATCTGCGCCGTTGCGGGCCGGCCATCCTGCGCAATGGTGCGCTCGACTTCAGCGCCAATGCCAATGTCGACGGCATCGTCAGCGCCAACACCAGCCTGTCGCTGGTCACCTGCAACGGCACCGTCAGCAGCGATCGTGAGGTGGCTTACCAGCTGCTGCTCAGCGATCTCACCGGCGGCTACCGGCCGCCCTGCGCTATCGCCCGGGCCAAGGCGTTCCGGGTGGTGGACCCCGTGCTCTGATCCCGGAGCCGGCGGGGGCGGGTCTGCGTGGTGTCGCTCCGGCGCGCGCCGCGGCTGGCAGGCCTCACAATGGGGTGCCAAGCGAGACAGGCCTGACGATGGGTGTTCTCACTGCGCTGGCGATCCTGGCCGGTCTGATCGTGGTGCATGAGGCCGGCCATTTCCTGGCGGCCCGCTGGCAGGGCATTCGGGTCAGCGGCTTCTCGATCGGATTCGGGCCGCCGCTGCTGCAGATCCGTCGCGATGGCGTTTTGTATGCGCTGCGGCTGATCCCTCTGGGGGGGTTCGTCTCCTTTCCCGACGACGAGGAGGACAGCCCCATCCCCGGCGACGACCCCGATCTGCTGCGCAATCGTCCCCTGCCGCAGCGGGCTCTGGTGATCGCCGCCGGCGTGCTGGCCAACCTGCTGCTGGCCTGGGCGGTGCTGCTGGCCCAGGGGGTGGTGATGGGCATTCCCGACGGGTTCCAGTCCAGCCCCGGTGTGCTGGTGTCCGCCGTGCAGCCCTCCCAGCCGGCCGAGCTCGCCGGCCTGCGGGGCGGTGACCGCATCCTGGCGCTGCAGGGAACCAGCCTCGGTGGAGGGCAACAGGCGGTGAGCGCCTTTGTCGATCAGATCCGCACCGCCCCCGGCAGCAGCCTCAAGCTCGAGATCGAACGCGACGGTCAGCGGCTGCCGTTGTCGATCACGCCTCAGGGCGTCGGTGGGATCGGTCGCATCGGTGCCCAGCTCCAGCCCAGCGGCCAGGAGGTCTACCGACGGCCGCAGGGGCTGCTCGAACCACTCCGCGAGGCCAACCGCGAGTTCCGGGTGCTCACCGGACGCACCGTCGAGGGCTTCGTCAGCCTGGCCACCCATTTCGGTGAAACCGCCTCGCAGGTCTCCGGGCCCGTGAAGATCGTGGCGATGGGCGCCTCCCTGGCCAAGCAGGGCGGCGGCAGCCTGTTCGTGTTCACAGCGCTGATCTCGATCAACCTGGCCGTGCTCAACGCCCTGCCGCTGCCCCTGCTCGACGGCGGTCAGTTCGTGCTGCTGCTGCTGGAGGGGCTGCGGGGCCGGCCCCTGCCTGAGCGCTTCCAGATGGCGTTTCTGCAGTCGGGCTTCGTCTTCCTCGTGGGTCTGAGCGTGCTGCTGATCGTGCGCGACACCAGCCAGCTGCCCGCCGTGCAGCAGCTGCTCAGCCGGTGAGTCGCGGGAGCGGCCCTGCCGGTGGTGTGGTCCATGCCGGCCCCGTTGCCTGCGGTCGCGGCTCTGGCAGGGGGCGGACCCTCGGGCGGTAGAGTCCACGACTCCCTTTGCTTCGTAACCGGCCGCATGGCGAAGAAGTCGATGATCGCGCGCGACGTCAAGCGCCGCAAACTGGTTGAGCGCTTCGCCGCCAAGCGGGCTGCCCTGATGGCCGCCTTCGAGGCCGCTGCCGATCCGATGGAGCGTCTGGAGATCCACCGCAAGATCCAGAGCCTGCCTCGCAACAGCGCCCCCACCCGCATCCGCAACCGTTGCTGGGCCACCGGCAAGCCCCGCGGTGTGTACCGCGATTTCGGGCTGTGCCGCAACCAGCTGCGCGAGCGTGCTCACAAGGGTGAGCTGCCCGGCGTCGTCAAGTCCAGCTGGTGAGGCCGCCGGGGACCTGCACCGGATCCCCGCCCGTCAACGATGTCCAGCAAGGGCCCGGCTCAGCACCGGGCCTTTCTGCTGTCTGCAGGTCCATGGGCTGCCCCCGCCCGGGGCCTGCCAGGCTCAAGCTCCTGCCCCGCCCGCTCAACATCCATACGAAAACCTGGGTTTCCGCCACCCTGCAGAGGTTGGGTGGCAAGATGTCCATGGACAACAAAAGGACATAAGTCAACGTGCAAGGACACATTCAGTCGATCTCCTTCGATGGTCGGGAGATCCGGCTGACCACAGGGCGGTATGCCCCCCAGGCCGGCGGCTCGGTGATGATCGAGTGCGGCGACACGGCGATCCTGGTCACGGCCACCCGTTCCGGAGCCCGCGAAGGCATCGATTTTCTGCCGCTCATCTGCGACTACGAGGAGCGGCTCTACGCCGCCGGTCGCATTCCCGGCAGCTTCTTCCGGCGTGAGGGCCGTCCTCCGGAGCGCGCCATCCTCACCTCCCGGCTGATCGACCGGCCGATGCGGCCTCTGTTCCCCGGTTGGCTGCGCGACGACCTGCAGATCGTCGCCACCTGCCTGTCGCTCGATGAGCGCGTTCCGCCCGACGTGCTGGCCGTCACCGGCGCCTCGATGGCCACCCTGCTGGCACGCATCCCGTTCCAGGGCCCGATGGCGGCCGTGCGCGTCGGTCTGCTGGGCGATGACTTCGTGCTCAACCCCAGCTTCCGCGAGATCGAGCGCAGCGATCTCGATCTGGTCGTCGCCGGCACCCCCGATGGCGTCGTGATGGTCGAGGCGGGCGCCAATCAGCTGCCCGAGCAGGATGTGATCGAGGCGATCGACTTCGGTTACGAGGCGGTCAACGAGCTGATCAAGGCCCAGCTCAACCTGCTCAAGGAGCATGGGATTGAGCAGGTGCTGCCCGAGCCCAATGTCGAGGATCCCACGGTGCCCTCCTTCCTTGAGAAGGAGTGCGCTGCCGCCATCGGCGATGTGCTGCAGCAGTTCAGCCAGAGCAAGCCCGAGCGCGACGCCAAGCTCGATGCGATCAAGGCCGAGGTGAGCGCCAAGATCCAGGCTCTGCCCGACGACGATGCCGTCAAGCAGGCGGTGAGCAGCAGCGGCAAGCTGCTGGGCAACAGCTACAAGAGCCTCACCAAGACGCTGATGCGTCAGCAGATCGTCAAGGACGGCAAGCGCGTCGACGGCCGCGCCCTCGATGAAGTGCGTCCGATCAGTGCCGCCGTCGGCGTGCTGCCCCGGCGTGTGCATGGTTCCGGCCTGTTCAACCGCGGCCTGACTCAGGTGCTCTCCACCGCCACCCTGGGCACCCCCAGCGATGCGCAGGAGCTGGACGATCTCAATCCCAGCAACGAGAAGACCTACCTGCATCACTACAACTTCCCTCCCTATTCGGTTGGTGAGACCCGCCCGATGCGCTCCCCCGGTCGCCGGGAAGTCGGCCACGGTGCCCTGGCGGAGCGGGCCCTGGTGCCTGTCCTGCCCAGCCGTGAGAGCTTCCCCTATGTGCTTCGGGTGGTGAGCGAGGTGCTCAGCTCCAACGGCTCCACCTCGATGGGGTCGGTCTGCGGCAGCACCCTGGCGCTGATGGATGCCGGTGTGCCCCTCAAGGCGCCGGTGGGCGGCGCCGCCATGGGTCTGATCAAGGAGGGC
>CAYNGR010000047.1:0-17678 GCA_964396755.1 uncultured Cyanobium sp. | reverse complement strand
GGTGGGGTACCAGCGGGCCAGATCGGCGGGTTCCTGATCCCCTTCGCCGGGCCAGCCCAGTGTCGAGAAGGGCCACAGGCCGCTGGAGAACCAGGTGTCGAGCACATCCGGGTCCTGCTCCAGCGCCAGCTCCAGGCCGGCGGCGGCATGGGCCTCGCCGTGCAGGGCCGTCGCCTTGGCCTGCGCCTCGGCGGCATCGCGGGCCACCACGTAGGGCGTGGCATCGGTGATCACCCCCTCCGTGAGGCTGACGACGAACCAGGCGGGGATGCGGTGGCCCCACCACAGCTGGCGGCTGATGCACCAGTCGCGGATGTCGGTGAGCCAGTCGCGGTAGACCTTGCTCCAGCGCTCCGGCACGAACCGTGGCGCGCCGCCCTCAAGGGCCTGGCGGCAGCGGGCCGCCAGCGGCTCGGTGCGCACGAACCACTGGGTGGAGAGCAGCGGCTCCACCGGCACCTTGCCGCGATCGGAGTAGGGAACGCTGTGGCGGTGTGGCTCCACCTTGACCAGGAAGCCCTCCGCCTCCATCGCCGCCACCACGGCCTTGCGGGCTTCGAAGCGATCCATCCCGGCGAAGCGGCCGGCGGCGGCGTTCATCGAGCCGTCCCTGGCCATCACGTTGATCTGCGGCAACCCGTGGCGCTGGCCGATGGCGAAGTCGTTGGGGTCGTGGGCGGGGGTGACCTTGACGCAGCCCGTGCCGAAGGCGGGATCGACGTGCTCGTCGGCGACGATCGGGATCTCGCGGCCCACCAGCGGCAGCCGCAGCGTCTTGCCGATCAGGGAGGCGTAGCGCTCGTCGCCCGGATGCACCGCCACGCCGGTGTCACCCAGCAACGTCTCGGGGCGGGTGGTGGCCACCACCAGATGGGTGGTGCCGTCCGCGGCGGGGCCGCCTGTGAGCGGATAGCGGAAGTGCCACAGATGGCCCTCCACCTCCTGCATCTCCACCTCCAGATCGCTCACGGCCGAGCCGGAGGCGGGGCACCAATTGACCAGGTATTCGCCGCGGTAGATCAGGCCCTGTTCATGCAGGCGCACGAACGCCTCGCTCACCGCCTTGCTCAGGCCCGGATCGAGGGTGAAGCGCTCGCGCCGCCAGTCGACCGAGTAGCCCAGCCGGCGCAGCTGACCGACGATCGTGCCGCCGCTCTCGGCCTTCCAGGCCCAGGCCCGCTCAAGGAAGGCGTCGCGGCCCAGGTCATCGCGGCTGGCGCCCTCGGCCTGCAGCTGCCTCTCGAGGATCGTCTGCACGGCGATCGAGGCGTGATCGGTGCCCGGCAGGCACAGCACGTTCTTTCCCTGCAGGCGCTGGAAGCGCACGATCGTGTCGATCAGGGCCGTGTTGAAGGCGTGGCCCATGTGCAGGCTGCCGGTCACGTTCGGCGGCGGGATCACCACCGAGAACGGATCGCCGGCGGCGGCCGGGTCCGGGTGGAAGGCACCTCGCTCCTCCCAGGCCTGCTGCCAGCGGCTCTCGGTGCCGGCCGGGTCGTAGGTCTTGGGCAGGGCGTCGGACACGGCAGCGGCGGGTGCGGCCCTCCATGCTCTCAAAGGAGGCGCGAGCGGTGGCTCAGCGTCGCGGGCCCGCTCAGGCGACGGGCCGGATGCAGAACCAGCGGCGCCGTGGCGGCGGCGGATCGCTGCTCACCGCGAACGGGCGTTCGGGCAGGTGGCTGAGCAGGTCCGTCGGGGTGGTCCTGGCGTGCCAGCTCACGCAGGTGGGCTGAGCCGGAGCGCTGTTGCCGCGCTGCGGCTCAGCCCATCAGCGCCAACTGATCTCCGAGCAGCTCGCGGCCGCAGCGGCTGAAGCTCAGCTGGCTGCAGGCAGGATCGAACAGAGAGGGAATTGCGGTCACGTACCCCTGGGCGATCGTGACGCCGAGGTCGCGCAGGTAGTAGAGCAGGGCCACATCCTCGACGCCTTCGGCGATGATCTCGAAGCCGAGTTCGCGGCCCATCCGCACCAGGAAGTCCACCGTCAGCTGGCTGGAGGCATCACCCTTGACGCGCCAGATGAAGGCCTTGTCGATCTTCACGTAATCCAGCGGCAGATCGCGCAGGTGGCTCAGCGAGGTCATGCCGGCGCCGAAGTCATCGAGGGCGAAGCGGATGCCGATGTCCCGCAGCCGCTGCATCACGCTCGTCACCACCTCCAGATTGCGCACAGCCGCCTGTTCGGTGATCTCGAAGCACACCCGCTCTGGGTTGAGCTGCTCGCGCGCCAGCAACGCTTCGACCCGCCGCACGAAATCCTCGGCCAGCAGTGTGTCGGCGGTGAGGTTGATCGCATACACCATGCTGTGAACCGCCGCGTTGTCGGCATGGCTGCTCAGCAGCGTGTGCAGATGGCGGAAACTCAGCTCCAGCACGTGGCTGTCCAGCAGTGGCATGGTGCCGCAGGTGGTGGCGGCCTCCACCAGGGTTTCGCTCCATCGATAGCGCTGCCGGCCCTCAGCGCTGGGGTCGTGGATCCGGGACAGAAACTCGACGTACACGGCCGGCAGATCGGCGTCCCCAAGTCGCCAGGCGGCCTGCGCGAACAGGGCGATGCGGTTGTCCTTGAGCGAGGCGATCAGATCCTGGTTGAGACGCTGAATGGCGATGTAGTTCTGCATTGAGGTCAGCTCATCGCCGAAGAACTGACACTGCTGGCGGCCGGAACGCTTGGCCAGATCGCGGGCCACGCCCGTCTCATGCAGGGCTTTCGCCAGCGAGCTGTCGGTGAGGATCCGGGCGCCGGCACTGACGGCGATGCGCAGCGTGCGTCCCTCGACCTCCAGGTCGAGCTGCTGCATCGTCGCGGTGAGGCTGGTGATCCTGGCCCGCAGCTCAGCCGGGGAGGGACCACTCAGGCAGCAGGTGAATTCGTCGGCGGCGGTGCGTGCGATCAGGCTGCCGCGGCTGAGCTCCTGCTCCAGCCAATGGGCGAAGGCGACCAGCACCCGGTCGCCGAAGTCGCGGCCGAAGCTGTTGTTGATCAGGGCGAACTGACGGATGTCGATCAGCAGCAGGGCCCGCGACACCCACGGAGCCTGCTGTCGCAAGGCCTCCAGCGCCGCCAGCAGCCCATGACCGTTGAGCATGCCGGTCAGCTCATCGATGTTCTGGCCTCGATCCAGGGCCCGCTGCAGCTGCTGACGCTCCCGTTGCCGCTGACAGCTCTGCTGCCGCTGGTGGCGTTGCCGGCGGTACGACTGCAGCAGCAGCACCGCCAGCACCGCCAGGTCGAGGCCCAGCAGCAGCGCCAGGCCGATCAGCGCATTGCGACGCTCGCTGGCGGGACGCTGCACGGTCAGCTGCAGCGGCTCCAGCCCGTCCCACTGGGGGGCGCGCACGGGGATCGCCAGCGGCCCGAAGGGCTCGGAACGCAACGGCCGCACCGGCTCGAACTGATAGCGCTGCAACGCCAGGGCCTGGCGCGTGATCTCGTTGTCGGCGCTGTTCAGGGAGCGGGCGAACAGCAGGCGGCCGTGGGCGGGCGGCAGGCCATCGGAGCCATAGACGAGCTGCAGCGAGATCAAGTAGGGACGGCCGCGGAACATCGCCATGAACGTGCGCGGATGCAGCTGCTCACGCGATGGAATCAGCTCCAGCAACTGTGTCGCCTCGTCGGGCGGCAGCGGCTCGATGCGCTGACGGCCGTCGTTCCAGTGGGCGGTGGAGATGGGCTTTCCCTGCGGGTCGAGCACCATCACGAAGGGGACCCGCAGAAAGGTGTTGAGGGTGTAGTTGCCCTTGCCGTAGTAGTCGGCGTTGCGCCCCGTGGCGTGCAGATAGGTCTCGTCCCAGATGGCCCAATCCTTGGTTTCCACCTCCAGGTTGGAGGCGATGAAGCGCAGCTGCTCGCTGGCGGTGCGCCGGATCAGCTCGTTGCGATCCCGCTCGCTGATCGCGGCGCTGGCGATCAGCATCAGGCCGCTGGCCAGGGTGGAGGCGGCGATCACCGGCAGCCAGACGCGGAAGCTGGCGGCGGCCAGGCAGTCGCGCCGGAAGCGTGCCCAGCGCCAGCGCCAGGGCTGCGATCGGGCTGGGCGCACGGCCATGGCCGCGGCGTTGTTCGCCGGCGGCGCAGGGGCCTGCAGCGCGTCAGTCATGCCGATCCCGTTGCACGCCTGAATCATGTTCCAGATCTGCCGCCATTGTCCTCGGACATGAAGGATTCCCTCGCTGCGCGCACAGCGAATCGCCGCTTCGTTGCGGCCCGATCGGGTTTGCAGGGCCGCTCATCGCGGCCAGGATGCCGCTGGCCCGCCCAGGCCGCCTCTGCATGCCACTGATCGACCATGGCCTCCGGCGCCCCCCTGGCGTTTCTGCCGCCGCGACTAAATGGGCGCGTGTTGGCCGCGGCCCGGCTGCTGCTGCCCCTGTGGCTGCAGCGCAGCGGCATCGCCTCGGTGCAGGTCGAGGATCTGGCGCGTCTGAGTCGCGCGATGGAGGCCTTCCAGCAGGGGCGCATCCGCCTGCTGCTTGCTTTCCGCCACCCCAGCATTCAGGATCCGGCGGTGCTGGCGCACCTGCTCTGGCATGACCTGGCCCGCAGCGGTCACTTCCGGCCCCGCCCGCACGCTCAGTTCCTCTATGACCGCGGCATTCCGCTGTGGGCGGGGGAGGCGGCGGGCTGGATGCTGTCGCGTCTGGGGGGCTGCTCGATTCAGCGCTCCAGCCTCGATCTGCCGGCGCTGCGCACGGCCCGTGCGCTGCTGCTCGATGGCCCCCATCCGTTCGCGGTGGCGCCGGAGGGGGCCACCAACGGCCACAACGAGCTGGTGAGCCCGCTCGAGCCCGGTGTCGCCCAGCTGGCCCTGTGGACCGCCGATGACCTGGCCCGCGCCGGCCGGCCCGAGCGGATGGTGGTGCTGCCCCTGGGGCTGCAGTACGGCTTCACCCGTCCGGTCTGGCCGGCGATCGAGGCGCTGCTCAGCCAGCTGGAGCGTGACGCCGGTCTGCAGGCAGCCGATCACAGCCTCGAACCCGATCGGCTTTACCGGCGGATGCTGCACCTGGCCGAGCGGATCCTCACCTGCATGGAGGCCTTCTACCGCGAGGCGTATCCCCAATCTCTGCCGACTCTGCAGGACGGCAATCAGCCGCTCGGAGAGCGGCTGTCGCGGCTGCTGGATGGGGCCCTGCAGGTGGTGGAGCAGGCGCTGGCGGTGGAGCCGCACGGTGATCTGGGGGAGCGCTGCCGTCGCCTCGAGCAGGCCGGCTGGGAGCGCCTCTATCCCGCCTCCGGATCCGCCAACGGCAGCACGTCGCACGCTCAGGGCTCGGCCGCCGGTCGCGCCGCCGCGCCGCTGTGCCCGCTGGAGCAGGGGCTGGCGGAGCGTCTGGCCCAGGAGACCGCTCAGCGGCTGTGGCACATGCGCCTGGTCGAGTCGTTCGTGGCGGTGAGCGGCCGCTATGTGCGCGAGCGGCCCAGCCAGGAGCGCTTCGCCGACACCCTGCTGATCCTCTGGGACACCCTCTGCCGCATCAAGGGGGGGCAGCCGGAGCGACGGCCGCAGCTGGGGCCCCGTCGCGCCCTGGTGCGCATCGGTGAGCCGCTGGCGATGGAGCCCTGGCTGGAGGCCTACCGCAGCCGCCGCCGCCGGGCGGTCGCCGACCTGACCACCGAGCTGCAGCATCGGCTGGAGGGGCTGATCGTGCCCTCCCAGGCGCCGCCTGGCCTGGAGCTGAGCTCCTGAGGGTGCCAGGCCGTCGTCGCCAGCCAGGCCTGTCCGCCCTGCCGCGGCTGCGGCTGGGGGTGTCCCGCGGCCCCGGTCCGGACCCTGCTGCCGCTCAACCCGCCGCCAGACGCCGCAGATAGTCCTCGCGGCTGCCGGCGTTGATCCAGCCGGTGGCGATCGTCTTGCTGTGGCTGTCGCTCACCCGGCCGCGGTGGATGTGGGACAGGCCGGCCGGGAACAGCAGCAGCTTGCCCCGCTCCGCTTCCTCGTGGTGCTCCTGCCAGTGGAACTCGGTGCCCCCCTCCGGCAGGGAATTGCAGTAGAGAATCCAGGCCAGCACCCGGTGCACCGGCTCGGTGGCCTCGTCCGAGATCGTCCAGTCGCAGTGCCAGCGCCGGAAGCCCTCACCGGGGGCGTAGCGCTGCAGGTTGAAGATCGGGTTGACGAACAGCTGCCGCTGCGGGCAGCAGTCGCGCAGCAGGGGGCGCTCCTGCAGGTAGCGCTCGAGGGCCGCACTCACCCCGCGCACGATCACCTCCGCCAGGGCGAAGGCCTCCGGGTCGGAGCGATCGATCGCCACCAGGCTGATGTCGGTGGAGACCTTGGCGGGTTCGGCCTCGGGGCCACCGGCTGCTCCGGGGCCATCCCCGCTGCTGAAGGCCACCCCCGGCCGCTGCAGATCGACGCGCCGGTCGAAGAAGGCCATCACGCCGTCGGCGAGGGCTTCGAAGCCGGCGTTGCGGTAGTGGGCGATCAGCTGCATGGGGACTCCTGCCAGGGAATGGCCACCAGGGCCTCCAGTGTCTGCCAGCGGCCGCGTTCTGCCGCCCGCTCGCTCAGGCCGCAGCGCTGCAGGGCCCGCTCGACCCTCTCCGGATCGAGCGGGCCGCTGCCCTCGGCCTGCAGCGGCTGCACCAGCAGCTGCTCCTCGGCCGGATCAGCCAGCACCTGCAGGCCCAGATCCTCCAGTTCCCGGCTGAAGTACAGGCGGCGCATCCGCTGACTCAGGGCCGGTCCCAGAGCCTGGGCGAAGGCCTCGAGCGAGGCCGGATCGCTGCTGCAGCCGCAGTTGAGCGCCAGCCAGATCAGCAGCTTGGCCCAGCTCTCCGTCGTCCAGGCCGGGGGGAAGCTGTCGCGGTGGGCGCGCACCAGCTCGGCGAGGGCGAAGTCCACCAGGGTGGCCTGAAGAGCGGAGGCTGACATCGGGAGGCACGCTCCTGCCGGCGGGACCGGCAACGGGCAAACTGCAGGGGCATCCTCCCGGAGAGGCCCGATGGCCCTGGATCTCAACGACCCCGATCTGGAGTTCGCCGATCTGGTTTACGCCTACCAGAGCTGGGTGATGGCCGTGATCAACGACGAAAAGCTCGGTGGCGACAAGCTGCTCACCGACGAGATCGCCGAGGACGCGCTCAATGCGTCGCGCTTCCTCGCCGGTGACGTGACCACCGCCATCGAGACCAGCCTGGCCCGCGTCTACGAGGTCGATCCCGAAGAGCTCTCCGAGCTCCTGTACCCAGAGGAGTAGGCCTCCCTGGCGCCCCGGTGTTCCCGGTCTGGCTGCCGTCGCAGCTGCCCATCGCCAACCGCTCCGGGGCCCCGATCTCAGTGACGGTTGCCGCGGCTCCGGGTGGGCTCGAGCCGGCCGGCTGGGTCTCCTCCCGGGACGCTTCGGCCCTCCCTGGTGGCGCTCCCCGCAGGACGATTCTTGTCCTCTGGTAAGCCCCCCGGTCGCCGCTGCCCTCCCGGGGCCTCAACACGGGTGCTGACTGGCGATCCGCCGGCGCCCGGGTGATCATGCAGCCAGCCGCTGGCGGTCGCCGCTCTGAGCCCACACGATCCGACTGGCGAGCCTCCGACGGACCCGTGCCCTGCTGGCCCGCGCCTGAGTGCCTGGCGCCGCCGGCTGCGGCTGCTGAGCTCGTTGCTGTGCGGGCTGTCGCTGCTGCCCCTGGCCGGCTGTCTGCCAGGGGAGTCGAAGCGGCCGATGGTGCTCTACGTGGCGGCGACCACCCCGGCGGAGGAGCGGATCACACCGGAGCTGGCCCATATCTTCCAGGGGCGCTTCCGGCAGCTGGTCGACGGCTTCCGTCGGCTGCATCCGCATGTGGTGGTGCAGATCTCCCTGTATCCCGAGGAGCAGCTGCTGACTCAGATCCGCCGGCGCACGGCCAGTGGCCTCGGCCCCGATCTGATCGTCACCGCGGCGGATCCGGCCTATCGGCTGCTGCAGCAGGGACTGACCGTGCCGATGCCCCTGGCCCGCGACGATGCAGACGCGATCGAGCCGCTGCTGCTCAGCCGGGTCGTCACCCCCTCGGGGCAGATCACCGGGTTGCCGCTGGTGCTCTACACCCAGATGGCCTGCTTCGATCGCCGCCGCGTCAGCATGCCGCCGGCGACGGTGCAGGAGTTGCTGCAGCAGAGCGCCTACGGCGTGCGGGTGGGCCTGGCGCTGCGCCTGCGCGATCTGTTCTGGTCCGCCGGCAGCCTCGGTGCCCTGCCGGCGATGCGGGCGGCCTCCGAGGGCCGGGAGCTCGATGCGGCCCAGCTGCGCGGTCTGCGCGACTGGTTCCACTGGCTGCAGAGCGCCAACGTGCAGAAGGACGTGACCTTCGTCGAGGCCTCCGCCAGCCTGCGCGACGGCTTCCGGCGCGGTCGCTTCGACTGGATCAGCTGCAACAGCTCCGATCTGCCGTTGCTGTCGGCTGCGCTGGGCGAGCATCTGGGCATCTCCACGCTTCCTGCTGGTGATGGGCTGCCCGCCACTCCCGTCAATGGGCTGCGGGTGGTGACCCTGGGGCGCAACTCCAGCGGCGAGCAGCGCCAGATGGCGATCGCGCTGAGTCGTTACAGCCTGCGGCCGATGGTGCAGCGCAGCTTCACCCTGGAGAACCAGGTGTTCCTTCCGGTCAACCGCCATGTGACCGTGCCGGTGCAGAGCTCGCAGGCGCTGGCCACCCTGGTGGCCGCCGGCCGCCAGGGCGAAGGGGTGGCGTCCCTGCTGGCCCGCCTGCATGAGGCCGATCCGCGCGTGGATGAACTGGAGGAGGTGATCATGCCGCTGGTGTTCGGAATGATCGATCCCCAGCGGGCCGTCCAGGACAGCCTGAGCATTCTTCGCCGCCCATGAACGAGCTGCTGCTGGAGATCATTGGCTGGCTGGGCTATCTGGTGCGCCCCGGCGTGCAGCTGCAGCTGCTGTTGCTGCTGGCGGTCTGGCTGACGCTGCAGCTGCCGCGAGTGCGGCGCTGGCAGGCGGCGGCCGCCGTTCGGCTGGCCCCCCCGCTGGCGGCGGCGGCTGCCCTGCTGATCAGTCTGGGCCTGCCGTGGCTGGGGCTGCCCGCCGGCCTGCTGCGTTCACTGGCGCTGCTGTGGCTGGGCTGGCTCCTGCTCGCCTGGTTGCAGCACTGGCTGCCTCGCTGGCTGCCGCCCTACCAGGTGAGCTCGCTGATGACCCGTCTGCTGCGTCCCGGCTATCTGGTGCTGAGTCTGCTGTGGCTGATCAATCAGCTCGACAGCGTCCAGGACGTGGCCGTGATCGGTGTGGGGCGGCTGTTCGGGGTGGAGATCACGCTCGGTAAGGTCTGCTCGTCGCTGGTGGTGCTCTACCTGCTGCTGATCGGATCCGGGCCGCCTTCAGCCCTGGTGGCCTGGCTGCTGCAGCGGCTGATCGGCCTGAGCGAGGGCAGCCGCAAGGCCCTGGAGCTGCTGCTGCGCTACGTGTTGGTGGGCATCGGCATGGCCGCCGTGGGCCATTACCTGGGCTTCAACGCCACGGCGTTGGTGGCGATTGCCGGGGGGCTGTCGGTGGGACTGGGCTTCGGCATCAAGGAGGTGTTCTCCAACTTCGTCAGCGGCCTGTGGCTGCTGTTCGAGGGATCGGTGCGGCCCGGAGAGGTGCTGATGATCGATGGTGACCCCTGCGAGGTGCGCCGCCTGGGGCTGCGCGCCACCCTGCTCTGGCGCGACCGCGACAACGCTGAACTGCTGATCCCCAACCAGACCTTCTTCACCGACACCGCCACCACCTACACCGCCACCGACCGGATGCGGCGCAGCCAGGTGAGCGTGGGAGCGGCCTACCGCCATGACCCGACCCAGGTGATCGCACTGCTGGAGGCCACGGCCCTGACGGTGCCGCGCGTGCTGCACCAGCCGGCTCCCAAGGCGCTGCTGCTCAACTACGGCGACTCGGCGATCAACTACGCCCTGCGCTTCTGGATCGCCAATCCGATGGACAACGTGGGCATCTGCAGCGAGGTGAACCAGGCGATCTGGACGGCGTTCGCGCGCGAGGGCATCGAGATTCCCTTCCCCCAGCAGGTGCAGCATGTGGTGGACGACCCGCCGCCGCAGCCGCAGGGCCAGCCGCCGTCGGCGCCCCGGACCTGACGGCCGGCGTCAGCCTCCTGGCCGGGCGACGTTGGGGCCTGCTTGCTGCGCTGCGCCGCGGTTGCGGCCGCGCTTCAGAGCCCGTCCTCCAGCACCTGACAGGCCTGGGCATCGACCTCGCAGAGACGCTGCAGGATCAGCTGCACATCGCTCTGGCGGAGTTCCCCATCGGCCTCCCAGGCCAGGCAGGTGCGACCAAGGCAGACCCCATCGCCAGGGAGCGGAGCCTGCGGATGGTCGGGGCCGTGTGGCGCGGCATGAGCCATGGCGCTGCCCTCCGATTCGGTGTTGAAATCAGCATAATCACGCCGCCATGGCCTGGCTGTGGTCTCGCGCTGCTCCCGGCGCCGGGTCCGGCAGGGCGGCTGCGGCGGCTCAGCTGTAGTGGTTGGGCACGAAGAACTGCTCGTTCAGCGGCGGGCGCCGGTAGTCGCCGACGCCCTTGCGGGGCGGCAGTTCGATTGCCTTGGGGGTCATGTCCTCGTAGGGCACCTTGCTGAGGATGTGGCGGATGCAGTTCAGCCGGGCGCGCCGCTTGTCGTCTGCCTCCACGGTGAACCAGGGGGCCTCGGGAATGTTGGTGTGGGCAAACATCTCGTCCTTGGCGCGGGAGAACTCCACCCAGCGATCGCGCGATTCGAGGTCCATCGGGCTGAGCTTCCAGCGGCGCGCCGGATCCTTCAGGCGCGAGCGGAAGCGGGCCTCCTGCTCCTCGTCGCTCACCGAGAACCAGTACTTGATCAGGGTGATGCCACTGCGCACGAGCATGCGCTCGAATTCCGGGCAGGAGAGCATGAATTCCTTCACCTGCCCCGGCGTGCAGAAGCCCATCACCTTTTCGACGCCGGCGCGGTTGTACCAGCTGCGATCGAACACCACGATCTCGCCGGCGGAGGGGAAGTGCTCCACATAGCGCTGGAAATACCATTGCGTCTTCTGCTGATCCGAGGGGGTGCCGAGGGCCACCACGTTGCAGCCGCGCGGATTGAGCGGTTCGGTGATGCGCTTGATCGTGCCGCCCTTGCCCGCGGCGTCGCGCCCTTCGAACACCAGGATCAGCCGGTAGCCCACGTGCTTGATCCAGTACTGCATCTTGACCAGCTCCACCTGCAGGCGGGCCAGCTCCTTTTCGTAGACCTTGCGGTCCAGCTTGCCGCTGCCGTTCTCGGCGTAGCCCTCGAGGTCATCGAGGATCGGCGATGGCTGGTAGCGATCGCCGATGGATGCCGTCTCCGCAGGCTGCAGGGGGCTGTGTCGCTCGCGCTGCTTGTCCTTCCTGTGCTTCTTGCCGTGTTTCCCGTGCTTTGCCGGGGCGTCGCCTGCGCCCTGATCGCGGCCCGCAGGGGTGAGGTCGTCCGAATGGCCCATGCCGCTCCAGCTGATGGCATCGCTCCGGGCGACGCCCGGTGAGGTACTGAACGGCAGCTGCGGAGGCCCGCGGCCGGAATGCCCGTTTGTTTTAAGGAAGTGCGGCTGCCAGCGGCGGGCGATGAAGCCGTGCCGTCTGCGCTCAGGGGGGGGGCGATGGGGCCTGGATCGGCTCGCCGCCGCGCAGGCGCGGCTTGGCTCGCGCTGCCGGCGGCGTGCTCGACGCGCGCGGCGGCGCCGATGGCAGCCCACTGGCGCCGGCCCTGTGGCCGCGGCGCCGTCGCGCTGTCAGGCCCGGGGCGAGACTGTTGCCGAACGGCCCCAGCCTTGCCGGATTGTTGTGAAGCGCAGCTGCCCATTCCTCTGGGCCGGATGCCTGGCCGGGGCCGCAACTTCGTGGTTGGTGATGAGGCTGGCTGCCGCCATGCTGAGGCCTTCCAGGTGCCGTCCCGGCCTGCGGCAATCGCTGGCGGCAGCAGGCTCTGGTGGAGTCCGCCGCCGGCTGGCAGGCGTGGGTCCGCGCTGCCGCAGGGTCGTGCTCTGGCCGCTGCCATCGGGCGCCTCTGGGGAGCGCGACAGGGCTGAACAGGAGCGGTGTCAGTCGTGAAGGCTTGCGAAGTGCCGCCGTGGCCAGGCCATGCCTGCTTACTCTTGATCCGGGAGGAGAAGCGTGACGTCTCGGGCGATGCGGGTCGACGCTGAACATCTCTCAGTTGGGGAGTCTTTCTCGGCAGAGAGCAGACAGAGGCTCGACGATTTCAAGCGGATTGCTGATCTCGCTGGACGCGATCTGCTGGTCTCCGATGCACTTCATGGCCATTTCGTCGATTGCAACGAGGCCGCGGCCATGCATCTGGGCTACAGCCGCGAGGAGCTGCTGCGTCTCAACCCCGAAGCCCTGCAGGCCGATCCCGACCACGACGCCGACTGGGTGGCGCAACGACGGGCTGCCCTGGTGGCCGCTGGCGGCGGCGCCTTCCAGACGCGGCACCGCTGCCGTGATGGGGCCATTCAGGAGGTCTGGATCTCCCACATGGTGCTGATGCTCGACGGCCATCAGCTGATCGTCAGCGTCGTGACCGATCGCACCCTCGAGCAGCGTGCGATCACGCGCCTGGAGGAGACCATCTCCCTGCTCGATGACGGCGAGACGCTCAGCGGCATCGGCACCTGGGAATTCTGCTTCGCCGATGGCGGCATGCGCTGGTCGCCGCAGGTGCACCGCCTGTGCAAGACGGATCCGTCGACGTACACCCCCACGCTCTGGGGCTACAGCACCCTGGTGCATCCCGACGACCGTCCCCGCTGGCGTCGCGATTTCCAGCAGGCCGTCAACCGCGGCGATCCGCTGATCTGTCGCCACCGCCTCGCCTTCCTCGACGGCAGCGAGCTCCTGGTGGAGCTGCACGGCGAGGTGCTGGTCGACGAGGAGGGACGACCCCAGCGGGTGGTTGCCACGCTGCGCGACGCCAGCCTGGGGGAGACCGCCCGGCAGCAGCTCGATGAGCTGCGCCATCGCGATCCGCTCACCGGCCTGCCCAACAAGCAGGCCTCGATCGCGGAGCTGCAGCAGCGGCTGCGGGGGAGGGACTACGGCCAGTCCCTGGCGTTGCTCAGCCTCGACATCGACGGCTTTCAGGACATCAACGACAGCTTCGGGCCGGAGCTGGGCGATCAGCTGCTGCAGCGCATCGCCGCCCAGCTGGCCGAGATCCTCGGCCCGCGGGCCTGGTTGGCGCGCCAGAGCAGCGATGAATTCCTGGTGATTCAGCACGAGGAGATCCGCTCCCTCGGTGACGCCATGGCCCTGGCCCGGCGCATCGAGCAGCTGTGGACGGAGCAGGCGCCGCTGGTGCCGCAGCTGCGCCTCAATCCCAGCCTCTGCATCGGGATCGCCTCCTATCCCGAGCACGCCCAGGACCCCCAGGGGCTGCTGCAGTGCGCCAACACGGCGCTGACCCAGGCCAAGCGCCTCGGCCGCGGCCAGATCTGCGCGTACTCCAGCACCCTGAGCCGCCAGATCCGCGAACGCCTGGAGCTCGATGGCGAGCTGGCCCAGGCGCTGGAGTCGCGGCAGCTGCGCCTGATGATCCAGCCTCAGGTGCATCGATCCGGCACTCTGGTGGGCGGTGAAGTGCTGCTGCGCTGGACGACGCGTCGCGGCATCAGCATTCCCCCCTCCCAGTTCATCCCCCTGGCTGAACAGAGCGGTCTGATCGTGCCGATCAGCCAGTGGACGCTGGAGCAGCTGCTGGGGCGGCTGCGCTGCTGGGGTGAGCAGCAGCTGCCTCTGCCCCGGCTGGCGCTGAACATCTCGCCGCGGCAGCTGGAGCTGCCCAGCCGCCAGTTCGTCGGCGGTCTGCTGGAGAGCCTCGAGCGCTTCGCCCTCTCGCCGGAGCAGCTGGAACTGGAGATCACCGAATCGGTGCTGCTGCGCAATCCGCTGATGGCCCGCGAACAGCTGCTGGCGCTGGCCAATCAGGGCTTCCGCATCGCCATTGACGATTTCGGCACCGGCTATTCGTCGCTGGAGCTGCTGCGCAGCCTGCCGGTGCACCGGCTCAAGATCGACCGCACCTTCGTCGCCTCGATCGTCGACTCACCGGAGGATCAGGCGATCGTCAGGGCCACGATCACGCTGGCGCAGGGTCTGGGCATGGACTGCATCGCCGAGGGGGTGGAGACCGACGAGCAGCGGCAACTGCTCGAGCAGCTCGGCTGCGAGCTCTATCAGGGGTTCCTGTTCAGTCGGCCGCTCGAACTCGAGGCCTTCGAGGCGATGCTGCAGCCCACGACCGCCGAGCAGGCCAGCCGCGCCGCGATCCGGATCCAGCCATGCACGGATCCTGAGGCACCCCCTGCTGCCGGTCCGCTGAGCCGCACCCCCAGCGCCAGCGCCCAGCTGAAGCTGTTGCGCACCGCCCTCGACATGGGCCAGGACGAGTTCATGCTGCTGCGCGCCGAGCGGGACCTGCATGGCGCGATCGTGGATTTTCTGATCCTCGATGCCAATCAGGCCGCCTGCAGCGATCTGCATCAGGAGCGTGATGCCGTCGTCGGTCAGATGCTGCTGGCGATCTTCCCGCAGGTGAAGCGGAGCGGTCTGTTTCAGGCCTACGTCGACGCGCTGCGACGCGGCAGCACCACGGTGCTGGAAAACTTCGCCTATCGCCAGCATGAGCTGTTCGACCAGGATCGGGTCTACGACATCACGATCTCGCCGGTGCAGGACTGCCTCGTGCTGACCTGGCGTGACATCACCGGCCGCAATCAGAGCTATCGCAACTTCGCCGATGCCGCGGCGCTGTATCGCCTGCTGGCGGAGAACATCGTCGAGGTGGTGGTGCTGCTCGACGATCAGCAGGTGATCCGCTGGGTGTCACCCTCGCTGCAGCCGATGACCGGCTGGACGCCCCTGCAGTGGTACGGCCGCGCCTTCCCCCAGCTGTTCGCCAGCTTCGAGCAGGACGGCAGCGGCACGCCGACGCCCGTGGATCTGCGCCAGTGGATGGAGGGTTTCGGTCCGATCCGTCAGGGGCGACTGCGGTTGCTGCAGCCGGAGGGGCGCTGGGGCTGGATCGAGCTGAGTGTGCGGCGTCTGCTGGGCGTGGGCCGGCGGCGCTTCGATGGGGTGCTGCGCAGCGGCGACTGCAGCGGTTCGATCAACCTGCAGGACGGCTTCGTGATCACCCTCAACCCGGTGGATGGCCAGGTGCTGCAGGAGCAGCGGCTGCTGCGGCAGGCCACCACCGATCCGCTCACGGGCCTGGAGAGCCGGGCCTCCATCCTCGACTGGCTGCAGGGGCGCCTGGGCAGGGGGCTGCTGGAGCGCAGTCAGCAGCTGGCCCTGTGCTTCTGCGATTTCGACAACTTCAAGGGCATCAATGACAGCCAGGGCCATGCCGCCGGCGATCTGGTGCTCTCCACCACCGCCCAGCGGATCAGGTCGCTGATCCGCCCCTGCGACCGGGCCGGACGGCTGGGCGGCGATGAGTTCCTGGTGCTGCTCGATGGCATCAGCAGCCAGGAGCAGGCTCTGGTGGTGGCTGAGAAGCTGCAGCGGGCCACGGCGCAGCCGATCCCCTATGCCGACGGCTGCATCGAGGTGTCGCTCTCGATCGGTGTGGCCCTGCACGGGGCCGGCGAGGATGCCGACATCTTCCTGAGGCGAGCCGGCCGGGCCATGTTCGCCGCCAAGGCGGCCGGCCGGAACCAGGTGGTGGCGCTCTGAGGCGCCGCTGGCTGGATCACAGCGCCAGCTGGCTGACCAGACCCCACTCCAGCAGGGTGGCCAGCAGCAAGGCGACGGCGGCCACGCACCAGCCGGAGCGCAGCAGCCGCAGCAACACGACGGCGCGGGGCGTCAGCATCGGACCTCTGGCGAGGGACAGGGCGAATCCAAGCACCGTCGTTGGCTGGCGACTGTTCCGGTGGCCGGGCTCTGACAGGCGCGCCGCGGGTGTGTCCCGGGCAGATGCCGGATCCCCCGGGAGCGGCAGGCCCTGGGCTCAGGGCTTGCGGGCCTTGGCCTTCTCGCACTGGTCGCCGCTGACCAGCTTGGCCTTGTCGGTGGAGCGGCACATGTACATCACCGAGCCGTTCTGTTTCTGCACCTTCTGCCAGTAGACGCCCTTGGAGGGCTTGCCCTCCGCCAGCACCTTGGCCTGGGCGGGTCCTGTCGCCAGCAGCAGCAGTGCGATCAGAGAACCCAGCTGGAGAGGAGCTCGCATCGGTTCGAGGCGAAGGACCCAAGTCTGGCCATGGCGCCAGGGACTGGCCAGGCCGCGCCCGCAGGCCCTCGGGGTGGGACGAGGCTGGATGGAGACGCCGGCGCCGGGATCCGCTGTCCTCGCGGCTGTGCCGCCAGTCGCGAGGACGCGCAACGGCAGCGGCAGGATCAGCAACAGCCATTCGCAGCGGACATCACGGTGGGCAGCAGCGTTTCTCCCTCTGAGAACAGTCGCCTCGACACCCTGCGCCTGGAGTTCGAGCACGAGGCCAGCTTCAGCCAGGTGTTCGTGGTGCTCACGGTGGGGGCCACCCTGATCGCCACCCTGGGCCTGCTGGCCAACAGCCCCGGTGTGGTGATCGGCGCCATGGTGGTCGCCCCCTGGATCCTGCCGCTGCAGGCGATGGCGTTCGAGATCCTCAGGGGACGCCTGCCGATGTTCCTGCGGGCGCTGCGCACCCTGCTGCTGGGGGTGGTGATCTGCGTGCTGCTGGCGATGGGCGTCAGCGCCCTGGTGGGCCTGCCCGATTTCGGCAGCGAGGTGATCAACCGCACCAGCCCCAACCTGCTCGATCTGGGCGTGGCGCTGGTGGCCGGCGCGGTGGCGATGTACGCCAAGTTGCGCAAGGAGGCGATCTCGGCCCTGGCCGGTCTGGCGATCGCCGTGGCGCTGGTGCCGCCGATGTGCGTGGTGGGAATCCTGCTGGCCTCCTCTTCCTGGCCGCTCGCCCAGGGGGCGCTGCTGCTGTTCGCCACCAACCTGCTGGGGATCATGGTGGGCGCGATGGCGGCGCTGGCGGCGCTCGAGAAGGTCTACCGGCGGCGGCTGTTCAACAGCCGGCTCGGGCTCACCAGCGTGGCGCTCACGGCGCTGCTGGTGATTCCGCTGGGCAGCAGCTTCCTGCGCCTCTCGCAGCAGGCCCGGCGTGAGCACCGGGCGCGGCAGCTGCAGGCCACGATCGAACAGCAACTGCGCCGCAACACGATCACGCTCGGCTCCGACCCCGCCATCGATCTGGTGGGCGTCGCGATCGACTGGCAGCAGAACCCGCCCCTGATCCGCGCCCGCGTGCGCGTCAGCGATCCGCAGCTGCCGACGCCGGCTCAGGTGGCGGCCGTGCAGGCGTTCATCAACCGCAGCCAGGCCCCGAGGCGCTACAGGCTGGTGGTCCAGCGCACCGCCGTGGATCTGATCGGCCCGGAGACCGCTCCCAATCCGGCGGCGCTGCAGCTGCCGGCGTCCCCGGCGACAGGCATGGCACCGTTGGGGCAACAGCAGGAGGCACCGTGATTCCCCGGTCCGCCCGACGCACGCATGGGAGTGGTCTGTGCCGACTCACCACAGGACCTCAGGCTCGCTGCAGGCCGGCGGTTCATGGTCGGATGCCATGCAGAGCCGCTTTCAGGAACAACGGAACCGCCAACCCCTGGCCAATCAGGTGTTCGCGACTCATCGGTTCATTGTGTGCATGCCCGCTGCCGGGTTCGAACCAGCGACATCCTGCTTGTAAGGC
>CAYNGR010000046.1:15423-18211 GCA_964396755.1 uncultured Cyanobium sp. | reverse complement strand
CGCCCCTGGACCCCCGGCGATGCCGAACAGGCCGAGGACCGCTGCCATCGCATCGGCATGCAGGGGACGCTCACCTGCCACTGGCTGCAGCTTGGAGCCGCGGACCAGCTGGTCGATGAGTTGATCGCCGACAAGGCTGACCGCATCGCGCGGCTGCTGCAGCGCGGTGATCCTGATCGCACCCGCCAGGACCTGCCGCAGCGGGTGCGGCAGATGCTCGAGCGCTGGTGAGCCGGCACCAGCCCCAGCTCCTGCCTGGCCGTCGAGGGCTGCTGCTCCGGCTTCAGCGGGCGGCTGAGGGGCTGGTCGTTGCCGCTGCGGCGCCAGGCTGCGCCGGCGGGGCTGTCGGTTCGCTGCAACTGGCCAGCCGCAGCTGCAGCTCACGGCGCAGCTGGGGATCAAGCTTGGCCGGGGGCAGGCGGCGGGCCAGGCTGTCGGCCTGACGGATGTCCCGGCAGGCGGCCTTTTCGTCGCCCTTGAGCCAGTGCAGCAGGAAGCGTTCGTTCAGGGGCTGGGGCTGGCTGGGAAAGGCTGCCACGACCTTGTCGCAGCGACCCAGGGCCTCATCAAGCTCGTCGAGCTGCACATTGGTCAGACAGTCGTCGACACTGAGGTTGCGCTGGGGAAGCGGTTCTTCGGCGCAGGCGCCGAGCAGCAGCAGTCCCGCCAGGGCGAGCATCAGGGCAGGGCCCGACGGCGTCTTGCGTCGGGACACGGGGCAAGAATCAGCTGCCGAAACGTTCACCGCGGGTCATGGAACCGGCCGGAGCGGGGGTGCCCGTCGGGGGCGTGGAGCCATCGACACCGGCATTGGATTGGACCCGGCGATTGTAGAGATCGCCCAGAAAGCGCCCGCAGTCGGGAAAGTTGTTGGGGTTCTGGACGACAGCCTCGGTGATCATCACCGCGGCGTGCTCCGGCGATGTCTTGAACATGCTGGCGCTCTGCCGCTTGATCAGGGCGTAGGCCGCTGCCCAGCTCACATCGTGGTTGTTGCCATTGCCGCGCATGAAGCAGTAGATCTGCGCCCCTTTGGCTCCCGGTGACTCGGGCCCGCCCTGGGCCGCAGCCGGTGCCTGCGCCACCAGGCCGGTGACGGCGGTCAGGGCCGCGGCGAGAAGCGACAGGGAGCGGTTCAGGCGAAGGCCCATGGGTGGCACGCGGGACTGAACGGAAGCGGCCACCAAAGGTATCGAGGGCGGCCGCCCTGTCCAGTGCGGCGGTCCGGATGCCACCGGTCCGGGCTGCGCTCAGGCGCCGTCGCCGCCGTTTCCGTCAGCCGGGTGGCGAGCCGCTGCCAGGGGCCACCAGCCGCACCACCAGGGGCAGCAGCAGCAGCACGGTGATCAGTCGCACCGCATGCAGGACGGCCACCGCGGCGCCCACACCGAATTCGGCCCCCACCAGGCTCATGCCGCTGATGCCGCCCGGGGCCGCTCCCAGGAGTGCCACCACCGGGTCGATGCCGAGCAGCCGGCTGCACCACAGGCCCACCACCACCCCGGTGAGCACCAGCGTCAGGGTGATCAGCACCGCCGGTCGCCACAGCTGGCGCAGCTCGGCCAGGGCTGAGCCGCTGAGCGAGGTGCCGATCACGGTTCCGATGCCGATCTCCAGCAGGGTGCGCGTCCCGACCGGCCAATGGGCCTGCGGCAGGCGGCCACTCATGCTCAGCAGCCCCGCCGCAAGCAGGGCCCCGGCCAGCGGTGCGGCGGGGATGCCGCTGCGCAGGGCCAGCAGGCCGCCGGCCACACCGGCCAGGCCGTACAGCGCCAGAGTCCAGGGGAAGGTCATGGGTTCACGCACCAGCGCCGATCCATCCGCACCGGAATGGTGAAGTCCATGGTTGCAGTGCTGCGGCCGCCTTCGAGGCTTGAGCCCTCCGCCCGCCTGTGTTGTCATGCGGCCACCCGTCGTCTTCTCCGATGTCCAGTTCCTCGGTGTCGTTCCGGATCAGCCGCCATACCCAGGATCTGGCCGAAACCATGCATGCCTTGTCCCAGCGTCTGGTGACCATGGAGCAGCGCCTCGAGGCCCTGGAGCTGCAGCTGCAGACCTTGCGTCAGCAGCCCAGGCGGGACGAGGAGTCGGAAGCCGCCAGCCTGGCGCCGATCGAAGCCCATATCGAACGCCTGCTGCAGGACTGCCGCCAGTTGCTCGCCGATCAGCCCGCCGGCTCCGACCAGGTCGCCTCGCAGGCTGACCCGGCGGCCCCGGAACTGGAGAGCTCTCTGCCGGTCACCACGGAGCTGGTGGTTCCTGAGCCCAGCGATGCCGAGTCAGTGCAGGCGGAGGCCGAGGACGGCGACATCTCTGAGCAGGATCTCTCGCAGCTGGACGCGGCCTGAACCCGACCGCCGCTGGCCGGATGTGCCATGGCGCGCTGACAAGGACTGGCCTGGGTGGCGCAGCTGTCTGGGCGGAAGATGTTCTCCGGGCTACGCATGTCTCCCTGACGCCTTGGCAGAGGCGCCACAATGGAAAGAAAGTCAGCCATGGCTTTCCCGCATCGTCTGCCTTCCGATCAGCAGCCCACTGCGGCCCATGCCGCTTCTGGATCCCAGGCTGCCGTCACTCGCCCGCTCGCCTCAACGCCCCGCTGTCATCTCCAGTCGGGGGCGCAGATCGAGGGGGAGCATCAGCTCGAAAAGCTGGAGTTCGCCCTCGCCGTGGCACTCACGCGAGGCGATCAGCAGCGCTCGCGTCTGCTGCGTGATCAGATCGAAGCGCTTGGCGGCAATCGCGAGGAGCCCGGCACCTGAGATCTGCGCTTGTCAGCCAGGCTTGC
>CAYNGR010000046.1:13141-15323 GCA_964396755.1 uncultured Cyanobium sp. | reverse complement strand
GGCGAGCGGATTGAGTCCTTCGATCCTCCTGTCCTGTCCGTCCAGATCTGTTGATGATGCTCTCTGTGATCCTCAGGCTCACATCCCTGTGGTCTTCGCTGACAGAGCCGGTCGCAGCGGTGGAAGGCTGGTGAGACCTGTCGCCGTCGTCCGGTTTCTGCGCATCCTTCGCCCCAGGGACATCCCCACTGACGCATGACTGCTATCAGCACCCCCGTAAGGCCCGCTGTGCCGATCCCAGGCCGCAGACCACCGTTGCCTGTGGTGGAAACGCTGCCACGCCAGCAGCTGCTCGATCAGGCGACCCGGTTGTTCGAGCAGGCCGCCGGTGCCGCCGAGGCCGGCAATGTCGCCGACTCGGCCCAGCTGATCCTCAAGGCCCTCGACTGCGAGCGGCGGGCCGGCGGGGTCGGTCCCCAGGTGCTGCAGCTGATTAAGCCCCGCGGCTGAGTCTCGGACCAGCCAGCGTTGCAGGTGTTGCAGCGTCTCAGGCGTGTTCGCCTGCCCCTGGCGTCGCCTGAACGTTCTCCAGAGCCGTGATCCAGTCCGCGTAGGGCGGATGCACCCAGTCCAGTCGCAGGGCGTGGATTGCTGGCAGGTCATAGGGATGCCGCTCCAGGATCGCCGCCCGGATCGCCTCGCGATGCGCTTCGGGTGCCTTGAGCGTCAGGCGCACCTCGGGTTCCTGTTGCAGCTGCCCATTCCATAGGTACAGGCTTTCGATCTCACTCAGCTGGGCGCAGGCCACAAGCCGAGCTTCCACCAGGGCGCGGGCCAGCTGAAGGGCCTGCTCCCTGGTGGGCAAGGTGGTGATGACGACGATCACGGCCATGGCAGCGGCGGCAGCTGCTGCCAGTTTCGGGATGCTGGTGCCGTCAGGCCAGGAGGTCAGCCGGAAACACCCGTCGCGGTTCCGCCCAGAGGCGGTTCCGCGACGGGCGGCCGGGATCGATCACCAGAGGCCGCGGATGACCTGGCCCGAGGGAGCAGGGCTGGGGGCCGGTGCGGGGGCGGGCTGGCGCTGCAGCTGCCACTGCAGTTGCTGCACCTGCTGCTGCAACGTCTCCACCTGCTGGGCCAGCTGGGCCGAGGCCGGGGACACCACGGCAACCGGTGCGGCGTTCTTCGGTTTGAACAGTGGGACCGAGAAGCCCACCCGGCCAGCCACGCTGGGCGTGGTGCCGTAGACGTAGTCGACAGGATTGGCCAGCGACAGAGCCGCGTTCACGGCCAGGTCGGGGTAGACGCTGTTCAGCCGGGCGGCACAGCCCATGGCCACGGCGTACTGACTGCCGTAGCCACCGACGCCGGCACCGCAGCGGACCGGCTCCAGCGCGCCCAGGGGGACGTCGGGAACAGCCGAGAAGGCTGCCGCGATGGCGCCCGCGGAGTTCACCGCATCGCCCAGTCCGTTGACGGCTTTCTCCAGGTTGTTGGTGGTGTTCTGCATCGCCTCGGGGTCAAACGAGGTGCCGAGGTTCCCCGATCCGTCGGTGGTCAGCAGGCGAACGCCGCCGGACTGATTGGCACGACCCGAGAACTTGCCGCCATTGGCGACGCCCGGCATGGTGACCGACGTCCCGGGGGTGCCGATGACCACCTGATTGGAACGGGTGGTGCGGGCTCCTGAGCCGATGGCGGTGGAGTTGCTGTGGGTGGCCGAGGAGCTGTGGCCGATCGCCACGGCGCCCTCGCCTGAGGCAGTGGAACTGGAGCCGATGGCCAGCGAATGGTCTCCCGTGGATGACGCGTTCACGCCCACGGCGGTGCCGGAGTTGCCGGAGGTGGTGCCCATGCCGATGGCGGTGCCGTTGCCCGACGTCACCATGCTGTTGGCGCCGACGGCGGTGCCGCCGCTGGTGCTCGTGGCCTTGCTGCCGATGGCCGTGCCCATCTGGCCGGTGCCGGCGTTGGCGTTGGGGCCGAGGCAGGTGGAGGTGCTGCTGCCGGCGGGGCAGACCGCCATGCCGCCAGGGGTGATCAGCTGACCGTTGACATACAGCTCGCCTTCCGCGGGGGTCACATCCACCGGGGGCGGGCCGACGACCAGCCACTGCTTCATGGTCACCCCGTCATTGAACTCGGAGGTGCCGTTGACGGTGAGCTTGCCCTTGACCGTCAGGTCGTCGTTGTAGTGCGAGTTGCCGCTGACGATCTGTCCGCCATTGACAGTTTGTCCGCC
>CAYNGR010000046.1:0-13041 GCA_964396755.1 uncultured Cyanobium sp. | reverse complement strand
TGTCCGCCGTTGATGACTTGGCCGCCATCGCCGGTGATTGTGCCTTTGACCGTGAGGCTGTTGTTGAACTGTCCCTTGCCGAAGAAGTTCTGTCGGCCGTTGACGGTCAGGCCGCCGTTGACGGTCTGGCCATCAGAGACAGTCTGGCCACCGCTGACGGTCTGACCGCCGCTGACGGCCTGACCGCCTGAGAAGGTCTGGCCGCCCGTGCCGCTCAGTTTGCCGCTGACCGAGAGATCGTTGTTGAAGGCGGCATTGCCGCTGACGGACATGCCGCCGTTGACGGCCTGACCACCGTTGACGGTCATGCCGCCCGAGAAGGTCTGTCCGCCGGAGCCGGACATCTTGCCGGAGACGGAGAGGTCGTTGTTGAAGGCGGCATTGCCGCTGACGGACATGCCGCCGGAGACGGACTGGCCGCCAGAAACGGCCTGGCCGCCGTTGACGGTCTGGCCACCGGAGATGGACTGGCCGCCCGTCACGGTTTGAGCGCCCTTGACCGAAAGGTCGTTGTTGAAGGTGGCATTGCCGCTGACGGACATGCCGCCGGAGACGGACTGGCCGCCGTTGACGGCCTGACCACCGTTGACGGTCATGCCGCCTGAGAAGGTCTGTCCTCCAGAGCCGGACATCTTGCCGGAGACGGAGAGGTCGTTGTTGAAGGCGGCATTGCCGCTGACGGACATGCCGCCGGAGACGGACTGGCCGCCGGAGACGTTCTGGCCACCACCCACCGTCTGCGAGCCGGTGACGTTCTGATTGCCGTTGACGGTCAGACCCTTGATGTTGGTCTCACCCAGCACGGTCAGATCGCCGTGGATGTTCTGGCTTCCCTGGATCACCGAGTCGCCGCCCACCGTCTGAGCCGGGCTGCCCGGGGGGACCGGACCCGCCTGCATGGCTGCATGGGGGGACAGGATCGCCGCAGACAGCAGGAGCGCCTTCGGGATCAGATGGGACTCCAAAGATGACTGCCGCCTGTGCTGCCGCTCAGAGATTGTGTGTCTGAGTCTCATAAGACTGCTCCTGGCCTTTGTGGGGGGGGGTGGGCGTGTGAGGAGTGGCTCAGTCCATGCCTGAGCGGGTGCGCCTCGTCTTAGCGATCACGGCGCCGGCGAGCCAGAGGCAGACGGCGGAAAACAGCGAAACTCGGCCTGTCGTCAAAGTGACACATTCGGCATTCAGTCAGATCTCAGCCATCAAACGGTAAGAGTCCAGTCAGGATTGCCTCTGGTTCGTGCTGGGTGCGCGCAGCAGCTGGTCTGCCTGGTTCAGCGGGGCTGCCTGCCCCGCCCTGCCGGGCCATGGCCGCTGCCCGCCAGAGTGGACGCCCATGGCAGCCGGGTTCATCCCGCGCTGGCATCCGCTTCCCGGCTCGGCTCCACTCCACAATGCGACGCGCCTCTGCCGCTGCCCGCCGCGCCATCCGTGCCGGAGCCGCCCGTTGGGCCGCCTGGGCTCCGGCCGGGCTGACCCTGGCGCTGGTCGTCAAGGGCTGCTGGCCCGCCCTGCCCGGCTGGAGCTGTCCGTTGCGTGCGCTTACCGGCATTCCCTGCCCCACCTGTTTCCTGACCCGGGCCACCGCGGCGGCGCTCACCGGCCAGCTGGAGGTCTCCGTGCGCCTGCATGCCTTCGGCCCGCTGGTCGCGGCGGCGCTGCTGATCTGGTCCGTGGCCGCGATCCGCACTGGCCGTCCGGTGCCCTTCCGGTTGCGTGCCCGGGTCGTGATCCTCGTCGCTGTCAGCCTGCTCGTCTATTGGCTGGCGCGTCTGATCCTGCAGTTCGGCTTCGCGTTGCCGGCGTTTGCCGCCCCGTTCTGAGCGGGGCTGCCCTGTCAGTTGCGACAGCGATGGGTCACACGGCAGCTGTCGCGAGCCGCCCGCGGTCGGTCAGGCAGGGCCGCCTGGATCCTCAGCAGTTTGCAGGCCGGGCAGCAGCCCTGCAGGTCGCCGCAGCTCCGATGCCACCGCCTGCCTCCGGCAGGCCGGCTCCGGAGAGATTCTCAGCGTCTCGGGCTGGCCGCCGGTTCGCTCGTTCCCGCTTCTGACCAGGTCCCCGACAGACGCCATGACGGTGCGAACGGCGTGCCGAGCCGTTGGTGCCCCCCGCATCGCCGGAGTCGTTGCCCGGTCCAGGTGGAGCGATGGCACGGGCTGGCGGTCCCGTCGAACGCCGGTAGGCTCCCGCTGTCGCTGCTCTGGACGTCGCCTGGCTCCAGCGCGGTCGATGCCGCAGCAGCACGGCGTGTCTTCGATGGAGCTGTGCCGTGCGGCAGGCGTGCCGTCGACGTTCCGTTCCGCCGGTTGAATCGCGCCATGAATCCCCCCGACTGGTTGCTGCTCTGCCGCAGCGTGCGCTTCGGGGACACCGATGCCGCCGGTGTGATGCATTTCGCCCAGCTGCTGCGTTGGTGTCATGAGGCCTACGAAGAGAGCCTCGAGCGTTTCGGCCTGCCCGCCGGTTCGATCTTCCCTGTCCCGGGCCAGGCGCCCGAAGTGGCCCTGCCGATCGTGCACTGCCATGCCGATTACCTGAGGCCGCTGGTCTGCGGCGATCCGCTGGCGATCCAGCTGGAACCCCAGCGCCTCGATCCGGGTTGTTTCGAGCTGCGCTACCGCTTCCGCCGCCGCGGCGAGCCGGTGGCGGAAGCGCTCACCCGCCATCTGGCGATCCGCAGCTCCAGTCGTCAACGCTGTCCTCTGCCCGATCCGATCCAGCGCTGGCTGGAGGCCTCGTCCCTGCAGGGGGGTGTGCGGCCGCTGTAGGTGTCCGCCCGGCTGCCCCGTCGCGGTGTCTCAGCGTTGCCGTGGGGTCGTGCCGTCCGCTCCGATCTGCGCCGGCCCGGCCTGCTCCAGCCACCGGCGCCAGTGCTGCCGGGGCCATTTGCCCTGCTCCGATGGCGCCAGCTCGGGGCACAGCCACCAGCGCCGCGGCTGCTGGGCGGGTGGCCAGCCGGCCGTCAGACCGCGCAGCGTCCTCAGCAGCGTCTCGCCGTCGGCCCCCGGCAGGGGGCGCACCAGTGCAGCCAGTCGCTCACCCCACGGCTCCTCCGGCACCCCCAGCAGCAGCACCGCCTCCAGGGGCAGAGCGGCCTGCGCTGCCAGCGTCTGCAGCCGTTGCTCGAGCTGTTCCGGGAACACGGTTTCGCCTCCGCTGAGCAGGGCGCCATCGAGGCGGCCGTCAATGGCGAGGCTGGCTTCGGAGCCTGAGCCGGCAGCGGCGATCCAGCGGCCGGCGTCGCCGCTGCGCCACCAGCCATCGGCGTCGCGGAAGGGATGCAGCCGGCCCGCCTCGAACCAACCCGGGCTGATCCGGTCGCTGCGCACGGCGATCGCGCCGTTGCCGTCTTCGACTCGCAGCGTCACATCGTTGAGCGGCGGGCCGCAGCCCGGCTCACCGGCCAGGAAGCGCTGCGGCGGCAGGGCGCAGACCATCGCCGCCGTTTCGGTGGCGCCATAGCAGGGTGCCAGCGGCAGGCCGGCCCGGCGGGCGCGGGCCGCGAGCTCAGGGCCCAGAGAAGCCCCCCCCACCCAGATCAGCGCGCAGCGCTGCAGCCAGTCGCTGGCCTCCGGGCTGTCCAGCAGCCGCTGCAACTGGGTGGGCACCAGCGACAGCAGCACCGGCCGGTCGCCCGGCAGCGGGCAGGCCTGCGCCATCTCCGCCCCGTGGCGCAGCAGTTCCGGCGCCAGCCAGCGAAGCTCCGCCTGCCACTGCCGCGCCCGGATCAGGGGCATCAGGCCGCTGACGTGATGCAGCGGCAGCGCGTCGAGCAGCAGGCAGCGACCGGGATCGAGGCCCAGCGCCTCCAGCCACAGGCCGCAGGCCCGGGCGGAAGCCTGCAGCTGGCTCAGGGGCTGCAGGCACCAGCGCCGGCCGCCGCTGCTGCCGCCGCTGCCGAACACCAGAGCTGCTCCCCAGCGCTCGGACGGCTCACCGTCGTTCCGCCATGGCGCGGGGAGGGTGTGATGGTTCAAGGCCGCCGGCCTGCCCAGGACCGCCGCCGTCAGCAGGGGCCGTTCCTGCGGCGGCGCCAGCCCCACCAGCGATCCACGCCGCCAGTGGCCCTCCAGCTCATGCCAGAGGCTCTGCGGATCCTCCAGACAGCGGGCCAGCGCCAGGGTCATGGCGCCATCTCCGCTGCCGCCGGCCCGCAGCCACCGCGCCAGCACCCTGCCGGCCGCCTCATCCCGCCGCCTCCCAGACCGTCTGCGGCTCTTCTGAGAACAGATCGCCGCCTGGCCGCCAGCCCGGCGCCAGCCCCGGGGCCGTCGGCGTGGGGCCGAGCGCCTGCAGGCCCGCCAGGTGCGCCACCAGACGCCGTCCGATGCCGGTCTCGAAGGCGGTGCTGAGCATTAGCCGTGGGGTGCCTGCCTGCAGGGCCCCCAGCAGCGGGCGGGGATCTCTCTCCAGCAGTGGCCGGCGCACCTGCCAGCCGTGCCAGCTGCCCGTCATCAGTCCGGGATCGAGCCGCAGCGACTCGTCGAGCGCCACCGGCAGCCTGCAGGCCAGGGTTTCAAGCTCCTGCCGTTCGTCGGGCGGCAGTGGCTGTTCCAGCCACTCCAGCCGGGACTCCTGGGCCAGCCGGTCCGCCCAGCGCCAGGCCGTGGCCCGGTCCCAGCCGCCGTTGGCGTCGAGCCGCAGCCGGCCATCGGCGGGAAGCCGTTGCAGCAGCGTTTCCAGCACCCGCCGCTCCTGGGCGTCGTCGCCGCTCGCCACCTTCCATTTGACGGTGAGGGCCTCGGCGGCAGGAACGGGGAGGATGCCGACTGTTGGCCCCGGTGGTTGCTGCGCCTGTTCCGGCTGGGCTGACGCGGCCCGGCCGCGCGCTGGATCGGCGTCGCTGGGCAGCTCTGACAGGGCTCGCTCCAGGGCATCGAGCGCCGTGTCTCCGGCTGGAAGCAGCAGGGCCGAGCGGGGTGCCGCCAGCCAGCCGCCCTGCCGAACCGAACCCAGGCCATCGAGTTCCGCCAGAGCCATGCCCAGCGCGCAGGCCAGGGGTGCCGGCAGGCCCGCCAGTCGCGCCTCCAGTTCCTGTCGCTGCAGCGTCGACGGCAGGGCGTCGACCGCCGCCTGCAGCACCTGCGGCCAGGTGGCGCCGTCCCTGCCGCTGGGGCCGGCCGCGGATCCCTGCCGCTGCGGTGCCGGCGGCAGCGCCGCCTCGCCCCAGCCCAGCCGGCCATCGCCAGCCTCCAGTCGCAGCAGCCAGCCGCGGCGCAGGTTCCAGGCTCCCTGGCTGGTCACTAGCGCCTGCGGCAACTCGAAGCGATACGGGCGCCAGCGCAGCCGCAGCGTCATCTGCCGCAGCACCGGGGCCGCGGGCCGGTTGCCGCCGCTGGAGACTTCAGCGCCCACCGCTCCAGGGCCAGGGGCCGTTCGCCCACCAGGGGCCGATCGCCAGGCCGAGGGCCAGCCCCAGACCGTTGAGGGCCTGGAAGCGCAGGGCCAGGAACTTGCTGCCGCTGATCCGCTCCGGTTCGCGGTGATGCTCCCGCAGCAGCCGGATCAGGTTCCGGGCCGGGGGCAGTCCGGCCACCCCCAGCAGGGCGGTGAGCGGCCACTGGCCGAGCAGCACAGGGGCCCACTGCAGGGCCAGGGTGGTGGCCACGAACCAGGGCACCAGGCCGGCGGCCCGGGCCGTGCCCAGGCGCACCACCGGCGAGCGTTTGCCATGCGCTGCGTCCTCCTCCACCTGGTGGAAGTGGGAGCAGAACAGCACCAGGGTGGTGGCCAATGCCGGGCCGCTGCCCAGCGCCAGGGCCGTGCTCCAGGGCACCACGGCAGGAGTCGCGGCCGTGGGGGCCGGACCCAGGGCCAGCAGGGCGGCTGCGGTGGCGCAGGGGCCGAAGGCCAGCCAGCAGAGCGGTTCACCCAGGCCCCGATAGCCCAGCCGGAAGGGTGGGCCCTGATACACGTAGCCCAGGCCGCAACAGGCCAGCACCAGGGCGAGCACCAGCGGCGTGCTGCGCAGCGCCACCACGGCCATCAGGGCCAGCCCCAGCAGCAGCGCCCCGTTGGCGAGCAGCGCTACCCGTTCGCGGCGGCCGGTGAGGTTGACCAGCGAGTGGGGTTTGCCAAGGGTGTCGACGCCGGTGTCGGCATCGAAGACATCGTTGGCCAGGTTCTCCCAGGCCAGCAGCAGCACCGCCGCCAGCAGGAACAGCAGCAGCTGCTCCGGGCGCAGCGGCTGGCCGCTGCCGAGGCGCCAGCCGGCCGCCAGCAGCACCGGCATCACCGCCACCGCATACATCGGCCACTTGATCGCCGCCTTCCACAGCTGACGCCGCGTCCTCGTCTCGACGGTCGTGCCGCCCGGGCGGTCGGCGTGGTGCGGCGGCTCGGGCACGGTGGGGGCTGAACAGGCCTTCGATCCAACCATTTGAGCAGCCGCATCGCGCCAGCCGGCATCGGGCCGCCGCGGCCTTCGGCGCTGTCAACGCACGGCGCGTCGGGATCGCCGCGGCTGGTTGTGGCCTGTCCCGGGTGAGGGCTGGCGGGGCTCCACCCCGGACGCTCAGGCGCTGACGCCGCCGCATGGAGGCGTTCCGTCCTGGCTCTGGCCGTCCATGCTCCATTCCGCGCCGCCGCGCTCCAGCCCGGATCGCGCCGCTGTGCTGGTCCGGCCCGGGCTGGACCAGCAGCCTCGTCCTGTGCCGTTGCCGGCGGCGTCCCGCGTGCGCACAGTCGCCGTGGCTGGCAGGTCTCAGCCGATCGTGAAGCTCCAGCGGCGCGGGCCTCCCACGGCGGTGACGCCGCAAGTCACGAGCCGTCGCCCCGCTCGGCCGGATCAGGCGCGTGAAGCCTTGCGACGACCTGACCCCCGCATCCGGCTGCCGGCGGCGCCCCGAGGGGAGGGACCCATACATTTGATCAGCCTCCAGCGCTGGTCCTCCGCTTCCTGGTGCAGGGTCCACCTTCCTTCTCCGAGCTGCTGGCGCTCGCCGCCGACACCGCCCGCCGTCTGGAGAGGGCTGCGGCCCGCCGCGGCGACGAAGAGGGCGTGCTCAGCCTGGCTCTGCCGCTCTCCGGCCTTGACCCGCTGGCGTTGCTACCCCATCTCGCCGGCGACGACGGTGACGATGGCTTCCGTTTCCTCTGGGATGGCGCCCCCGGCCTCTGTCTGGCAGCCAGCGGCCGCTGCAACAGCCTGGAGCTGAGCGGGCCACGCCGCTTCGAGCTGGCGCAGCGGTTCAGCGCCCTCAGCCTCAGCCGCCTGGCCTTGCCGGCCGGGGCACTGCCGCCGTTGGCGCGGCCGCGGGTGCTGCTGGCCTTCGCCTTCTTTGACAGCCCGCTCCAGCCCGGCACCGGTGCGGCGGGCGTGCAGGCGGTGCTGCCCCGCTGGCAGCTCAGCCGCCAGGGTCGGCACTGCTGGCTGCGGCTGCAGCGCGGCCTCGGGGGTGAGGTCACCGCCCGCAGCCTGGCCGAGGAGCTGTGGGAGACCGCCCGCCGGCTGGAGCGGCTGGCCGACGCGGGCGCCGTGGCGGAAACCCCCGTGTCGGTCTCGATCAGCGCGGGTTCCGCCTGGCAGCAGGGCTATCGCGCCGCCCTCGAGCGCGCCCTCGAGCTGGTGGAGGGGGGTGAGCTGCGCAAGCTGGTGCTGGCGGTGCGTCAGGAGCTGCGGCTCGATGGCCGCCTCGATCCTCTGGGGCTGCTCAGCCATCTGCGCCGCAGTCAGCCCGGAAGCTGCCGCTTCCTGTGGCAGCAGTCGCCCGGGGAGTCGCTGCTGGGTGCCTCTCCTGAACGGCTGCTGACGGTGCGGCAGGGGCAGTTGCGCAGCGATGCCCTGGCCGGCACCGCCCCCCTCAGCGGCGCCGAGGCTCTGCTGCGCTCCGGCAAGGATCGCCATGAGCATGAGCTTGTGGTGGAGGCGATCACCGCCGTGCTGCAGCAGATGGGCCTGCAGCCGCGCCGGCCGCGCCATCCCCGCCTGGCTCGCCATGGCGGCCTGGTGCATCTGCACACGCCGATCACGGCCTGTCTGGCCAGCCAGCCGCCGCTGGCTCTGGCGGCGGCCCTGCACCCCACCCCGGCGGTGGCGGGATTGCCGCGGCGGGAGGCGATGGCCTGGCTGCGCAGCCTCGAGCCGTTCGAGCGGGGCCACTACGCCGCCCCGATCGGCTGGATCGACACCGCCGGCGATACCGACCTGCGGGTGGCGATCCGCAGCGGCATCCTGCGGGGCGACCGGCTGGAGCTCACCGCGGGTGCCGGGCTGGTGCGCGGCTCCAGGCCGGAGCGTGAACTGCAGGAGGTGGGCCTGAAGCTGGGCGTGCTGCAGCAGCAGCTGAATCTGCCGCTGCCCCGCTGAGAGCAGCGTGGCCGCGGCGATGCCCGGGTGGATCGGCCCGCCGAGTGACCGCCGCGGCGCTCCGACTGCCGGCGGCACCGCCACCAGCACCGTCATCCCATGCGCGGGCGGCAGGGCGAGCGGGCTGCAGCTCCCATCAGAGGGTGCCTCGTCGCTGCTGCTACGTGCCTCGTTGACCACGATCGCTCGAGGTTCAGGAATTGGATTTCGACTCAGATTGCGCGGCAAAAGCCATCGAGCTCGGTTAAGATCTCCTCAACATGAGGATGTTCCAACGCACGCGCGGAAGGAATCCTCAGGCAGCTTGCGACGGAGGCGGGCTCATTGATGGAGCGGCTGATCCGTCTGCTGCGCTCCTGGCGGAAGGAGGAGCGGCGCACGCCTCTGGAATCCAGGGAGGTGTTTCGAGCCGGCGTCGCCTGCCTGATCGTGCTGGTGCCCGTGGTGGCCCTGCAGTTGCAGCGCCGCACCTCGGTGGTTCTGGCGCAGCAGCAGGCGCTCCGTGACGACACCCTGGCGATCATGGAGGTGGCTCTGTCGGTGATGAGCCGGGCGTCCCGCGACTGGGGCCACTGGGATGATGCCTATCGCTTCGCCCGCGGCGGCAATCCCGACTACGAACGCACCTATCTCGCCACGGCGGCGGTGTTCGACGCTGGTGCGGTGATGGTGATGCTGCGGCCCGATGGCAGCCCGCTGCTCAGCTTTGCCCGACCCCGCCTGACGCCCACAGCCGAACAGGCGCTGATCCGCTGTCTGCGCGCCAACACCCCACGGCTGAGTCAGGTGAACAGCATTGTGCGACTGGCCTGCCGCACCGATCGCGGTGCCCTGTATCTCGGGGCTGCCACGCCGATCAGCGACAACAGCGCCTCGGCACCGGCGGTCGGCACCTTGGCGATGTTCGATCCGCTGCTCAAGTCGGAGTACAGACCAGCGATCCGTGCCCGTCTGGACAGCCTGCGCGAGGAGCTGCTGTTCGTGCCGCGACGGCGTGTCGCGGCTGCAGACACCGGCATTGAGCCGATCCTGCCGCCGATCCATTCGGCGGAGGGCAGCGTGCTGGCGATGCGTCGCCCCGCACTGCTGCCGATTGTGGGGCGTGGGCTGCTCGAGGATCTGCCCCTGCTGGCGGCGATTCCTGTGCTGGCGATCAGTCTGCGGGCGATCACCCTGCTGGCCCGGCGCCGCCGGCGCATCGTGCAACGGCAGGCGGAACGGCTGGCCAACCTGCGCATCCGTCAGGCCTGCCGGGAGCTGGATCTGCTGCTGGAGGGTCTGCTGCCCCACGAGCGCGGCAGAGGCGAGAGCAGCCAGCTGCTGGGCCGGCTCAGCCTGGAGGCCTCGGCCATGCCGATCGAGATCGCGCCGCTGCTGCCCGAAGCCGGCGGCTCCGTGCATGAGCGTGAGCTCGCCCGTGTCACCAGCCGCTTTCAGCGCTTTCTGCGCAGCGCCAGCAGCCTGGCCCTGCTCGATCCGCTCACCCAGCTGCCCAACCGCCGCTACTTCATCGCCCAGGTGACGGAGACCGCGGCCCGTCACAGCCGCGCCGGTCAGCACTTCGCCCTGCTGTTCGTCGATGTCGACAAGTTCAAGGTGATCAATGACACCTATGGGCACGCCGTCGGCGATGGGGTGCTGGTCAACGTCTGTCAGCGTCTGCGGCAGGTGCTGGGCAGCAGTGACTTCATGGCCCGCTACGGCGGCGATGAGCTGGCGGTGATCCTCGATCTCTCCCGGTTTGAGGATCAGTCTCCCGAGGCTCTCAACCGGGCGGCCCGCGAGCAGGCCCACGCCATGGTCGACAGCCTGATTCCGCCGGTGCAGGTGGGCGATCTGCCGATCGCGGTCAGCCTCAGCATCGGCATCACACTGGTGAATCCCTGCGAGCGCGACATCGCTGCCGTGATCCAGCGCTCCGATCTGGCGATGTATCAGGCCAAGCGCAGCCGCAACAGCCGAATCATCGGTCCGGACGATGTGGGGCAGGCGCCGCAGCTGAACAGCTACCAGTTGTTCACCGATCTGATCCAGGCCATCCGCAGCCGTCAGCTGCAGATCGTCTTCCAGCCGATCGTGACGGCCAGCGGCGCGCTGCACGGCATGGAGGCGCTGGCCCGTTGGCATCACCCCCAGCGCGGCTGGGTCTCGCCGATCCTGTTTCTGGAGATGGCGGAACAGCACCGTCAGATCCAGTTGCTGGGCCATGAGCTGATCCGCCTCTCTCTGGACGGCTTCCAGCAGCTGCACCTGCGCCACCCCGATCTGCGCTTCTACCTCAACCTCTCTCCCAACCAGCTGCTCGCCATGGATCTGGCCGATCGCCTGCTGGCCCAGCTGCGGGCCCGCGGCCTGCCAGCCGAACAGCTGACCCTTGAGCTGACGGAGCACTCGATCCTCGAGCCGCACGCCGCGGTGCGCACCAATCTCGAAGCCCTGCGGCGTGCCGGCGTGCATCTGGCCCTGGATGACTTCGGCACCGGCTACTCCTCACTGGTGCTGCTCAAGACCTTGCGTCCGGACGTGGTGAAGATCGACAAATCGTTCATCCAGGCGATCAGCCATGACCCCGACGCCCTGCACATCATCACGCTGATCGCGGCCCTCGCCCCCAGGCTGGGCCTGGAGCTGATCGCCGAAGGCATCGAGGATCGTGCCGCGGTTGTCAGGCTGGAGGCGCTGGGGATCCAGTACTTCCAGGGTTATGAATTCGGCCAGCCTCTGCCGCTTCAGGACTGGCTGGAGCTGGGCGGTTCGGCCAACAGTTCCGACAGTCGCGCGATCGTCTGATCGGCCAGGGGGATGCCGCCCAGTCGTTCCACCTCGCGGATGCCGGTGGGGCTGGTGACGTTGATTTCGCTGAGGCGGCCATCGATCACATCGATGCCGACGAAGAACAGGCCCTCGGCCTGCAGCAGTGGAGCCAGTTCGGCGCACAGGCGTCGTTCCGTGTCGCTCAGTTCGGTGGCTTCGGGAGCGCCGCCCACCGCCAGGTTGCTGCGGAACTCGCCCCCCGTCGGGACCCGGTTGACGGCCCCCAGCGGTTCGCCGTTGACCAGCAGGATGCGCTTGTCGCCGCTGCGCACGCCGGGCAGGAAGGCCTGGATCATCACCGGCAGCTGCTCCTGAGCCGTGACCAGCTCCAGCAGCGCTCCGAGGCCGGGGGTGGCGGCCGAGGCGAACACCACGCCCTGGCCGGCGCGGCCCCCCAGCGGTTTCAGCACGACCTCGCGGTGTTCCGCGGCGAAGCCGCGCAGCTGCTCGACGCGGCTGCTCACCAGCGATGGGGCCATCCAGTGGCTGAAGCGCAGCGCCCCCAGCTTCTCGTTCCAGGCCCGCAGGGCTCCCGGCCGGTTGATCACCCTGGCGCCCTGGCGCTCGGCGATCTCCAGCAGATGGGTGGCATAGAGGTAGGCCTCGTCCACCGGCGGGTCCTTGCGCATCCACACCGCCGCGAAGTCCGGCACGCGCACCAGCTGGGCCGGTCCGGTCTCGAACCAGGGGCTGGGAATCTGCCAGCCGTCGGGGGAGGCGCTGATCGGCTGCAGCGTCAGCGGCATCGCTTGCGCCCAGCAGGCATGGCCCTGGTCGCCGGGGTCCGTCTGGTTGCCGATGGCGCAGAGATCACCGGGAGTGCAGATCCAGACCTGAGCGCCAGAGCGCTGCACCGCCTCCATCAGGGCGACGCTGGAATCCTTGGCGGGCCGGAGCCGCTCGATCGGATCGATGACGAACAGCTGGGCCCCGCTGGGCACGCGGGTCAGGCTCACGGGCGTCCGAACCGGGCGAACAGGCCGCGGCCGCGGTTCTGAGACTGGTCCTGCTGCATCGCTCTGGCCTCCTCGGCGTGGATGTCTCGGGGCCGTTCACCGAGGATCACATCCAGCTGGCCGGCCAGATCGAGGGCCTCCAGCTGCTCGGTGCCGCCGATGGCGCGCCCGTTGATGAAGATCTGAGGCACGCTGCTGTTGCCGCCGGAACGCTGCAGCATCACCTGGCGGCTCTCATCATCGGAGTCGATGATGAATTCGTTGTAGGCCACGCCCTTGCGGTCGAGCAGCGCCTTGGCGCGCATGCAATCGGCCGAGAAGCGATGCCGATACAGATCCACCTTCGCCACGGGGGGCGGCGGCGGGGCCGGTGCCGGTTGAACGGGAGCCATGCGGTGGAACCGGGGCGACAGGCCGCAGGATTGATCTTAGGCGGGGTCCCCGTGGGGCTGGTCGCGCTCCGGGCGGACTCCGCACGGCTGGTACGGTCGGCATCACCATCGATTTCACCCTGACGGTGCTCGATCTCACCGATTTCAAGCGCGATCTCTCCGAGCTCACTGACCGCCTGGGCCATGCCCAGGACTGTCTTTGACGTCCCTGCACTGAAGGCAAGGCAGCAGGATCTCGAGCAGCTGGCGGCTCAGCCCGGGTTCTGGGACGACCAGAAGCAGGCCCAGGCCAAGATGCGCCAGCTCGACGAGGTCAAGGGCCAGCTGGAGCAGCTGCAGCGCTGGGCTGCTGCGGTGGCGGACGCCGAGGCCACCCTTGAGCTGTACGAGCTGGAGCCCGACGCCGAGCTGCTCGAGGAGGCCAACAAGGGCCTGCAGACCCTGCGCGCCGATCTGGACCGCTGGGAGCTCGAGCGCCTGCTCAGCGGCCCTTACGACAAGGAGGGCGCCGTGATCAGCATCAACGCCGGCGCCGGCGGCACCGATGCCCAGGACTGGGCGCTGATGCTGATGC
>CAYNGR010000045.1:15216-18240 GCA_964396755.1 uncultured Cyanobium sp. | reverse complement strand
CGGCAGGTGAGCACCGGGCTGGTCTCGGTGAGGCCGTAGCCCACCAGCAGCTCGATGCCGATCGCCTCGAAGAACCCATCGACATGCAGCGCCAGGGCACCACCGCCGCTGATCGCCCGCCGCAGCGAACCACCCACCAGCTGCTGGCGCACCTTCGGCCAGAACAGGGCCTCCGACAGTCCATGCAGGGGCGAGCGCAGCAGCGACTCGACGCGGGCCCTGAGCCGGCGACGGAACGGCACCGGTGCCAGGGTGAGATCGGCGGCGGTGCGACGCGCCAGGGCCCAGGCGCGGCTGTTGGCCAGGGCGGCAACGAGCAGCCTGCGGCGCGAGGAGGGCATGCCGGCCAGCGCGTCCTCGAAGCCCGCCATCAGGGCCTCCCACAGGCGCGGCACGCTGATCAGGTACTGGGGCCGCACCTTCTGCAAATCACCGCGCAGCTGGCGCAGGGTCGTGTAGGTCTGGCGGCAGCCCCGCGACAGCAGGAAGTATTCGGCGCTGCGCTCATAGGCATGCCAGATCGGCAGCACGCTGAGCACGCGCTCGCCCGGTTCGGGCTGCACCGCCACCCCGAGGGTGCGCAGCTGGTGCAGCAGGTTGGCGTGGCTGAGGGGCACCCCCTTGGGCGTGCCGGTGGTGCCGGAGGTGTAGAGCAGCGTCGCCAGGCGGTCGGGTCCGGCCTCGGGCAGGGGCGGCACGGGAGCGGCGGCACCGCGCTCCAGCAGCTGCGCCCAGCTGAGACAGGCGGACATCTCGGCGTCAGCTGCGGACTCGCCACCCCCGCCGGCGTCCTCCAGCAGCACGACGAACCGCAGCGCGGCCTGGGCGCCCGCATCCAGCGCCAGCCGCCGCAGCAGGTCGCGCGACTCCACGATCAGACCGACGGCGCCGCAGTCGCTCAGGATGTAGCGAAGCTCCTCGACAGGAGCGGCGCTGCCGCGCACCGCATCGGCGGCACCCGCCCGCATCAGCCCCTGATCGGCCACCAGCCAGCGGGGGCCGTTCTCGGCGAACAGGGCCACCACATCGCCGGGCCGCACACCCAGCGCCGCGAAGCCTGCGGCGGCCTGCTCGATGCGCCGGTGGAGCTCCCGGTAGGAGAGGGTCTCGGGCGGCTGGGCGTGGGGGGCCTCCAGGGCGATCGCCTCGCCGTGACGGTCGGCCAGGGCGCTCCACAGGCCCTCGAGCCCGCGCAGGGCACTCCAGTCGGGAGCCCCGGCCAGGGCCCGCTGATCGGCGGGGCTGACGCTCCAGGGCAGCGAAGCGGTGGAGGGTGAGGCGGTCGGCATGGGCCCTGATGGGGAGCGCGCCCATGCTGGCCGCTGAGGCGGCCTGCTGGGCATGGCTGCAACCTGGTGCGCGCCTGGCCGCATCCGGCCGCTCAGGGCCGCTCGGGCCCCAGCAGCGCCTCGGCCAGCGCCTCCAGCTCCGCTGCCGGCCGGGGCGGCTGCAGCTCCAGCTCCAGGACGCGGGCCGCGTGCCACAGCAGCCGCGGCGCCAGGGAGGCGGCGCTGACGTCCGCCCGCCAGTCCAGCAGACGCCCCACCGGCAGGCCACTCAGGCCGCAGGGCGTGATCGCCGCGAACCCGTCCAGCGGCATCTCCACATTCAGGGCCAGGCCGTGCTGGCTGATCCAGCGGCGGGCGCCGACACCGATCGCTGCCAGCTTGCGGCCCTCCAGCCAGACGCCCGTGCGGCCGGAGACCCGCTCGCCCTCCAGGCCCAGCTCCGCCAGCAGATCGAGCACCAGCTGCTCGAGGCTGCGGAGATAGAGGTGGAGGTCGGCGCCACGGCGGCGCAGATCGAGCACCGGATAGAGCACCAGCTGGCCGGGGGCGTGGTGGGTGACCTCACCGCCACGGTCGATGCGATGCAGGGGCAGGGGCGGATCGGCCGGATCGAAATGCAGATGCTCGAGGCTGGCGCCGCGGCCGAGGGTGTAGCAGGGCTCGTGCTGCAGCAGCAACAGCGCCTCAGGCGCCCGCCCATCGGCGAGCAGCCGCGCCTGCAGCGCCCGCTGCCAACGCCAGGCCCGCTCGAACGGCACGGCGGCGTCAGCAACGAAAAGATTTGCTGTCGTGGAGGACTGCATGGTGCGGCCTTCCTAGCGTGGGCACACCCGGGGTAGGAGCCTCCCAGGCATCCCGCTCCCGGCGGCTGATACTGCCAAGAGATCCCGATGAAACTGCTCATCCACGGCCGCAATCTCGACGTCACTCCTGCGATCCGTGATTACACCGAAACCAAGATCAGCCGAGCGATCACCCACTTCGGCGACATGGTGAAGGAGGCCGATGTGCACCTGTCCGTCGCCCGCAATCCGCGCGTTCCCCAGCAGATCGTCGAGGTGACGATGTTCGCCAACGGCACCGTCATCCGTGCCCAGGAGCGCAGTGAAAACCTCTACGCCAGCATCGATCTGGTGGCCAACAAGCTGAGCCGTCAGCTGCACCGCTACAAGGATCGCGTGCATGAACGCAGCCACGGGCCGGTGCACCGTTCAGCCCGCGACGAGGAGCTGGGTGCTGCCACGCTGCCGCCGCCCGGCGCCTCGATCACCGAAGGTCTGGAGGCCTCGGTGCCCCACCGCGGCGTGCGCCGCAAGTATTTCGAGATGCCGGCGATGGATCTCGAGGAGGCCCTGCACCAGCTTGAGATGGTGGACCACGACTTCTATGTGTTCCGCGAGGCCGGCAGCGGCCAGATCCACGTGGTGTACCGCCGCAACCATGGCGGCTTCGGTGTGATCCAGCCCAAGGACGCCTGAGCCCCGCCGGCCCCTGAGTGGGCCGGGCGACGGCCAGCCGCCAGCGTCCCTCGCCCCCCGACGGCCATGCGCGGCGTCGGGGGGCGTTCTGCTGCAGGAGGGTGGATCAGGGCCGGTGGGTTGGCTGCACGCTGGTGGGGTCTGACGCTCAGCCCCTCGCCAGGCCGGCCGAGCGGACAGGCCGCCCCCGGCGGCCGGCGCCAGCGGTCCACGCTTGAGCCGAACGGGGAGGGCCGTCAGCACTGCATCGACCAGGG
>CAYNGR010000045.1:0-15116 GCA_964396755.1 uncultured Cyanobium sp. | reverse complement strand
AGCGGTCCACGCTTGAGCCGAACGGGGAGGGCCGTCAGCACTGCATCGACCAGGGTGCGCGGCCGGGACGCCGGCGCGGCCCGCTGCGGCAGCGACACCCGGCGGCGACCGGCAGGTGCAGCCTTGCCGCGGCCCGCGCCTGGCCAGACTCGGGGTCCGTTCCGCCACTCCCCCTCCGCGTGTCCCGCGACCTGCCCGATCTGGCCCCGCTGATCGATCACGCCCTGCTCGATCCGCACCACGGCGCCGAGGCCGTGGGCGAGCGCATCGCCGAGGCGCGCCACTTCGGCTTCGCGGGGGTGTGCCTGGCCTCCCGCTGGCTGCCGACGGCGCGGCCGCTGCTGCCGGCCGGCGAGCGGGTGAAGCTGATCTCGGTGGTGGGCTTTCCGTTCGGGGCGGTGCCGGCCGCGATCAAGCGGGCCGAAGCCGAGGCCGCCGCTGCCGCCGGCGCCGAGGAACTCGATGTGGTGCCGGACTTCGGTGCCCTGGCCGACGGCGACAGCAACGCCGTGCATGACGATCTGGCGGCGATCACCGAGCTGGGCCTGCCGGTGAAGGTGATCGTCGAGGTGGGACGCCTCGAGGATGCGGCGCTGCAGCTGCTGGTGGAGGCCAGCCTCGATGCCGGCGTGCGCTGGCTGAAGAGTGGCAGCGGTTTCGGGCCGCCGGTGACCCCGGGGCAGATCCGGCGGCTGGCCGAGCTGGCCCGCGGCCGCGCGGGCGTCAAGGCCGCCGGCGGCATCAACAGCCTGGAGCAGGCCTATGCCCTGGTGGAGGCGGGGGCCACGCGCCTGGGCACCAGCCGCGGCCTGGCGCTGATGGAGGCCCTGCGCCGTCCCCGTGCGTCCTCGCAGAGCTGACACGACCATGCACGTGAGCACAGCTGTTGGCCGTCACAGAGCCGTGAGCGTGAGCACAGCCCTCGACCCGGGCACAGCCAGTGGCAGACCCACAGCCGTGGGCCTTGGCGCAGCCATGGGCCTGAGCACAGCCGTGGGCTCGGGCACAGCTGTGGGCGTGAATCGAGCCCCAGTGGCGAAGACAGCGATGCGCACAAGCACAGCCATTGGCAGACGCACAGCCGTGGGCATGAGCGCAGCCGTGGGCTTGGGCGCAGCCGTGGGCTTGGGCGCAGCCGTGGGCGTGACCTGGGCGAAGCAGCGGCTCGAGCAGCCCGCCGGCCCGGCCCCCCTGAGCGCGGCAAGCGGCCCTGCCGCGACGCCTGAGACATCAGGCAGATCCGTGCAGGCCCCAGGCCAGCGGCCTGGGCACGGCGCCCCATGAGCGACCGCAGCCTGGAGGGTCTGGCGCTGGCCTGCGGAGCGCTGGGCGAGAACGACCGCCTGCTCACCCTGCTCAGCCACGAGGAGGGGCTAACGCGGCTGGCGGTGCCCGGCGCCAGGCGACCGCGCAGCAGCCTGGCGGCGGCGGTGCCGCTGGCCCATCTGCGCCTGCAGGTGGTGGGACGCCGAGGCCTGCGGCGGGTCCGGCAGCTGCAGGTGCTGCACAACTACAGCGCCCTGGCCCAGCGGCTCGAGACCCTGGCGGCCGCCCAGGCCCTGGCGGAGCTGTGTCTGAAGCTGGTGCCGGAGCAGGAGCCGGCCCCCGGGATCCTGGCGGATCTGCTGCTGCAGCTGGGCCGGCTCGAGGATCTGGTGCGGCAGTGCGGCGAGCGGCGCGAGGCCCTGGCGATCGCGGTCCAGGCCTGCGTGCACCTGCTGGCCCTGGGCGGCTATGCCCTGCCGCTGCAGAGCTGCTGCCGCACGGGAGCGCCACTGGAGCCGCCGCTGGGGGACCGCAGCTGGCACTGCAGCCTGCTGCCGGGGGAGGGGCTGGCGCTCGGCGCCCTGCCCGGCGCGCGGGTGGTGCTGTGGTCCTCGGAACTGGCGCTGCTGCAGCGCCTGCCGCGACCGGGACTGCCGCTGCGGCCCGGCGGCGAGCTGATGGGGCCCGAGCCGGTGTGGCTGCATCTGCTGGAGCTGATCGAGGCCTGGTGCGGCGAACATCTCGGCCGCAGCCCACGGGCCTTCAGACTGCTGCGCAGTGGAGTTGAGTCCATGCCCCTGTCGTCCCCTCCCCTGCGATGAGCAGCCAGCGATGAGCCCAGTGGAGGACTCGGTGGGGAACGCCAGACCGGAGGACGCGACAGGAACGGGCCCGACAGCCCAGAGCGGCGGGCTGGCGGCGGTGCTGGCCCGGCCCGGCTTCCGCATGCTCTGGGTCGGCCAGATCTTCTCCCAGCTGGCCGACAAGTTCTACATCGTGCTGATGGTGTTCCTGATCGCCCGCTACTGGGTGACGGACAACCCCCAGCCCGATCCACTGCTGGCCGAGGCGGCGGCGGCGATGCGCATGGGCGTCGAGAACCGGGCCCAGCTGATCACGCTGCTGGCCACGGGCATTTACGTCGCCAACACGATCCCGGCGATGCTGCTGGGCACCGTCGCCGGCGTCTGGGCCGACCGCTGGCCCAAACGCGGCGTGATGGTGGCCTCCAACGGCCTGCGGGCGCTGCTGGTGCTGCTGGCGCCGCTGACGCTGCTGCCGGGGCCCACCTGGCTGGGGCTGGGCTGGGGCTACTGGGCGCTGGTGCTGATGACCCTGCTGGAGTCGGTGCTCACCCAGTTCTTCGCGCCGGCGGAGCAGGCGGCGATTCCGCTGCTGGTGCCGCCGCAGCAGCTGTTGGCGGCCAATTCGCTGTATCAGGCCACCAGCATGGCCGCCACGATCGTGGGCTTCGCCCTGGGCGATCCGATCCTGCGGCTGCTGCACGGCCTGCTGGCCGGCATCGGCATCCGCGGCGGTGAGTTCGTGCTGCTGCCGCTCTGCTACGGCGGCGCGGCGCTGGCGATCGCGGCGATCCGCCTCGACGAGGCGCCCCGGCCGGCGCGCGACGTGGGGGTCTGGCAGGAAATGATCGAGGGGATGCAGGTGCTGCGCGAGCGGCCCAGCGTGCGCAGCGCCATGCTGCAGCTGGTGCTGCTGTACAGCCTGCTGGCGGCGCTGTACGTGCTGGCGATCAGCCTGGCGGCGACGATCAACGGCCTCGGCCCCACCGGCTTCGGCACGCTGCTGGCGATGAGCGGCCTGGGGCTGGCGGTCGGCGCGGTGGCGATGGCGCAGCTGGGCGACCGCTTCAGCCGCCGGTTGCTGGGTTGCACCGGCCTGGGCCTGATCGCCTGCTGCCTGGTGCTGCTCGGCCAGAGCCGCGGCCAGCTGGTGCTGACGCTCAGCCTCTGCGCCCTGCTGGGCCTGGGAGCGGCGCTGCTGGCGATCCCGGCCCAGACGACGATTCAGGAGGAGACCCCGGAGGACCAGCGCGGCCGGGTGTTCGGCCTGCAGAACAACCTGATCAACATCGCCCTGAGCCTGCCGCTGGTGCTGGCCGGCGCCCTGGTCAGCCGGTACGGGCTGCTGCCGGTGCTGTGGGTGCTGGCGGCGGTGGCGCTGCTGGCGGCGCTGAGCGAGCGCCCCTGGCAGCGCGGCTGAGCGCCGGGGCCGAAGGCTGCAGGCGCAGCAGTCACGCCACGGCGGCGGGGCGCCGGCGCAGGAGGCCCTGGCGCCGCTGCTAATTTCAGTGCCCCCAGACCACCTTTTCCGTTGGCTCACATTGCCTGGCTGGGCAAGAAATCACCCTTCTGCGGCAACGTCACCTACGGGCTGAGCATCACCGAAGCCCTCCGGCGCCGAGGCCACGCCGTGAGCTTCATTCATTTCGACACCCCCGCCACATCCCTGGTGCGCGGCGACTGGGTGCAGGGGGGCAGCCAGAACGGGACGCGGGCCGGCCTGTCCGGTGGGCGCTGGTCACTGACGACAGCGGCAGGAGCGGCCCCGCTGCAGGGCGGCCAGGGAACGACAACCTCGCCAGGGGCCGCTGACGAGCTGCACGCTGAAGCGCCGCAGCTGGAGGCGAACGGCCGGCGCAGCCTGCTCGGCGCCGACGCGGGCGCAGCGACGGACAGCCCTGAGGTGGCCCTGCCCTATCTGGTCAAGTCGCAGGTGTACACGATCCCCTCGCCTGGGGCGCAGCGGGAGCTGCGCGAATCGCTGGAACGGCTGCAGCCGGATCTGGTGCACGCCAGCCTCACCCTGTCGCCACTGGATTTCCGCCTGCCGGATCTGTGCCAGCAGCTGGGCCTGCCGCTGGTGGCCACCTTCCATCCGGCCTTCGACGCCGCTCTGCGCAACCTGGCGGGCGGCACCCAGCAGCTCACGTATCAGTTGTATGCGCCGTCTCTGGCGCGCTTCGACAAGGTGATCGTGTTCTCGGAGCTGCAGGCGGAGGTGCTCAGCCGCCTGGGGGTACCGGAAGGCCGTCTGGCGGTGATCCCCAACGGCGTCGATCCGGCGATCTGGGCGCCGGCGCCGGCGGGCCCCGAAACGGCGGAGCTGCAGCAGCTGCGCCAGCGCTTCACCGGCCGGCGGGTGTTCCTGTACATGGGCCGCATCGCCACCGAAAAGAACGTCGAGGCGCTGCTGCGCGCCTGGCGCCTGGTGCAGCCGGAGGGCTGCACGCTGGTGGTGGTGGGCGATGGGCCGCTGCGCCAGTCGCTGATGCAGATCTACGGCGAGGCGGAGGGGGTGCACTGGTGGGGCTATGAACCCGAGCAGAGCCGGCGGCTGGCGCTGCTGCAGCTGGCGGAGGTGTTCCTGCTGCCGTCGCTGGTGGAGGGGCTGAGCCTGGCGCTGCTGGAGGCGATGGCCAGCGGCACCGCCTGCGTGGCCACCGATGCCGGCGCCGATGGCGAGGTGCTGGCGGGTGGAGCCGGCATCGTGATCAGCACCCAGGGCGTCACCACCCAGCTGCGCACCCTGCTGCCGGTGCTGCGCGACCAGCCGGTGCTCACCGCCGAGCTGGGCCGCCGCGCCCGCGCCCGTGTGCTGGAGCGCTACACGCTGGAGCGCAACCTCGATGCGCTCGAGGCCCTCTACGCAGGCTTGCGTCGCACCCCGCTGGCGGCCGCCTGACGCGAGCAGGAGGCCCGATCGGGACCGGGCCACCACCGGCCGGAGCGTCGTTGCCATCCAGTGAGCGGCACGCCACCTGGAGCCAGCAGGGGATGGCGCCTGCCAGGCCGGTCGGGGCCGACGGCGGCCATGAGCGGGCGAGGCCACGGGTTGATGCAGGCGCTGCAGCCGTTCAGCCCTCGGCCAGCCCCCAGGCCTCAGCCAGCTCCCAGGGCGGCAGTGCCTCGATGCCCTCGCCGAGGGGATGGCGATGGGGCGTGCGGCAGATCACAGCCATCGTCTCCACCTGCCCTTCGGGCAGCTCCGCCGCCACCTGGCGCAGCCGGCGGGTCTCGGCGGAGCCGGGGGTGGCGCTCCACTTGCAGTCCGCCAACCAGAAGCGGCCGCCGCGCTGCAGCAGCACATCCACCTCGCGGCTGCGGTCGCGCCAGAAGGCGAGCTGTGCCGAAACCGGCCGCAAGGCGAGTTCGCGCCGCAGCTCCGCCAGAACGGCTGTCTCCCACAGCGCACCCCGCAGCGGCGAACGCAGCAGGTCGTCCGGGTTCGCGATCCCCATCAGCCAGGCCAGCAGCCCCGGATCGGCGAGGTAGAGCTTGGGACTCTTGGTGAGGCGCCTGGTGGCGTTGCCGAACCAGGGCTCAAGCAGACAGACCAGACCGCTGCGCACCAGCAGCGACAGCCAGATCGCCGCCGTGGAGCCGCTGATGCCCACATCCCGAGCCAGTTCGGCCCGATTGAGCAGCTGAGCCGAGCGCAGGGCACAGGCCCTCACGAAACGCTCGAAGTCATGCAGGTTGCTCACCTGCAGCAGGCTGCGTAGGTCGCGTTCCAGATAGGTGGCCACGTAGGAGGCGTGGAATTCGGCCGCATCGATGCTGCGGTTTGCCCACAGCTCGGGGAATCCGCCGCGCAGCAGCGCCGCCTCGATCGACGGCTGGGGATCGACGGCACGCAGCTCCCGCAGGCTGAGGCCTTCGAGACTGACGATCGCGGCCCGACCGGCGAGGCTGTCGGCCACATCCCGCATCAGCACGAAGGGCTGCGAACCGGTCAGCAGGAAGCGGCCGCAGCGTTCACGGTCCTGATCGACCCGCAGCTTGAGGTGGCGGAACAGCGCCGGTGCGTACTGGACCTCATCGATGATCAGCGGCTCCCGGTGCCGCGCCAGGAAAGCCTCCGGATCCCCCTCCGCCTGGGCCGCTTCGCTGGGCAGATCGAGGCTCACATAGGCGTGATCCGGAAACAGATGGCGGCACAGGGCCGTCTTGCCGGTCTGTCGGGCACCCGTGAGCACCACCATCGGCCTGGTGGCCACCAGCTGCCGCAGCCGCGGCTCCAGGCGCCTGGGAATCCACATGCAGCCAGGCTAGGAAGCCGCCCTGCCAAATCCTCGACGCCATCGAAGAATTGGCACGATTCAAACGGCAGAATGGCACGCCACCTGGAGCCAGCAGGGGATGGCGCCTGCCAGGCCGGTCGGGGCCGACGGCGGCCATGAGCGGGCGAGGCCACGGGTTGATGCAGGCGCTGCAGCCGTTCAGCCCTCGCGCTGCCACTGCGCCTGCCGCGTCCGGATCGCCTCCAGCCCGACCAGGTCGTTGTAGGACTCGAAATCGAGCATCCGCTCGCGGAAGCCCGCCACGCCGCCGTGCTCCCGCAGGTGGGCCGCCCACTCCTGCAGCGCCCTGGCGGCGGTGAACACCGAGCCGCAGGGATGGGCCACCACCGCATAGCCCAGCTCCTGCAGCTCGCGGGCGGAGAGCAGCGGGGTGCGCCCCCCCTCGATCAGGTTGGCCATCGAGGCCGTGCCGCAGCCGGCCAGCAGCTGGTTGGCGGCCCGCATCGCCTCGACGCTCTCCAGCGCCTCGACGAACACCAGATCCGCCCCGGCCTCGGCGTACAGACGTGCCCGCCGCAGCGCCTCCTCAAGCCCCAGCACGGCTGCCGCATCGGTGCGGGCGGTGATCACCAGATCGGGATCCCGCCGGGCGGCCAGGGCAGCGCGCAGCTTGGGCAGGTACTCCTCCACCGGCAGCACCTGCTTGCCGGCCATGTGGCCGCAGCGCTTGGGGAAGGTCTGGTCCTCCAGGAACAGGGCCGCCACACCGGCGCGCTCGGCTGCCTGCACCGCCCGCACCACGTTGTTCGCGTCGCCGAAGCCGGTGTCGAGATCGACGAACACCGGGATCCGCACCACCGAGCAGATGCGCTCGTACTGGCGGATCAGCTCCTGGCCCTCCAGCAGCCCGATGTCGGGCATGCCCAGCAGGCTGCCGGAGAGGCCGAAGCCGGCGGCAGCGATCGCCTCGAAGCCCGCCTGCTCCAGCACCCGCGCCGACAGGGCGTCGTGGCAGCAGGGCATCGACAGGATCTCAGGAGCCGCCAGCAGCTGGCGGAAGCGGGTGGTGGGGCGCATGGCGAGCGAAGCGTGGGAGCAGCAGCGAGGGCGGCAGCGGCAGGCCGAGGTGCCGTTGCCCAAGGCTGCCAACACACTCCCCCGGCAGGCTCTGCTGCCCCCCTGGGCCCGCGCTGGCGCGGGGGCGAGGTGGGCCGGCCCGGCCCCGCCCGGATCAGTAGCGCTCCGGGCGGGGCCGGGTCCAGGTGAGCGGATGGCCGGCGGCCTGAAGCTCGGCGGCGCGCTGCTCCAGGCGGCGGCGATCGAGCCGCCACAGCCGGTACAGGCCGGCGCGGGAGAGCTCCTGCGGATCCAGGCCCTGCCAGAAGGGCGCGGCAGCCGTGGTGCGGTCGATCACCAGCAGCACGCTGGGCTGCTCGGCGGCTGGGGCCGGATGCTGCCCGGGGCGGTCCTCGCGGCGCAGCCGATCGGCCAGGTTCACCAGACCCTCGGGCTCGATGCCCTCGTAGATCACCACCCGGCCGCTGTAGTAGTGCAGCGAGGGCTTGAGGATGCCCACCATCGCCAGGGGCTCGCGCGGGGCCGCCAACCGGGTGGCGGCGGCGGCGATCTGGCGCACCGGCAGGCCGCGCAGCCGATCACCCAGGGCCCAGCTGGGCAGCAGCGCCGCCGGCACGAACAGCACCAGCGGCAGCTGCAGGGCCAGCAGCCGCAGCGGCGCCGGCCGGGCCCGCAGCCACCAGCCCAGCAGCACCGCCAGGGCCCACAGCCAGGCGGCGCGCACCAGCAGCCCCGAGGCCAGCAGCTCGGCGGGCAGGGTCGGCATCTCCGGATCGAAGATCAGCGGCACCCACAGCGGCGCCAGGGCGAAGGCCAGGGTCAGCACGGCCGCCAGCAGCAGGCTCAGCCACCAGGCCAGGCGGAAGGCGCCATCCGGCTGCGCGGCGGCCGGCAGCGGGGGAGTCGGCGCCGCGGTGGAGCCGGCGCCGGCCTGGGCCCGGGAGGGTGCGGGGCGCCAGGCCTGCTGGCTCATCAGAGCGATCAGCAGGGCCGCGGCCGGGGTGGCGGGCAACCAGTAGCTGGGGAGCTTGGTGGCGGCGGCGGTGAAGAACAGCAGGATCGCCAGCAGCCAGCAGGCGGCGAAGCGGGCCAGCGACTGATCGGGGGCGACGGCGCGGACCGACAGCGGCAGCGGCAGCCCGCGCCAGTGGCGCAGCCGCAGCGGCCCGATGGAGCGGACCAGGCCCAGCAGCAGCAGCGGCGTCACCGGCAGGGCCGCCACCAGCAGCACCGGCAGGAAGTACCACCAGGGCTCCAGGTGGTCGTTGACCACCGCCGTGAAGCGCTGCAGGTTGTGGTAACCGAAGAAGCTGTCCCAGAAGGCGCGGCCATCGCGCCACAGGGCCAGGCCGTACCAGGGCAGCGCCACCAGGCCGCACAGCAGCAGGCCGGGCCAGGGCCGCAGCCGCGCCAGCAGCCGCCGGCCGTCCCCCTGCAGCAGCAGGAACAGCGCCAGGCTGAGGCCCACCAGCAGCACCGCCACGGGCCCCTTGGTGAGCACCGCCAGGCCCAGCAGCAGCCAGGGCAGCGCCCAGGGCTGGGCCGGATCGGCCTGGCGCCGCCACAGCGTCAGCAGCGACAGCGCCACCATCGCCGTGAACAGGGCATCGCTGACCGGGATGCGGCCCCAGAGCAGCACCAGCGGCGACAGGGCGAAGGCCAGGGCCGCCCCCAGCGCCGTCAGCGCCGTGGGCCAGGTCGAGGTGGCGGCCGGTGCCGGCTCAGCCGCGCCGGAGAGCTCGGAGGCGGGCCCGGCGGCCGGCTCGCCGGCCCGTCGCCGCGGCAGCGGCTGCAACGTCGCGGCGGACTGCGGCCAGCGCAGCAGCGTGTCGGCCAGGGTGAGCATCACGGCGATCGTCGCCAGGGCCGACGGCAGCGAGGCGGCCCAGGTGCCGAGCGGATCCCAGCGGGGCTGGCCGGGCAGGGCGTAGAGCAGCCCCATCAGCCAGTACACCAGCGGCGGCTTGTCGTAGCGGGGCAGGCCGTTGACGTGGGGGATCAGCCAGTCGCTGCGCTCGACCATGGCGCGGGCGGAGGCCGCGAACAGCGGCGGCGTCTCATCCACCAGGCCGGCCGAGCCCAGCTGCCAGACGAACAGCAGGCTGCCCAGCCCGAGCGTGAGCAGCAACACCAGCAGGCGCATGCGGCGGGGCAGGGCGGCCAAACGCGTCGTGCGGATGGGGCGAACCTATCGCCACAGGGCGCGAGCGCCGGCTCGACTCAGCCCAGGCATCGGCTCAGCCCTGCAGGTGGCTCAACCCAGCAGACAGCTCGGCGCAACAGTCAGCTCAGCCCAGCAGACGACTTGGCCCAGGAATCGGCTCGGCCCTGCAGACGACTTAGCCCAACAGACAGCTCAGCCCAGCAGACGGTCCACCAGCGCCAGCTGCTGCGGCAGGCACACCCGCTGCAGATCGAAGCGCTCCACCACCGTGGCGCGGGCGGCCTGCCGCAGCGGCCGCTGCGCCTCGGGGTCGGCCAGCACCGCCGCCACCTGCTTGGCCAGGGCCTCGCCATCGAAGAAGTCCACCAGCAGGCCGTTCTCGCCGTGGCGGATCACATCGCGCAGCGGTGCCGTGTCGGAGCCCACGACCAGAGCGCCGCAGCTCATCGCCTCCAGCAGGCTCCAGCTGAGCACGAAAGGATAGGTGAGATACACGTGGCAGGCGCTCACCCGCAGCAGCTCGTGCAGCAGGCTGTGCGGCACGGTGCCGACGAAGTGCAGCCGCGCCTGATCCAGCCGCTCGCCCAGCTCGTCGAGCAGGCACTGCTTCCAGGTGCCGCCGCCGGCCGGTGGGCTGCCGTAGCTGACGCCGTCGCCGCCCACGATCAGCACGTGCGCCTCAGGGCAGAGCTGCTGCAGCAGCGGCAGCATGCGCAGGAACACATGGAAGCCGCGGTAGGGCTCCAGGTTGCGGGCCACGAAGGTGACCAGCGGATCACCGGGGCGGAAGCGGAGGCCGGCGCGCTCCAGCTGCACCATCGCCGGGCCGTCGGGACGGATGGCATCGGTGTCGATGCCCTCGTGGATCACGCTCAGGCGCTCGCGGTACTCGGGCGGCACGGTGCTGGCCTGCCAGGGGGTGGGCGCCAGGCCCCAGTCGAGATCCTGCAGGGCCTGCAGCTGCACGGCCCGCCGCAGCCGCAGCCGCGCCCGTGCGCTCCAGCTGGAGCGCGGAAATTCCGGGTCGAAATCACAGTCGCCACCGACGAGCTGATAAATGAGTTCGACGTGATGCAGCACCGGCACGTCAGGCAGCAGGTCCTTGACCGCCAGCAGCTCGCCCCAGCCCGGATGGCCGACCACCAGCTCGGGCCGCAGCCCATCAGCCAGCAACCGCTCCAGCAGGCTGCCCACCGCCTCGCCGCGCAGGGCCTTGGTCTGCAGATCGGCGGCCCAGGGATGGCACGGCGGCACGCCGCCCGGGGGCCTCGGGTCGTAGCGATGCAGCGGGATGTCCGCCAGCGGCCTGGCCGTGGGGCCACCGATCGCCTGCACGTCATCGCCGCGCCGTCGCAGGGCCGGCGCCAGATGGCGGTACTGGCCCGGGAAGTTCTGATGCACGAACAGGATGCGGCGGCCCATCAGGCTTCGGTCATGACTCCACAGCCGGCGCCAGCCTGGCCGGCCCCTCCCACAGCTCGCGGCGGCGGTTGAGCAGCACGACCGAGACCAGCGCCAGCAGCACCCCCAGCCACTGCAACGGCCGCAGGTGCTCGTGGAGCAGAGCCAGCCCGCAGAGCAGCGCAAACACCGGCGTCAGGAAGGTGAGCGACAGGAAACCGGTGAGATCGCCGCTGCTGGCGAACCAGAAGAACAGGCCATAGGCCAGCGCCGAGCCGAACAGCGAGGCATAGGCCATCAGCGTCCAGTCAAGGCCGCTCCAGGCGGGCCAGAAGGCCAGCCAGTCGCCACCTCCCCCGGAACCACTGCCCTGCAGCACCGGCGTCAGCACGGTGGCCGCCAGCAGCGGCAGACCACCGATCAGCATGTGCAGGGCCGTCACCTGCAGCGGATCGCTGCGGCGGGTGGCGTAGCGGCTGAGCACCGTGCCCACCGCCATCGCCGCCGCCGCCGCCAGCATCCACAGCTCGCCGTGGCTCCAGGCGTGGCCGTCGAACGCATCCGGCCCCATCAGCCACCAGTGCCGCAGCACCGGAGCCGGCAAGCCCAGGCAGAGGATGCCGAGCAGGCCGAGCAGCAGGCCCAGCCAGCCCACCGGGTTGATCGCCTCGCCGAACAGCCAGCGGGCCAGCAGCGCCACCAGCAGCGGCTGGGAATCGATCAGCACCGAGCCCAGCCCGGCGCCCGTCTGGCCGAGGCCGCGGGCCAGCAGGCCCTGGAACAGGGTGGCGTCCACGAGGGCGAACAGCAGCAGAGCGGGCCAGTCGCCGGGATCGATGCGGCTGGGGCGGCCCAGCAGGCGCGCCACCAGCCACAGCACCAGCCCGGCGGGCAGCAGCCGCAGACAGGCCACCAGCAGCGGCGAGCCGCCGTCGAGCAGCGGGCGCATCGCCGCCATCGCCGTGCCCCACAGGGCGAAGGGCAGCAGCATCAGCAGCCAGCGCAGCGGCGAGGGGGGCATGGCGGCCTCAGGGATGGCCACCAGGATGCCTGTTTTTAAGATCCAGCCGGACTCTTCCACCATTGCGAGCAAACCGATGCCCTGGCCCTGGCGCCGCAGGTCCCGCCGAGCGATCGCCCGCATCGCCATCGAGGGGCCGATCGCCGGCCCCACCCGCAAGCGGGTGATCAAGGCCCTCGAACAGGTGAAGCAGCGCGGCTGTCCGGCACTGCTGCTGCGCATCGACAGCCCCGGCGGCACCGTGGGCGACAGCCAGGAGATCCACGCGGCGATCTTGCGCCTGCGCGACTCCGGCTGCCGCGTGGTCGCCAGCTTCGGCAACATCTCCGCCTCCGGCGGCGTGTACATCGGCGTGGCGGCCGAGCAGATCGTCGCCAACCCCGGCACGATCACAGGCTCGATCGGCGTGATCCTGCGCGGTAACGACGCCTCGCGCCTGCTGGAGCGGATCGGCATCCGCTTCGAGACGGTCAAGAGCGGCCTGTACAAGGACATCCTGTCGCCGGACCGGGCCCTGACCGAGGCGGAACGGCAGCTGCTGCAGGAGCTGATCGACGCCAGCTACGGCCAGTTCGTCAGCGCCGTGGCCCAGGGCCGCGGGCTTGAGGAGCAGGCGGTGCGCCAGTTCGCCGACGGCCGCGTCTTCACCGGTGCCCAGGCCCGGGAGCTGGGTCTGGTGGACGTGCTCGGCGACGAGGAGCAGGCGCGGCGGCTGGCGGCGGAGCTGGCCGGCCTCGATCCCGAGCGCAGCAAGCCGATCAACTTCGGCCAGTCCCCCAGGCGCCTGGGCCGGCTGCTGCCGGGGGGTCGCCTGCTGTCCATGCTGCAGGACCTGCTGCAGCTGGAGCTGGCCTGCAGCGGCCAGCCGCTGTGGCTTCACCGCCCCTGATCCGCCCCCACTGCAGCGAGCGCCAGCCCATGAACCCAGATCTGCAACTGCGGGCCCTGCGGGGCGCCACCACCGCCAGCGCCAACACCGCCGAAGCGATCGGGGAGGCGGTCAGCGAACTGATCGCGGCCCTGGTCAGTCACAACGGCCTGCAGGGCCTGGAGGCCCAGCGGCTGCTGTCGATCACCTTCTCGGTGACGGCGGACCTGGATGCCTGCTTCCCGGCGGCGATCGCCCGCCGCATGCTCAACGGCGACGGCATCGCCCTGCTGGATTGCCAGCAGATGGCGGTGCAGGGGGATCTGCCGCGCTGCATCCGGCTGCTGGCCCACGCCTGGCTGGAGACGGAGCGGCCGCCGGTGCATCCCTACCTGCGCGAGGCCAGCCGGCTGAGGCCCGACCGGGCGGTGCCCCCCTGCGCCAACCCGAGCCGGTAAGCGGTCCGGCCACCGGGCCCACAGGCCGCCAGGACGGCTGCTGAGAATTCAGGTTCTCCCCTCACACACCCATGTCCGCCTTTTCGCGCTTGCGGGCCATCGCCGCCGGGGCCACCCTGGCGGTCTCCGCCGCCGGGCTGGTCTCCCTGACGGACACCGCTGGCGGCCCGCTCAGCCCGGCGCCGGCCAGAGCCCAGGGCACCCCTGGCCTGTTCGAGTTCCGCTGGGACAACAACAAGGATTTCCGGAAGCTCTACTTCTTCATGACCGAGACGGCTCGGGCGAAGCGTTCGGAGTATTACCTGATCCTCAAACCCAAGGACCGCAAGACCGCCACCCTGAAGCTGAGCGTGCGGCTGCCGGACTACTGGCAGGCCGATCTCGATCCCAAGCGCATGCAGCTGTGCGTGATGCGTGAGGGCGGCATGCTGTCGCGCACGCGCTGCCTGGAGAAGATCCCCGCCACGATCGAGGTCGCCCCCAACGGCAGGGCGATCGAGGTGTTCCCGGATCGGCCGATTCCCGACAACAAAACGATCGGCCTGTACATGGTGCTGATCAACCCATTCAACGCCGGGATGTATCAGTTCAATGCCTTCATCCAGCCGCCCGGCGACATTCCGGTCTCCAGCTATGTGGGCAGCTGGCTGATCCAGATCGACCCCGGCTGAGGCCGCCGCGCCCGCCGTCGGCGGCGGCGGGCCACCCGCTGACGGCCGCGTCCGTCGCTCCCACCCCGGCTGATAAGGTGGCCGGCTGACGCATCAGCAGGACCCGGCAGGCCATGACCAAACGCACCCTGGAAGGAACGAGCCGCAAACGCAAGCGGGTGTCCGGTTTCCGCGTTCGCATGCGCACCCACACCGGCCGCCGCGTGATCCGCGCCCGCCGTCGCCGCGGCCGCGCCCGTCTGGCGGTCTGAGTCCCCCACTGCGTCTGCGTCCATGGCCCTGCCGCCCGAACACCGGCTGCGGGGCCACAAGGTCTTCGAGCGGCTCTATCGCAAGGGCCGCCGTCTGCAGGGGGAGTGGCTGGTGCTGCGGCAGCTGAACGCCGAGCCCGCCCTGCTGCCCCCCCGCCTTCGCCCCCATCCCGCCAGTGCCTGGCGCTGCGGCTTCGTCGTGAGCAGCAAGGTGCACAAGCGGTCGGTGCGGCGCAACCGGCTGCGGCGCCTGCTGCAGGAGGAGCTCAGGCGCCATCCGCCCCAGGCTCAGAGGCCGCTGTGGCTGCTGCTCAGCCTGCGCCCCGGCAGCGCCGAGGTGGAGGAGGAACGGTTGCTGGGAGAATGCAGGCAGCTGTTGCACCAGGCAGGACTGCGCCCATGAGCGAATCAGGCAACCCGGCACCCGCCGGCCAGAGCGCCAAAGCGCCTGCCGCACCCGGCGTGGTGATCGACGAAAGCGTCTGGTACGAAGGCGGCCCCGCCCGCGGCGACCTGATCGTCGGACTGATCCTGGGGCTCACGATCGTCGGCATCCCCATCGCGGTGGGGGCGATCGTGCGGGCTCTGTGGCTGCGCTACCGGATCACCAGCCGCCGCATCGAGATCAATGGCGGCTGGCTGGGCCGCGACCGCAGCCAGGTGGTCTACAGCCAGATCCGCGAGGTGCGTTCGGTGCCGCGGGGCCTGGGCAGCTGGGGCGACATGGTCGTGGTGCTCAACGACGGCAGCAAGCTGGAGATGCGCTCGGTGCCGCGCTTCCGCGAACTGGAGGCCTACATCGAGGAGCGCCGCCAGGCTCGCGGCGGCCGCACCACCCCCAAGTCCGGCTTCGCCCAGCCCGCCGCCTGAAAGGCGCCCACTGAACCCGCCTGAA
>CAYNGR010000044.1:0-18259 GCA_964396755.1 uncultured Cyanobium sp. | reverse complement strand
GAGGGCTGGTCCACGGATCATCACCAGGAGCGCTCAATCAAGCTCCGGCCCGGCCTGATCCGATCCCTGAGATCAGTTGCAGACGACTGAGCCTCTGCCGGGCCGCTCCAGGCCCAGGCCCTCAGGCCCTCGGCAGCTCACGCAGCTGTAGGGGCAGCCACGAGATGGAGCCTCCACAGACGCATCCCTCACAGGCGGACCTGGTGAGCGGAGGCCCTCCGCAGGTCGCAAACCTGCTGGTCATCAATCCAACGCCGACTGAATGGGGCCAACTGGGTCGCCGACCCCAGCCGCGTGTCCCGACGGCGCCGCGGCCTAGACCGCCGCCGGCTGCAGCAGGGCCTCAATGGCGCCCTTGAACTCGCTGCGCTGCTTGACGCCCTTGAACTGCTGCTTGAGCTCTTTGCCGAAGAACAGCTGCACGGTGGGCGTCCCGGTGACACCGGCCTGCTGGGCGATCTCCTGATCGGCCTCGATGTCGATCTCGACACCCTGCGCCCGGCCGCCGAGCTCTTCGAGCACCCGCTTGAGCTGGGGCTTGAGCACGTGACAAGGGCCGCAGGTGGGCGAGGTGTAGACCACCAGCAGGGGCCGCTCGCTCTCGTGATACAGCCGCCTCAGGGCGTAGGAGCCCTTCTGCCAAAGCGCATCCACATCGAAATTGGACTCCGTGCTCTCGGCTGTGCGCTTCGGTTCACCCACCTCGGCAGGATCCACCGGGCTGTGGCTGACGGTGACCGCCAGGCCGTGATGACTGAGCCAGCGCTCGGCCGCCAGGGCCGCCTGGCAGCCGCTGCCGGCGGCGGTGATGCCCTGACGCCATTCGGCATCCGCCACGTCACCGGCCGCGAACACCCCCTCGAGGCTGGTTTCCGGCCGGCCCGGACGGGTCACCAGATACCCCTTGGCATCGAGCTCGAGCTGCCCCTGGACCAGGCGGGTGTTGGGGGTGTGGCCGATCGCATAGAAGAGCCCGCGCACCGGCAGCTCCCGCTCGCTGCCGTCGCGGCGATCGCTGAGGCGCAGGCCGCTGAGCCACTCATCGCTGCCGTAGGCGTCGGCCACCTGGCTGTGCCAGTGAACGGTGATCGCCGGGTTGGCCAGGACGCGGTCGGCCATCGCAGCGCTGGCGCGCAGCTTGTCACCGCGCACGATCAGGTGCACGCGACTGCCGTACTTGGTGAGGTAGACAGCCTCCTCGCAGGCGGAGTCACCGCCGCCCACCACGGCCAGCTCCTCGTTTCTGAACTGGGGAGTGGCGCCATCGCAGATGGCGCAGGCGCTGATGCCCCGGCTCCAGAAGCGCTCCTCAGATGGCAGCTGCAGGCGATTGGCGCTGGCTCCGGTGGCGATGATGACGCTGTGGGCCAGAACCGTGCGGCCGTCGGCGGTGATCCGGTAGGGGCGCTGCGACAGATCGATCGCCTCGGCGTCGGCCTCCACCAGCCGGGTGCCCCAGCGCAGGGCCTGGGCCTTGCAGCGATCCATCAGCTCGGGTCCCAGGATGCCATCGGGGAATCCCGGATAGTTCTCCACGTGCGTGGTGGTCATCAGCTGCCCGCCAGGGATGCCACCGTCCTGAAAGCCGGTGATCAGCAGGGGACTGAGATTGGCGCGCGCGGCATAGATGGCTGCGGTGTAGCCAGCCGGCCCGGAGCCGACGATCACCACGTTTTCGACGGCAGGATCGGCCTGCACGGAACTGGCTTGCTGACCGCCGGGCCCGACGTCGGTCATGACTTGTGCGGAATGACTACGAGTTAGACGATAGGGGACAGGGCCCTGCGGCGGCGAGCAGCAGGCCCCTGCTCACCTCGCGATTGCTCGGCGCAGGGCACCGATCCGCCAGCGCACACCTGAGCCAGAACGCCACCGGAGCGCAGTGGCCAATTCTTCGGTTTTGCTTTAGATTTCCAGGAGTCCGTCGGTTTCAGGTCTCCGCTCGCCCTCCTGTCCGCTGCTCCAGCGGCGCGTCCCCAGGTCCTGAGGAACCATCAGCACCGTCTGGCTCAGCTCCAGCGGGTGATCCTCAAGGCACAGCAGCCACTCACGGAATTCCTCGTTGAGGGCGTAACTCTCCTCGTAGAGCTCACGACTGTCGAGGGTGGCCCGTCGGGACACCGCCCAGCAGACCGCCACGGTCAGGCGCCTGTGGATGGCAGCATCCAGCAGGCCGTCATCAAAAGGACCGTCATTCGCCGCGCCGTGATGTCCAGCCGTCATGGCCTGATCCCCGAGTGCGTCCACGTTGGCGGGCGATCGGCCCTGTGGTTGTGTTGGTTGACACACCTTTGCAGAAGCGCCGCTGCCCCTCACAGACTGAGATCGGCCCCGATCAGGCGCTGCGACCCAGGAAGGACGGCAGTTGCGGGCCGCTCAGGCGGATCACCGCACCGGGGTCATCCGCCAGTGCCTGGAGGGGGAGTTGGCCGGGAATCCCCCCCGACCCACCGGTCGGAACCACAGCGGCCTGTTCGCTGGAGCGGATCAGGTAGGGCTCGCTCAACGACCAGCTGCGGGCGTAGCGGATCAGCAGCGGATCAGCGGGCGCAAACACATGGGATGCCTGGCGCGGCACCGGCTCCAGCGCAGCCCGCTCACCATCCATGCGCACCGCCCGGGTGATCGCCTGCACGAAGCGGCTGCGGGTGACCACAGTGGTCAGGTACGCCACCACCCGCAGCCGCGGCGCGTCGAAGCCCTCGGCGCACATGTCGATGCTCACCAGCCAGTCCGCCTCGCCGGCCTGGAAGGCGGCCAGCCGGGCCGCGGCCTCGGGATCCTGAGAGTGGACCAGGTGCACCCGGTCCCCCTGCTCCTGCAGCAGGGCGCCGATGCTGCGGGCGTGCTCGATGTCACGGGCGATGACCAGCCCGCCGGCTCCGGGGTGGCCATCCCGCAGCTTCTCCAGACGACGGCGGGCCTGCAGCAGCAGCCTCAGGGCGATGCCGCCCCCATCCCCCAGCCGGATCGCCCGGCGCAGGTTGCGCGCACGCCAGCTCTCGCGCTCCTCGGCCGACAGCGGCGAGGTCTCGCGCTCGCCGCCCTCCGGGCGGCGGCCATGCTCCACCCAACCATCCTGGAAATGAAACTCCAGGGGCCGCACATCACCGGCCACGATCAGCCGCTGCGGTTCGACACAGAGATCGGGCACGATCCGCTCCCAGACCTCGCCATTGCGCTCCACCCGCAACCTCCGGGCCGCACAGAAGGCCAGGTTGTCAGCCCGGAATGGTGTGCCGGAGAGCCCCAGACGCAGCTGCGCCGCACCGGTGAGCTGACTGAAGGCATGGCCCCAGGCGGTGGCCTCCGGTTCGAGCGGATCGACGCCGAGATGGTGCACCTCATCGGCGATCGCCACCCAGGCGGCGCCGCGCAGCTCGTGGCGCAGCTCCAGCTCGAGGCGGCGGCGGTGGCGGGCGGCGGACTGATAGCTCAGCAGCAACCCGTCGCTCTGACGCACCTGGGCCTGGTCGGCGCCCGCATCCCACTCCAGCAGCTCCAGCCCCAGCCGCTCAGCGGCCAGCTGCCACTGGCGGGCGATCGAACTGCGATGGCAGAACACCACAAAGCGGCCCAGCCGCCCCTCATGGCGCAGCTGCCGGAACCCCAGCAGGGCCCCGAGCGTCTTGCCGGCCCCGGGTCCGGCATGCACGAGCACGTCGGCGCTGGCGGCCGAGGTGGCCACCAGGCGGGCCCGCAGCAGCTGGATCAGCTGCCGCTGCCACTGACGCGGCTCGACGGCGGGTCCGTCCTGCCGCTTCGGCCGGTGAGCCGCGAGACCCAGATCGAAGGAAGGAGGCGCCATCGGTCGATTCTGGAGGCAGCCCCAGGTTGAGTAGGACTTCTCATGGGCTTTGGGCAGGCCGTCCCTAGCGTCCGGCCATCAGCCGCCGGGACTCCGGCCCCGTTGCCGCCATGGCCCAGCCCAAGGATCCACAGGCCTCCCGTCGCGCCCTTCTCGAGCGCTGCTGGCAGCAGGAGTGCGATATCGATCCGATGATCCTGCGCATGCGCCTGCTGCGCCACCTGGGAGCCCTGCCTCAGGCGGCCTGCCTGGAGCAGGAGCTGCAGCCCCTGTTCTGACCCCCGCCTGCCCGCTGCAGCCCGAGCCCGCGGCGGCACCTGCCGCCCGGGGACTCAGACCTGCAGCTGCCCAGTGCCGCCGGGAGGTCAGCCGACGGCCTCGGCGTGGTTGATCAGCAGGTGCTCCAGCTCGGCCAGGTCGGCATCGGCGCAGTCGCGGGCCTTCTGGAAGTCACCGGAGGCGTCATCGAGCAGACGCTCGGCGACGCGATCGAGCAGGTCGTCGCGGTTGTCGCGCAGAAAACCAAGCATCTCCTCCTCGATCAGATAGCGGATGCCCAGCCCGCGCATGCGGCTGCTGCTGGCCTCGGCCAGGGTGCCGAGCACCAGCTCCTTGACGAACAGACGCTGCACCTCGGTGCTGCGCAGGAAGCTCTCCATCGCGTTGATGGCGCCGTCGACCATGGTGCGCTCCACCTCGGCACGCTCCTCGGCGAGTCGGAACTCCCACTCCAGGTGGCGTCGCTGCCAGCCCTGACGCTGCAGATCGGGCATCACCGTCTGCGAAAAGCTGTCGACCGCGATCTCGTAGATGCGCTCGGCCAGCCGCTCACACCATTCGCTGCCGTGATCGGCCAGGTTGCGCTGCACCTCATCGCGGGCGACGGCATGGCCACCGTGGTGGCTGTGACAGACACCGTTGGGACAGTCGAGGGCGGAAAGAGCCATCAGGGGCAAGCGAGCGCGGAAGCCTCTGCCCTAGCCAGACCGCGGCGACGGGATGCGGGGGCTTCAGGAAATCTGCGCATTGCCCGCCGGCTGAGCGTCGCGGCGGACGCCGCTGCCGGTGGTGGACTCCGCACATTGCAGCGGCCGCGGCTTGTCGAGCCGTCTGGCGTTCTTCTAATGAATTGTCCTGTCGCGGAGGTCCCTTGCTCACGATGCTGGTCCCCCGGGAGCAGGCCTCCGGAGAACGTCGGGTGGCCGCCACCCCCGAAACCGTGCGGCGCCTGAACTCCCATGGCATTCAGCTGCAGATCGAGTCCGGAGCGGGCCTGAGCTCCGGCTATCGCGATGCCGACTACACCGAAGCCGGCGCCGACGTGGTCGCCGGCGACCAGCTGCGCTGGGATGCGGTGGACGGCGTGCTCTGCCTGAACCCTCCCCCCGAAGCGGCGCTGCGCCAGCTGCAGCCCGGCGCCCTGCTGGTGGGTCTGCTGTCCCCTTACGGCGCCACCGACCTGGTGCGGATCCTGTGCGAGCGGCGCACCGCCGCCATCGCCCTCGAACTGCTGCCCCGCATCAGCCGGGCCCAGTCGATGGACGTGCTCTCCTCCCAGGCCAACATCGCCGGCTACAAGGCGGTGCTGCTGGCGGCCTCGGCGCTGGACCGCTACGTGCCGATGCTGATGACCGCCGCCGGCACGATCCAGCCGGCCCGGGTGCTGGTGCTCGGCGCCGGTGTCGCCGGTCTGCAGGCGGTGGCCACCGCCCGTCGCCTCGGCGGCGTCGTCTACGTCTCCGATGTGCGCCCGGCCGTCAAGGAGCAGGTGGAATCCCTCGGCGGCCGCTTCCTCGATCCCCCCGAGATCGCCGAGAAACCCTCCGAGGAGGGCGGCTACGCCAAGGCGGCGAGTGAGGCCTTCCTGGCGGCGCAGCGCCAGCAGCTGGCCGAGCAGCTGGCCCTGGCCGACATCGTTATCTGCACCGCCCAGGTGCCCGGCCGGGCGGCACCGCGCCTGATCAGCGAGGCGATGCTCGACGGCATGCGTCCCGGCTCGGTGGTGGTGGATCTGGCGGTCTCCCAGGGCGGCAACTGCTTCGGCACCGTTCCTGGAGAGACCGTCGAGCGCAACGGCGTGCTGCTGATCGGCGCCGATGCGCTGCCGGCCTCGGTGCCCAACCACGCCAGCGCGCTCTATGCCCGCAATGTGGCCGCCCTGGTGGAGCACCTCAAGGGCGAGCAGGGCTGGACGCTCGACCCCGCCGATCCGATCCTCGACGGCTGCCTGCTCACCCAGGACGGGGCCTGCCGCCGCCCCGATGTCGTCGACACAGCTGTCCCCTCCGCCGGAGTGAACCGATGAGCGCCTTCTCCCAGGCCCTGTGGGTGCTGCTGCTCGGCAGCCTGCTGGGCCTCGAACTGATCGGCAAGGTGCCCCCCACCCTGCACACCCCGCTGATGTCCGGCGCCAACGCCATCAGCGGCATCACGGTGCTGGCCTCGCTGACGCTGCTGCAGAAGGCCGAGGGCAATCCCGCCCTGCAGGTGATCTCAGCCCTGTCCCTGGGCTTCGCCCTTTACAACGTCGTCGGTGGCTTCCTGGTCACCGACCGCATGCTCGCCATGTTCCGCCGCAAAGGAGACCGCTGATGACCACGCTGTTTCCCGCCCTGCTGGCCGTAGAACTTCCAGCCGGGCTCTCGATCGACTGGCTCAGCGGCGCCATCGATCTGGTGTCGGTGCTGCTCCTTGCCCTGGGCATCAAGGGCCTGAGCAAGGTGCGCTCCGCCCGCGGCGCCAACCAGCTGGCCGCCGCGGCGATGGGCCTGGCGGTGGTCGGCCTGCTGATCGATCTGAACCCCTCTCCGACCACCTGGCTGTGGATCGCCGCCGGCACCGCCGCCGGCGGCCTGGCCGGTCTGATCACCGCCCAGCGGGTGCCGATGACGTCGATGCCCGAGGTGGTCGCCCTGTTCAACGGCTGCGGCGGCCTGGCCTCACTGCTGGTGGCTCTCGGCGTCTCGCTCTACGACGCCGAAGGCGCTGATCTGGTCAGTCTGACCTCGATCGCCGTGTCGGTGTTCGTCGGCGCGATCACCTTCAGCGGTTCGATCGTGGCGATGGCCAAGCTGCAGGGCTGGCTCGACACTCCCGCCTGGACCCAGAGCCCGCTGCGCCATGTGGTCAACATCGCCCTGGCGGTGCTGTCGCTGATCGGCGCCCTGCTGCTGGGCGGCGATCCCGGCGGCCTGCCGCTGATCCTGCTGACCGCCGGCTCCACGCTGCTCGGCATCGGCGTCACCCTGCCAATCGGCGGAGCCGACATGCCGGTGGTGATCTCACTGCTCAACTCCTATTCCGGCGTGGCCGCCGCGGCAGCCGGCTTCGTGGTGGGCAGCCAGCTGCTGATCGTCGCCGGTGCCATGGTCGGCGCCGCCGGCCTGATCCTCACCCAGGTGATGTGCACGGCGATGAACCGCTCGCTGGTGTCGGTGCTGTTCGGCGGTGCGCTGGGCGGCACACCGGCGGTCGGGGGCGGCGGCAGCGAGGCCGGCTACACCCGCATCACCAGCTGCAGCGCCGAGGAGTGCGCCATGGCCCTGGAGACCGCCGAGCGGGTGGTGTTCGTGCCCGGCTACGGCCTGGCGGTGGCCCAGGCCCAGCACGCCCTGCGCGAGCTCTCCAAGCTGCTCGAGGCCAATGGCACCGAGGTGAGCTACGCCATCCATCCCGTGGCGGGCCGCATGCCCGGCCACATGAACGTGCTGCTAGCCGAGGCCGATGTGCCCTACGAGCAGCTGATCGAGATGGACGCCATCAACCCCGAGTTCCCGCGCACTGATGTGGTGATCGTGCTGGGGGCCAACGACGTGGTGAACCCTGACGCCAAGCGCGATCCCAACAGCCCCCTGTTCGGCATGCCCGTGCTGGAGGTGGACCAGGCCCGTCAGGTGTTCGTGGTCAAGCGCAGCCTCGGCGCTGGCTACGCCGGCATCGCCAATGCCCTGTTCGAGCTGCCGCAGACGGCGATGGTGTTCGGCGACGCCAAGGCGGTGCTCAACGGCCTGCTCAGCGAGCTGCGCGAAATGGGGGTGGGCAAGGCGAAGCAGAAGGTCGCCGCCTGAGCGGCAGGCCCGCTGCGCCCTGACGGAGCGGGCCGTTCCGGGCCGGACGACACCTGCTGGGGTCGCCCGGGACCTGGGAGCCCATGTGTTGCTCAGGACCCTGACCTGAGAAGCGGCCCGGGTCGCTGCAGAGGCTTCAGCGACCCGGGACTGACCACTGAGACCGCGCCGCTGGGGCCGCCGAGGCGGCGACCCTCGACACCGGGGCAAGTGGACACAACGCTGCCGGTCGGCCGCAAACGAGCGGCTCCCACCCTCCAACACCCTGACGTCAACGGCGCTGCACGGCGATGATCAGGGCCCGCCAAGGCCCACGCCGAGCGACTGATGCGCGACACGCTCCTGCGGGAGCTGGGGTTTCCCCGCTTCCGGCAACGTCCTCCCTGGTGGGGAGCGGACCTGCAGACCCTGCGCGACACCCTGCGGGGCTACCGGCTGGAGGAGCATCAGGCCGAGGTCGTGCAGCTGCCTGTGGGGCCAGAAGCCAGCCTGGTGGGGCTGCTGGATCAGCCGCTGCAGGGAAGCCCGCAGGCGCTGGTGCTGGTCTGCCACGGCCTGGGAGGCTCCAGCGACAGCGACGGCACGCGGCGCCTGGCGATGGCCCTGCGCTGCGAGGGATTCGCGGTGCTGCGGCTGAATCTGCGCGGGGCGGGCCGGGGTCGCGAACTGGCGCCGGGAAGTTATGCGGCCGACTGCAGCCGCGACCTGCTGCCGGTGCTAAGGCAGCTGCGGCTGCTGGCGGACCACCTGGGAGCGAGCCGTTCTCCACTGCCGCTAGCCGGAGCGGGCCTCTCGCTGGGGGGCACGATCCTGCTCAATGCGAACCGGGCGGCCCTGCAGCGGCGCGAACCGGGACTGGACGCCCTGGCCTGCATCAGCAGCCCGCTCGATCTGGCCGCCTGCTCACGCCAGTTCGCGCGACCGCGCAACCGCCTCTACGAGCGCTGGCTGACCCGGCGGCTGTGCCATCAGGTTTTGGCCGATCCCCAGGGGCTGAGCGAGGCGGAACGACAGGCGCTGCAGGGACGCGAGCGTCCACGCACGATCCTGGCCTTCGACACGCTGATCACCGCACCCCGCTGGGGCTACGTGTCGGTGGAGGAGTACTACGCCAGCGCCAGCCCGATTCACTGGCTGGCGACAGGCCCTGAGCGTCCTCCCACCCTGCTGCTGCACGCCGCCGACGACCCCTGGGTGCCGGCCGGTCCTGCCATGGCCCTCGCCGCAGGCGATCCGGCCGCTCTGCCGCGCCAACTGGAGATCTGCCTGAGCGAACGCGGCGGCCACAACGGCTTTCACGGCCAGGGAGACAGCGCCTGGGGCAGCTGGAGCGATCGGCTCACGGCCCGCTGGCTGCACCGGCGGTTGAGCGACGGCGCAGCCTGCGAGCCTGCGACAGCTGTCGGGGCCTGAACGCCAAGGCCGGACGCCAGGGAGCTGGCCGCAGCCAAACGACCGGCAACCGCCCGCAGCGGCTCAGGCGGGGTCGTCCTCGACGATCGGCAGCGACCAGAAAGGCAGCCAGTGGGTGAAGCTGCACCAAGGACGGGTCAGCTGGAGGCTCACCGGAGTTCCCAAAATCCAGGCCCTGCCGAGCGGTTCATGGGTGGTGCTGCGATAGGCCCAACAGCGTCCCTGACGATCCAGCTCATGCAGCTCGGGCAGACGCTCCTTGACAGGGATGGGAGCCACATCCGGCGGACGCTGCGCTTCCGCGGGCGCCGCGAGCTCAGGCGGGAGCTCACCGGTGGCGATGGCGCTGTCGGCGTCGACGGGCGCCATCACCGGAGCCACGGCAGCCCCAACCCCCGACTGCTCAAGGGTGGTCAGCCGATCGTGCAGATCGAGCAGACAGTGCTCGTTAGGGAGGAGCGTGCTGCGTTTCCTCAGTTTCGACCAGCAGGCTGCTTCAGACATAGGGAGTTGCGATGAGCTTGAACAGAGGGGGAGGCAGGACCGGCGGCCAGCTCAGGAGATTCCGAGTAGATCGGCGGCACAGGGATGGGATCGAGGGCATCCGCACCGGCCAGCGAGGCGGCATCGCTGCCCGGTAGCCAGGCCTCCTCGGGCGGCCTGGCCGGCGGCAGAGCCGCGGTGCTGTCACTGCAAGGAACCCCCTGGAAGGGATCCAGATCGCTGAGGCTGACGGTTCCGAGCTGACGCACAGCAGCCGGGCCTCGGAGCGACGGGGCGGCTGCCGCTGGAGCTTCCGCCAGCGGCCCATCCGGCCCGGGGGCAACCGGCAGATCATCCGAGCCGAACGCGCCGAACACCCCCTGGGGAGCCTGGACGGAGGGGCGCGGCGTCGCCGGACGCCGGCGTCCGGCCAGGGCCGGGGCCTGGCTTGCGGCCGCATCAGCTGACTGACGGGCAGTCCGCCGGGACGCCCCAGGAGTTGCGGTGGGGGAAGACGACCCTGGAGCCGCGCCAGCCTTGACGGGTTTGTCGGGGTTGGCAGCCCTGGCGGTGACGGAAGCGACCTGGCCGGGTGAAGGTCGCAAGACCGGTGTCGACGCCTCGGACGGCTCAACGGATGCCGCCGACTCGCCGGAACCGCCAGCTCCACCGGGGCTGCCGGGTCCTGGCTCGGCACCGGGCCGCCGCAGCCCCTGCAGCATCTGCGTGCTCAGAGCGGCACCACCACCGACGAGCAGAAGCAGCATCAGCGCGCGCCTGCCGGGCAGGAACGAGCGCAGGAATCCCCTGAGCTTCGAAGAGGACGGTGTCGCAGCGGACGCAGACGGCCTGGTGCGCTGCAGCACCTTGTTCATCCGGTCCTCGAAGGGAGCCCTGGCATCCGCCGCAGCCGCCCGGGACTCAGGGGTTAAAGGCGGAAGGGTTGGCGGTTTTTTTTTGAGGGGTCGGCGTCATCCCCAGCGGACATCACGTGGTTGCTGGAGTAAAACGCGGTTACCGGCATCGAACCGGAGGACGCCCTGGGCGGCTCGCTCGGCTCGGATTTGGTCGACCAGGATCCGCCGGTGATCTGATCGAGAGACGGATCGGTGGGGGGCCTGGGGGCTTCGGGCGGCGCCTCAGAGGTAGCGCTGGACTGGGGAGCAGAGGGCGGCGCAGAAGGGGGCGGAGGCGGCACCGGCCGGCCCTGGCCGGAGGGCTGCTCCTGCTGGAGGGGCGGCACCAGGGTCACCCGCAGGGTCTGCTGGGCTTCGGGCTGGCCCGAGGGAGCGGACCCGCCGGGCTGTTCCTGCTGCAGCGGCGGCACCAGCGTCACCCGCAGCGTCTGCTGGGCTTCCGACTGGCTAGCTGGCTGGGACGGTGGCTGAGCGGACAGTGGGTCCGTGATGTCCTGGGGGCCATTCTGCTCGGGCTGCTCTCGCTCGAGCGGAGGCACCAGCGTGACGGTCAGACGCTGCTGGTTGTCGCTGGCGGGGGGCAGAGTCTCGTTGCGGCTGGCGGGGGCGATTGCCGGGCTGTGGATCAGCGCGGTGATCAGCGGCTGCATGAAGGCCCGCGTGGCCGACTCCAGATCGGCGAGGGAGTTGATGCTCGAAGAAGCGAGCTTGGCATTGAGGGCGGCGAGCGAAGCTTGACGCACCTCGACCGGGAGCTCACGTCCTGGGCGCAGGAAGCAGCTCTCGATGAAATCGCCCAGGGACCCTTCACCGCTGGAACGCAGATCCGGAGCGATGACGCCGCCGCACTCATCAATGGCGCCTTGCAGCAGCTGAAGTTTGTCGAGTGACAGCTGGCCTTGCTCGGCCGACTGGATCAGCGTGCGCTCGGCGGAAACCGCCTTGACGGCCGAAGCGAAGATCGTGATCTCCAGGTCAGGACGCTCGCCGATCGCCATCTCGATCGTGCGGAACACCTGGGCCTGGCGCTCGGGCTCGAGCGCCTTGAAGGTCTGCAGGGTGGGACTGTTCCAGCCCTGGCTCAGCAGCGGCATGAAGAAGGCGCGAACCGCCTTGAACAGGTCATTGAGGCTGACGGGCTTGAGCTCCCGCAGACGCACGTTCAGAGCCGCCACGGCTGCGGTGAGCACATCACCAGGGAGCAGGGGCTGCAGGGCCTTGAAGGTTTCGGCGCGGAAGGAGGCAACGGACTGCTTGCCCTGGGCATAGGTGCCGGGGGCCAGCACTCCACCGGCAGCGGCGATGGAGCCCTCGAGATGGGCGAGAAGATCGTCGCTGAGCTGGCCCTCCCAGGAGCGTCGCAACAGCTGCAGCTCAGCCTGGAAGGCGTTGACGACGCTGGGGAAGGTGGCGTCGGCACGGGGAGGAACGGCCTGGGTCGCATCCTGAATGGTGCGGAACACCAGCACCTGACGCTCGGCGTCGAGTCCCTCGAATGACTGCAGGTTGGCCGTGTTGCCGCTGGTGGGGGTAAGCGGCGAGAAATAGGCCGCGATCACCTGGAACACCATACCCAGGTCGTTGAGCTTGAGCGCCTGGAGACGGGCGTTCAAAGCGGCACAGGCGGCATCGGCCACAGCTGGCCGGAAGCTGCGCCGCAGCATCCCGAAGGTGGCGGCGCGGAAGGCGGCGACGGAGCTGTCGCCCTGGGACCAGAGACCGGGGGCGATCACGCCACCGGCGGCTTCGATATCGGCTTCGAGCTGGGCGAGATGGTCGTCGCTGAGCTGGCCTGCTGCCGCAGCTTCGACGACCTGGGAGAGCGTGGTGTAAGCAGCGACCACACGCGGGAACGTGGCCTCCAGGCGGGGAGGGACGGAGCTGATCGCTTCCTGGATGGTCTGGAAGACCAGAACCTGGCGGGACTTCTCCAGTGAGGAGAAGCCAGCCGACGCCTCGAGATCAGCCGTCAACTGCTGCGGTTCGTCACCAGCACCCGCTGCCATGTTTTCAGTCGGATCTTCCATGAACGCAAGAAGCGGGTGAGACGACGCTGATCCCGACGCTGCGGAACGCCGCAACGTTTCGGGGGATTATGGCGGACGACAGAGGGATTTGCCAGGCAGGCTGGTCAGATTTCGGCCAGATTCAAACGGGCCCGTTCGAGAATCCAGTCCTCCACAGGTTCGCCGCCGATCACGTGCTCGTGCACGATCCGCTCGATCCGCTCAGGAGTCACCCCGCCGTAGATCACGCCATCGGGCCAGATCAGCAGAACAGGCCCCTCACGACAGACACGCAGGCAATCGGCCTTGCTGCGCCAGACGACACCCTCGGGACGCGCCGGGTCCTCGAGGCCCAGCTCGCGCACCAGTTGCTTGAGCGCATCCCAGCTGGCGGCACCGATGGCCGGGTCGGGACAGCAGAGCGCCTTGCAGGGAGTGGCGCACAGCAGCAGATGGCGCTGAACCGTCAGCGGCAGACCGGACGATGGAGCCATCAGGCGTGCAGCAGCCGCGGCTCGACGCGGCTGGCCGCCTCACGCACCTGACGACGGGCCCAGGCATCGACCTCGAGAACGGTCTCCAGGCTGGGGTCAGCCATCAGATCGGCACTGTGACGCTCGCAGGCCTGCTCGATCAGGCGAGGAATATCGAGGAAGTGGATGCGCTCCTCGAGGAACAGGGCCACCGCCTGTTCGTTGGCGGCGTTGAGCACCGCCGGCATGGTGCCGCCGGCGCGGCCGGCCGCGTAGGCCAGGCCCATGCAGGGATAGCGCTCGGCATCGGGGGCGCGGAAGCTGAGGCTGCCCAGGGCCGTCAGGTCGAGCCGCCGCCAGGGGGTCTCGATCCGCTCCGGCCAACTGAGGCAGCAGAGAATCGGCAGCTTCATGTCGGGCCAGCCCAGCTGAGCCAGCACCGAGGAATCAGCCAGCTCCACCATCGAATGGATGATCGACTGGGGATGGATGATGATCTCGATGTGGTCGTAATCGAGACCGAAGAGATAGTGAGCTTCGATCACCTCCAGCCCTTTGTTCATCAGGGTCGCAGAATCCACCGTGATCTTGCGGCCCATGCTCCAGTTGGGATGGCTGGTGGCATCGGCCACGGTGGCCTTGTGCAGATCGGCGGGATCCCAGTCGCGAAAGGCACCGCCGGAGGCGGTCAGCTGGATGCGACGCAGGCCGGGGGTGGGCACGCCGGTGCTGAGCCGGGCGGTGTCCGGCCAGGGGGTGCCCTGCAGACACTGGAAGATCGCCGAATGCTCCGAGTCGGCGGGCAACAGTCGGCTGCCGCTCCTGGCCAGCTCCGGCAGCACGACGGGGCCGGCGGCGATCAACGTCTCCTTGTTGGCCAGGGCCAGATCCTTGCCGGCGCGAATCGCCGCCAGCGTGGGCAGCAGGCCGGCGCAGCCGACGATGCCGGTGACCACGATCTCAGCACTGGGCCAGGCGGCGACGGCGCAGAGTCCCTCGTTCCCCCCAAGGATCTCGGGCAGACGCTGCGGCCGCAGGGCGGGCTCGAGAGCATTGAGGCGCTGGCGCAGCTCAGCCACGCGCTCGGCATCGGCCAGGGCCACCACCTCGGGGCTGTGGCGGCGGATCTGATCGATGAGCAGATCGAGATTGTTGGCGGCCGTGAGCGCCACCACGCGGAAACGCTCGGGAAACTCCTCGGCGATCTCCAGGGTCTGGGTGCCGATCGATCCGGTCGACCCCAGCACGGCGATGGCTTTCACGGTGGGGCTGCGGCGGGGGTCGGCGCCCAGTTTCCCATCGGCTCGGACCGGGGCGGTTCCGATCGGGGCCGGCGCTGTCGGATGCGGCCCGCCGCCGGGCGGCTTGGCCGCAGCTGGCCGGCTCAGCGCGCCACGACGCTCCACCTCCGGCAGCCCGGTAGCAGCGCTCCAAGCCGAGCGCGAGCCCCCGCCCGGCAAGGCTGAGCCTGCGGGACAGGCAGAGGGCCTCCCGGGAGGGCGGCAAGCCCAGGCCACGCCGCACGGCCGCTTCGGCGTCAGGCGACCCAGCAACGCCACAAACGCCCGTGCCCGGGGGCGATGGCACAGCCTGCCGTCAGGCGGAGCGCGACCGGATCGAACCGCGGCGAGGAGCGCGACGCCGAACGCCCGGGCCCTCGGCTTAACTGGCGCCAGTTCTGGCTGATGCCCGTGTCCTCCCTGCCCGGCTGGCTGCAGCGCTGGAACTTCATCGAGCGGGCCCGACTGGAGCGGCAGCTGTGGGACGCCTTCGAGCGGGGCGAGAACCTCGAGGCGCTGGTGGAGGACTGCCGGCAGGCCGCCGCCGCCGGCGAGGCGGGCGCCGCCTTCCGGCTGGAGATCTGGCAGGCGACGCTGACGCGCCTGCGCCGGCTTGAGGCGGTGATGCAGAAGCAGCGGCCTCCGGCAGGCCGGCCGGACGGTCAGGACTGATGCGCCCAGGCGAGCGCCCAGCGCCCAGCGTGACGGCTCACAACCCGACTCAGAGCATCCCCCGCAGCGGCTGCAGCAGCAAGGCTCCCCCCACGCTCACCGCCAGCCCCAGAGAGGCCAGCGCAAGATCACGGCCGAGATCAACCACCACTGCCGGCAGCGGTCTGGCCTGCGGCATGAGCTGCAGTGCCAGCTCCCGTCCCGCCAGCAGGCCCAGGAACACCCAGGTGGTGCTCAGCGGATCTGAGCTCCGGCGCGCCAGCAGCGCCAGGATCAAGCCATAGACCAGGCTCAGGGCCGCGCTGGCCGACGGACTCCCCAGGCCGCTCTTGCGCCGCACGATCTGCTGGATGGCGCCGCCGTTCTCCGCCAACAGCAGGCTGACGCCGAGGCACAGCACCACCAGGGCGAGGGCCATGACGCCGCCGCCGAGCCGGCGCGGCAGATAGATGAACACGTTGGCCATGTCCTGAATCAGCCACTGGCTCCACAACCAACCGCTGGCGAGCCACTGCAACAGCAGAGCCAGGCGGCTGAGGCGGTCTCCTGGCTCAGACAGGGTGTGCACGGCTGGCGGCAGCTCACCTGAATCCGCCGCGGTGGTGCCTTCTGGCTGGGGCGGGCTGGGGCGTGGCCCCGCCGGGCTGCAGGACACCGACTGCGCTGCGCGGACGGCAGGCGCAGCCATCAGGGCGCCGTGCGCCGGATCAGCACGCTGGTCAGCTCCGGGACGGGCACCCCCGTCCTGCAGCTGCGCTTCCGCCTGATCGCGACGCAGGAGGCTCACCACGCCGAAGAGCAGCAACCCGACCAGCAACGCCAGCCCGTAGCCCAGCAGCGAACGCTGCAGCAGCAGTGGCAGGTTTGCCGGCGTGAAGGCCGTCAGCACCAGAAAGGAGGTGCTCACCGGCACCCCCGCCTGGGTGAGCAGCAGCACCGCCAGGGGGGGCAGCAGTTCGACCCAGCCGAAACCGGCCGGCTCGGGGTAGGCGGCCAGGCGTCCCCAGCTCGGGTCTCCACCGGAGCGCCACCAGCCCAGCAGCAGCACGGCGCAGAGAAGCGCGCAGAGGACCAGCGACTGCAGCCAGCGGGAGGTGCGGCCGCGATTGGCCTCCAGAAAGGGCCCCAGCGTCTGCAGCGAGTCGTTGCCGATGACGGCCCAGGCCGCCAGCAGGAATCCCAGCAGCTGCAGCGGAGACAGCGCTGCATCCATGGCCGCTTGCCACGCTGAAGGGATACGCGGAGGCTAGGGAAGGGGCCCGCAGCCAGGGGGTGCACCCGGCCACTCGCCGCGGCATTCCCACCTGGCGGGTGCATCCGGCGTCACCCCCCAGCGGTCCACGACCGTCAGGGCTTCAGCCGGCTCAGCCTCGCAGCCACTCGGTGACGCCGCCGGGCTTGTCGATCAGTTCGATGCCCTGGGCCTTGAGCTGCTCGCGGATGCGATCGGCGCTGGCGAAGTCGCGGGCGGCCTTGGCCTCCCGACGCTGGGCGATCAATGCCTCGATCTCGGCATCGGCCGGTCCGTCGACGACCGCCTGGGCCTGACGCTCCGCCTTCAGACCGAGCACGGCGGCCAGCTCCTGCAGCAGGGAACCACGGATCTGCAGCTCACCGCTGGCGGCAGCCGCCGCTGCGTCCTGATCGCCGCGCTCGCATCGGTTGGCGAGGGCCCGCAAGGGCCTGGCGAGATCGAACAGCACCGCCAGGGCGGCGGCGGTGTTGAGGTCATCGTCCATGGCGGCGATGAACCGCTCGCGGGCGGAGGCCAGCTCCGGCGGCCATGGCTGCGACCCATCCGCCACCCGGGCGGGGGTGATGGATGGCTGAACCTCATCGGCGGCGGCGGTCTCGATCAGAGCCAGAGCCGCCGCGAGTCCCCGCCAGCCCGTGGCGGCGGCCTCGAGGGCCTCGGCGGTGAAATCGAGCGGTTTGCGGTAGTTGGCCTGCAGCACGAACAAGCGCAGCGTCATCGGGCTAACGCCAGCCTCCAGCAGGGCGCGGATGGTGGTGAAGTTGCCGAGCGACTTGCTCATCTTCTCGCCACCGACATTGACCATGCCGTTGTGCAGCCAGGTGCGGGCCAGCTGCTGGCCGGTGGCCGCCTCCGACTGGGCGATCTCGTTCTCGTGGTGGGGAAAGATCAGATCGGCGCCGCCCAGATGGATGTCGATCGTGTCGCCCAGCTCCTGGCGCACCATCGCCGAGCATTCGATGTGCCATCCGGGCCGGCCGGGGCCCCAGGCGGAGGGATAGCTGGGCTCGCCGGGCTTGGCGCCCTTCCACAGGGCGAAATCAAAGGGATGGCGCTTGCGGGCCTCCTCCTCACTGCCGGTGCGGCCGCTGGCGCCCTCACGCTGCTCCTCGATGTCGCGGCCCGAGAGCTTGCCGTAATCGGGCCGGTTCATGACCGCGAAGAACACATCCCCATCGGCGGAATAGGCGGCTCCCCTGGCTTCCAGTTCGCCGATCAGGGCGCGGATGCCATCCAGACAGCGGGTGGCGCGCGGCATGCGATCGGCGCGCAGGATGTTGAGCGCGTCCATGTCGGTGAAGAACGCCTCGATGTTGCGCTCGCTCACCGCATCCATCGTGCTTCCCTCCTCAGCTGCACGACGCAGGATCTTGTCGTCGATGTCGGTGAAGTTCTGCACGAAGGTCACCGCGTAGCCACGCCAGATCAGGTAGCGACGCAGCACATCCCAGACGATGTAGCTGCGGGCATGGCCCAGATGGCAGAGGTCGTAGACGGTGACACCGCAGCAGTAGATGCTGACCCGCGGCGGGTCGAGCGGCACGAAATCCTGCTTGCTGCGCGTGAGCGTGTTGGTGAGCCGAAGGGTCAAAACGAAGGGGTGCCGCCACTCAGGACGAGGAGGAGAGACGACCGACCTAGCGAGTTTCGCAGGCAGCCCTGACCGGGCGCCGACCGGAACGGACGAGGCCCGTGCCGGGAGCAACCTGGCGTTGCGGGTCATGGCCGGGCGGCAGAACCCACGGGCATGCGGGGCCACAGCTGGCATCGGATCAGCGCAGCGGGCGAACAGACCCCGGCTCCAGCGCTCCCGGGCCCTCCCGGGCGGGGACTAGGCCTGGCGGCTCTGCTGCAGGCGCTCCTGCATCCGCTCGCACCAGGGACG
>CAYNGR010000043.1:1603-18696 GCA_964396755.1 uncultured Cyanobium sp. | reverse complement strand
CACCGAAGCCCCCCAGGGGCATGCCGTGGTTGGGGCCGTCGTCGAGGTTGCTGGCATAGCGCACCGTGTAGGGCTGCTCCCAGCCCAGACCGAAGGGGCGGCTCCAGCAGGCGGCCGGCTGGGCGTCGGGGCCGGCCTCGCGAAGGCCCCCGGCGCGGCGGAGCAGGGAGGTGAGGGCGGAGAGGCCGGGGCGCGCCATCGGGCAACAAGAAGTGGGCCCAGCCTGCCAGAGGTGTTCCTAATCTCGCTCCATCACGGCAATGCCGTTCCATGGCAAGCGTGCAGGACCTCCGACAGCGGCTGCGCGGCCAACGGATCGAGGCCCTGCGCAGCAGCATTGCGCCTCTGCTGGCCGGAAGGCCTGCAGCCGAGGTGTGGTTGTACTGCTTCGCAGAAGCCTGAGGGCTACGGCTCCCTTGCCCGAGGCGACTGGGATGCCCGCTCGGATGTGGACCTGCTGGCGGTGGCGCCGGATCAGAGCGCCGCTGACCAGCTGGCGGAGCTCCTGCTCGGAACCGGCCTGGCCGACGACGTCATCGGTCTCAGCCAGGAGCAATGGCTGGAGCGCCAACAGGGCAAGGATCCCTGGTGGCGCGGCATCTGCCGTGATGCAATCCGCCTGCAAACCAGCCAACAGCCATGACTAGCCGTCTGCACGCCTGGCTGCGGCAGGCCCACAGCGACCTGGCGATGGCGGCCTATGCGAACGAAGGAGGCTTCCACGCCCAGGCCTGCTACCACTGCTCGCAGGCTGCGGAAAAGGCGCTCAAGGCCTTGCTGCTGGCTCTGGATCAGGAGCCGGAGCGAACCCCCTCGATCGAGCGGTTGCTCTCGGCTCTGGAATTGCTTGGCATCGCGACAGCCCCGTTGCGCCAGCTGCCGCTGAAACCGCTGCAGCGGATGACCACCGCCAGCCGATACCCGGATGGGGATGAGGCTCCCGTGGATCTGTTCGACGAACGGGATGGGGCGCTCGCCCTGGAGGTGGCCCGTGCCGTGGTGGGCTTCGCGGATCGGCAGCTTGGTGGTCTCGGCGGGAGACCGTCGGATCCCTGAACGGCCAGGAATGGGGACTGTGCACTGGCCCCGCCATCCCCGGGGTGGCGGGGCGGCAGGAGCCGCAGGTTGCGCCGCTGTCGATCCAGCGATCCTGTTCCGGAGCCATGGATCGCCGCGAACCACCGCCGAGCAGCACCCGGTCCGGGTCCGCTCTGCTACGTGGCTGCGAGGTGCCCGAGGGAGCGCGGCTCTCAGATCGGCCCCATCCGGTCGGGGGCCTGGATGGAGGCCTGCGCCTGCGCCTGGAAGCCGCCGTTCACCTCCTGGTCCACCAGGGCATCGAGCGTGACGGCGGAGCGCACCAGGGCCTGGTAGGTGTGCACCACGCGGCGGTTGCGCTCGATCCAGTCGCCGGCGTCGAGACCGGGCCGTCCTGTGCCGTCACCGGCCAGCAGCTCAAGGTCGCTCTGCCGTGCGAGCAGGGCGAGCACCAGCTCGTGGATGCGCTGGCGGCGGTCGCTCATGGCGGTGTGGTGATGCAGCTCGGATCGGCTCAAGTCTGGAGGCTGGCCACCGCCCAGCGCCGCAGGCCAGCCGGAGGCCAGCCGCAGGCAAGGATGCCCACGGCCCGGCTCGCCATCATGGGCGCAACGGCGAGGACGCCCTGGACAGCGCGAAGGCGGTGGCGGAGACAGCGGTGCTGCAGGTGATCGGCACTGACGCCGCAGGCCTGCGGGGCCTTGCGGAACCGTCGCTGGCGCTGCTGCGACAGGCCTCGCTGGTGGCCGGCCCGAAACGCCTGCTGGCGGATCTCGAGCCCTGGTGGCGTGAGCAGCAGGCCGGCGCAGCGATCCCGGCAGCCACGCCGCGGCCGCGCAGCGTGACGACGGACCGCCCCGAACTGGCCTGGCCCGAGCTGGAGCAGGCCCTGAGCGCGGGCGAGCGTGCCGTGGTGCTGGCCAGCGGTGATCCGCTCTGGTTTGGCATCGGCCGCCTGCTGCTGCAGCGCTTCGGGGCCGAGCGGCTGCGCTTCCATCCGGCGCCCTCCTCGCTGCAACTGGCCTTCGCCCGCCTCGGCAGGCCATGGCAGGACGCCGGCTGGATCAGCCTGCACGGCCGCGATCCGGAGGCGCTGGCGGCACGGCTGCAGCAGCGCCCCGCCGCCCTGGCCGTGCTCACCGACCCGTCGCGGGGCGGAGTGGTGGAGGTGCGCTCGATCCTGGCGGCCTCGGGGCTGGAGGCGGCCTACGGCCTGTGGCTGTGCGAGCGCCTCGGGCATCCGGCCGAACGGGTGCAGCGGCTGGCCCCGGCGACGCCCCTGCCGGCCGATCTCGATCCACTGCATCTGGTGGTGCTGCTGGCTGAACCGCTCGCCGCGGTCGACGATCCGGCAGCCCTGCCCCTGTTCGGGCTGGCCGATGGCCTGTTCCTGCAGCACGAGGACCGGCCCGGCCTGATGAGCAAGCGCGAGGTGCGCATCCAGCTGCTGGCCGATCTGGAGCTGCCCGGGCGGGGTGTGCTCTGGGACATCGGGGCCGGGGTGGGCTCGGTGGGCCTGGAGGCGCTGCGGCTGCGGCCGGCCTTGCAGGCCTGGTTCGTGGAGCAGCGGGGCGGCTCGGCGGCCTTGATCGCCGCGAATGCCGAACGCCTCGGGGTGCAGCCGGCCGGGGTGATCGAGGCGCGGGCACCGGAGGCCCTGGCCGGGCTCCCCGATCCGGACCGGGTGCTGATCGGCGGCGGCGGCCGCGAACGGAGGGCCCTGCTGGAGGCGGTGCTGCAGCGTCTGCGACCCGGCGGGGTGGTGGTGATCCCCCTGGCCACGATCGAGGCCCTGGCGGAGCTGCGGCCGCTGCTGGAGCAGGCCGGCCTGGAGGTGGCCGTCGCCCAGCATCAGGCCTGGCGCGGCGCGCCCTTGGGCGACGGCACCCGCCTCGCACCGCTCAACCCGGTGCTGGTGCTGAGGGGATGCCGCCGCTGAGCGCTTAGATCCGCACCACCACCTTGCCCTGGGTGCTGCCGCTCTCCGCCTGGCGCAGGGCCTCGGGCACATCGGCCAGATCGATGCTGCGGCTGATCTGGGGATCGATCAGGCCAGCGGCGACCCAGCCGGCCACGAGCTCCCCGGCGCGGGCCAGATCGCGCAGGTTGTCAGCATCGCCGTGCTGATAGGCGAAGCCGACGGCGAGGTCATGCCAGGAGATGGCCCGGCCCCAGGGCGGCAGCCCGCCCTCCACCGGCCGGCCGACGACGCTGGCGATGGCGCCGTTGTGGCGCAGCAGATGGGCGAGCGCCGTGGCCGAGGCGGGCGAGACCAGATCGATCACCGCATCCACGCCGCGGCCCTCGGTCAGCGCCAGCACCCGCTCGACGACATCCTCGCGGCGGTAGTCGATCACCGTCTCCACGCCGAGGGCCAGCAGCTGCTCGGGCTGGTGGGAGGCGGTACCGAGCACACGCGCTCCGGCCCGGCGGGCCATCTGCACGGCGAGGCGCCCCACACCACCACCGGCGGCACTGATCAGCACCGTCTGGGCGGGCTGGAGATGCAGCTTCTGATGCACCGCCTGCCAGGCGGTCAGGCCGGCACAGGGCAGCGCTCCGGCCTGCTCGAAGGACAGCCCGGGCGGCAGGCGGCTGACGGCGCGGGCATCGGCGATCAGCGTCTCGGCGAAGCCGCCCCAGCGGAACACGTTGGTCAGGACCATCACCCGATCCCCCGGAGCCCAGCCGCTCACCCCCTCACCGAGGGCCTCGATCTCACCGGCGGCATCGGCGCCGAGCACATGGGGCAGGCTGCGGCCGCTGGCGGACCTGGCGATCTTGTAGTCGACCGGGTTGAGGCTGCTGCAGCGCACCCGGATGGCCAGCTCGCCGGGTCCGGGCTGCGGCGAGGGCACCTGCTGCAGCGACAGCCGCCAGTCAGGACCGGAGCTCTCAAGCAGAAGGGCCTTCATCGTCCTGGGGGCTGAGGGGTGTGCGGGGCCTGTGGGAGGCGCGGCGCGCTGCGGCGTCTCAGGGCGAGAGCGGCGGCGGGGCCGAAGGGCGAGCTGGTGCCGGAGGGAAAACGGTGGCCGGAGGACGAGCCGCGGCCGCAGCGGGGCTTGGGCTCGCCGTGATCGGCTCGATGCGCGCGGGGGCGCCCACCGCAAGACCCAGGGCTGCCGCCTGTCCCGCGGCCAGTTCCACCACCCCATCGGAGGGTTCACTCGGACCGTAGCTGCGGCACGGCAGGCGCGGACAGGGGGCGGCGCCGGCCACGATCGCGATCACCCGTCCATCGCGCAGGAACAGCATGTCGAGCGGTTCGGGGGTGCGGTGCATCCAGAAGCGCAACGGCTGCGGCTCGGGGAACGGGAACCACATACCGCGCAGCGGCGGCAGCGGACCGCGCAGCTGCAGCCCCATCGCCTGCTCCGCCGGCTGATCGGCCACCTCGAGCTGCAGGCAGGTGCCGAGCCTCAGGCACCACTGCGCCTCGATCGGCAGCTGCTGGGGCGGAGCGGCCTGGGCAGCCCAGGGCTGCAGCGCCAGCACAAGGCCCGTGGCGGCGAGGCGCAGCCGGCGCCGCAGGGAGCGCCGGGCGGACAGGGGAGGCAGCTCAGCCATCGAGCGGCGGCGGCCCGTCGCCGAGGCAGTAACCGCGGCCGCGCACGGTGTGCAGCAGGCGCCGCTGGCCGCCCTGCTCGAGCTTCTGACGCAGGTAGCGCACATAGACCTCGATCACATTGCTGGCGCCGCCCTGCTGCTGGTCCGGCCAGACCCGGCGCAGGATCTCCTCGCGGCTGAGCACCCGGCCGCGGTGTTCAAGCAGCAGCAGCAGCAGCTGGTATTCGCGGGCGGTGAGGGCGAGGCTGCGGCCGCCGCGGCTGACCTGACGGCTGGCGGGGAACAGCTGCAGATCGCCCACCTGCAGGCAGTCCGGCAGCTGGGCGGGGGCCGGCAGCTGACGGTGCAGGCGCAGGCGGGTGAGCAGATCGCTCGGGGCCAGGCCGGTCAGCCAGAAATCGTCAGCGCCGCTGAGCAGGATGCGCGAGCGGCCCTCCACCGAGTCATCGGCCAGGCCCAGCAGGATCGGCAGCGCTCCCCAGCGCTGGCGCAGCTCGGCGATGCGCCCCTCCTCGCCGGGGGCCAGCACCACCGCCAGCGGCGGCGCGGCGCTGCTGGCAGCGGCCGCCGCAGGGGCCGCTGCCGCCTCGTCCTCCAGCGGGGCCTCGACGGGAATCGGCACGGGATCGGACTGGTCCGGCAACAACCGCAGCGGGCCGTAACCCGAGAGGGCCAGCCGCGGCGCCAGCGCCTCGGCCTCGCTCCCGATCAGCAGCAGCGGCGCCGTCACGCCGGCCCGCCGGGGGCAGCCGCGCCGGAATCGCTGCCCTCGTTGCCGGGCTTGGCCACATGCGGCAGCCCCCAGCCCAGCTTGTTGCGCAGCACCTGGAAGAACTCGTGATCGGCCAGCCGCACGAAGCGCACCGGCTGGTCGCTGCGGCGCACCAGCACCCGATCCTCCGGCCAGACGTAGCAGCCGGCGCTGCCATCGACGACCATCATCAGCCGCTCGGGCGTGGCCGGGAACACGGTCACCGGTTCGGCGTCGCTGAACACCAGCGCCCGCGAGGCGAGCGAGTGGGGAGCGATCGGGGTGAGCTGCAGCACCGGGCAATCGGGCGTGATCACCGGACCGCCGGCCGAGAGGGCATAGGCGGTGGAGCCGGTGGGGGTGGAAAGGATGACGCCGTCGGCGGCGATGTCCACCGGAGCGTGGCGGCCGACGGCGATCTCGAAGTGGCACATCGAGGTGAGCGGCTCGCGGTGCAGCGCCATCTCGTTGAGGCAGAGCACCTCCCAGCGGCGCTGCTCGCCGCGCATGACGCTGACCACCAGCATCGAGCGCTCCTCCACCGTCCAGCGGCCAGCGATCACCTGGGCCATGGCGCGATCGAGATCACGCAGATAGGCCTCGGCCAGGAAACCGAGGTGGCCGGTGTTGATCGTCAGGATCGGCACGCCGATCGGCGCCGTCATGCGCGCGGCCGACAGCACGGTGCCGTCACCGCCCAGGACGATCGCCAGGTCGAGGCCGACGTCGAAGGCGGCGGGCACGCAGGCGGTGTGGCCGCGGCTGCGCAGGTGCTGATCAGGGTTGGCGAAGCCCACCACGCCGGAGGCGCTGCTGGCGCGCACCGCCTCGATGCCGGACTGGCGCAACCGCGCTTCGATTGCCGCGGCCGTGTCGAGCGCCAGCGACTTGCCGTCGTTGATGATCAGCCCGACACGCCCGGTGCTGCTGGCAGCGGGCGCCGTCATGGGCTCATCCGGATGGGACTGCGGCAGTCCGGCGCGCGGCACCGATCACGGCTGGCGGGATGCTCGAGTTTATGGGGAGGCTCCCGGCCGGGGCGCGGCTGTGCGACGCAGCGTTGCAGAGCGAGGCTGGCAGCGGAGCGGCAGAGGGGCGCCGGGGCGGCAGCGCAGCTCAGAACTGCTCCAGGAAGCGCAGATCGCTGGTGTACAGGCGGCGGATGTCATCGATGCCGTGCCGCACCATGCAGAAACGCTCCACCCCGAGGCCGGCGGCAAAGCCGCTCCAGCGCTCCGAGTCGATGCCCAGGCCCTCGAGCACCGCCGGATCGACCATGCCGCAGCCCATCACCTCGAGCCAGCGGCCGCGCCACTGCACGTCCACCTCGGCCGACGGTTCGGTGAACGGGAAGTAGCTGGCGCGGAAGCGCACCGGCAGATCGCCGAAGAACTGCTTGAGGAAGGCCATCACGGTGCCGCGCAGATGGCTGAAGTCGAGGCCTTCATCGAGGGCCAGCACCTCCACCTGGTGAAACACCGGCGAATGGGTGGCGTCGACGGCATCGCGGCGGAAGACGCGGCCCGGGGCGACGATGCGCACCGGCGGCGGATTGGCCTCCAGGTGGCGGATCTGCACCGGTGAGGTGTGGGTGCGCAGCAGCCGCTCCTGGCCATCGGGCCCGGGAGCCAGATAGAAGGTGTCCTGCATGTCCCGGGCCGGGTGGTGCGGCGGGATGTTGAGGGCGGTGAAGTTGTAGTGGTCGGTCTCGATCTCCGGCCCCTCGGAGACGCGATATCCCAGGCCCGCGAAGATGTCGACGATCTCCTCCACCGTGCTGATCAGCGGGTGGCGGTGGCCCGGCGGCACGTAGCGGCAGGGGGCGGTGACGTCGAGCCGCTCGCGCTCCAGGCGTTCGGCCATGGCGGCCTGGCGCAGGCTGTCGAGGCGCTGGCTGAGCAGGCCCTGCACCTGCTCCTTGAGCACGTTGGCGCGCTGACCCACCAGCGGCCGCTCCTCGGCCGAGAGACGACCCATGGCGCCGAGCACGGCCGAGAGACGGCCCTTCTTGCCGAGCAGACCCACCCGCAGCTCCTCGAGCGCGGCGCTGCCACCTGCGGCGGCGATCGATCGGGCGGCCTCGCGCTCCAGCTCATCCAGCTGGGCGGTGAGGTCCTGGAGGCTGACGGCGGCGCTCAAGAGCAGCGAAGGCGGGTGCGGCCCGCGACTGTAGGCAGCCGCCCCGGAGGCCTAGCTTGCAGGCGTCGCCAGGCCATCCCCCCTGCCGCCCCGCCGGCCTTGCGCCGACTCCCGCCGAACCGTCGCCGCCATGCCGCCGCTCCGCATCCTGATCAGCAACGACGACGGCGTGTTCGCGGACGGCATCCAGACCCTGGCCGCCGAGGCGGCCCGCCGCGGCCACCGCGTGACGGTGGTCTGCCCCGACCAGGAGCGCTCCGCCACCGGCCACGGCCTCACCCTGCAGACGCCGCTGCGGGCCCAGCGGGCCGATGAGCTGTTCGCCGCTGGCGTCACCGCCTGGGCCTGCAGCGGCAACCCCTCCGACTGCGTCAAGCTGGCCCTGTTCTCGCTGCTGGAGGAGCCCCCGGATCTGGTGCTCTCCGGCGTCAACCACGGCCCCAACCTGGGCACCGATGTGCTCTATTCCGGCACGGTGGCGGCGGCGATGGAGGGCACGATCGAGGGCCTGCCCTCGCTGGCGGTGAGCAGCGCCGATTTCGGCTGGCGCCAGTTCGGCCCGGCGGCGGCGATGGCGCTGGATGTCTCCGAGGCGATGCTGCAGAGCGGCTGGCCCGAGGGGCTGCTGCTCAGCCTCAACGTGCCGCCGCGGCCCGCCGGGCAGATCGGTCCGCTGCGCTGGTGCCGCACCGCCCAGCGCCGCTACGTCGACCAGTTCGACCAGCGCGTCGATCCGCGCGGCCGCACCTACTACTGGCTTGCCGGCGAGGTGGTGAACGATCTGGAGGCGACCGTCTCTGGCCCGCAGGACTGGCCGGTGGACGTGGCCTGGATCGAGGCGGGCGGCGCCTCGCTGTCACCGCTGCAGCCGGAGCTGTTCTGGCGAGGCCCCAGCGACAAGCTGCCGGCGGCGGCAGGCCTCAGCGGGGCCGCCTGACCAGGGCCTCAGGCGCGCTTGTGCACCCGCTGCAGCAGCCAGAGGCTCACCCACAGGCCGATCAGATGGGCGAACAGCACCTGGGTGTTGCCCAGCACCGAGAGCATCTCGATCGAGGTGATCGGCAGACCGATGACCCGACCGGCGGCGCCGGGAGCCTGCTGGATCTGGGCACCGAAGAAGCCCGGCACCTGCTGGGAGGCCTGCACGAACAGGCTGCCGGCCATCGCCTGGTAGCCGATCACCGCCAGGGTGATGCCCACCAGATCGGCCAGCAGGCCCCGCTTGATCAGCCGCGAGGTCTCGCCCTTGCCGGGGCGCACCGGACTGGCCAGGGCGCGGCCGCAGCGCACGATCAGCCAGCTCTGCCAGAGGCACCAGAGCAGCAGCAGGAAGGACAGCGTGGTCAGCGAGATGCCTGGCCCCAGACCGAGGGCCCGCGCCGAATTGGCGGCCAGACGGCCGCCGATGTTGTTGAACAGCAGCACGCCAACCACCACCACCGCCAGCACCAGCTGGGCCCAGAAGCGCACCCAGCCGAGGCGACGCAGGGCGGCGGCGATCAGCTGCAGATCCAGTCGGTCGACCATGCGGGGGAGGGGTGGGGGAGACCGGCTGCCGTCCGGCGCTCCAAACTTGCCATGGGAGGATCGGCCAGGCGAGGCCCGCGTCGTTGATTCCGCTGCACGATCCCCAGCACGCTCAGCGTCCCACCGCCATCGCCCTGGGAAGTTTCGATGGCCTGCATCAGGGCCACCGGCGCGTGATCGCGGCGATCACCGCCGATCGGGGTGAGCCGGATCCAGGCAAGCCGGATCAAGGCAGGCCAGTGCCGACGGTGGTGAGCTTCTGGCCCCATCCGCGCGAGGTGCTGCACGGCGAGACGCGGCTGCGGCTGGACCTTCCGGCCGAGAAGCTGGAGCTGCTGGAACCACTGGGCGTGCGCCAGCTGGTGCTGGTGCCGTTCGATGCGCAGCTGGCGGCGCTGAGCCCGGAGGCCTTCGTCGAGCAGGTGCTGGCCGGCAGCCTGCAGGCCCGCCAGGTGGCGGTGGGTGACAACTTCCGCTTCGGCGCCGGCCGCCGCGGCGATGTGGGCGATCTGGCCCGGCTGGGGGCCCGCCACGGCATCGCAGTCACGGTGCTGCCGATGCTGCATGTCGATGGTGAGCGGGTGAGCAGCAGCCGCATCCGCCGCGCCCTGGCCGCCGGCGCCATCGATGAGGCGCAGCGACTGCTGCAGCGTCCCTACCGGTTCAGCGGCCGGGTGGTGCGCGGCCGGGGCCTGGGCCGCGGCCTGGGCTGGCCCACCGCCAACCTGCGCATCGACGGCCGCAAGTTCCTGCCGCAGGAAGGGGTGTACGCCTGCTGGGCCTGGTGCCACCCCGCCCCTGGCCGCGACACGGATGAGCAGGCGGGAGGGTTGCAGGAGGGAGCGTTGCCGGCTGGAGCGCTGCCGGCGGTGATGAATCTCGGTCCCCAGCCGACGGTTGATCCGGACTCACCCTCGGCGGTGGAGGTGCATCTGCTCGAGACGGGCGCAACCACAGGGCTGGATCTCAGTGGCGCCTGCCTGACGGTGGAGCCGGTGCGGCTGCTGCGGCGTCAGTGCCGCTTCGCTTCGCTGGAGGAGCTCAGCGCCCGCATCGGCGCTGACGCGAGTGAGGCACGACAGCTGCTGGCGACCAGGGCTCCGGCGGCTGCCGCGCCGGGGCTGGCGGTGCCCGACGCCGTGCCGTCGGAGGCGTCGCTGCAGGCGGAACTCAACGGCTGAGGGCCGGCCGCCAGCGTCGCCGGGCCGGCGCTGGGCTCAGGCGCTGGGGTAGGCGTGGGTGAGGCCCCAGCCGATGAAGGCGGCGATGCCTCCCATCAGCAGGATGCCGGAGACCAGCACCAGCATCGGATTGTCAGAGCCGTTGGGGTTGGAGGCCATCGCTGCGTCTCAGTCCGCGCCACCCTAATCAGTGAAGCCTGATGCACTGGTGCGCCCAGCGACCCTTTCGCCGCAGCCGGGGCCAGGGCGCGATTGGGGCCACCGGACGCGGCGATGGGGCCCCGTGGGCGGGACCCGGGCGCGCGGGAAGGCAACGAGGAGCGTCAGCGAGGGGCGTGCGACAGCAACCAATGCACGACGGGCCGGGCCAGGGCGACTGGGGCGCGACCGCGGCGGCGGCGCGCGAGGGTGGGAGCACCTTCCAGCCGCCTGGCCCCGTGTCCGCCGCGTTTCCGAGCTCCCCAGCCACGCCTGCCGCCGCAGCGCATCCCGACGCCGGCAGCAGCGTCGCAGCGGGCCGTGACGGGGCAGCAGGCCATGACATCGCCTCGATCCGCCGGCTGCTCGACGCCAATCTCGATCGGGCCCGCGAGGGCCTGCGGGTGCTGGAGGACTGGAGCCGCTTCGCCCTGGATCGCACCGATCTGGTGAGCCGCTGCAAGGATCTGCGCCAGCGGCTGGGCCGGCTGCACCACAGCCGCTACAAGCTCGAGCGCGACACCGCCGGCGACGGAGGCGCCGGACTGGGCCACCCGGCCCAGCTGGAACGCCTGGCGCCCGCGCAGGTGCTGGCGGCCAATGCCGGCCGGGTGCAGGAGGCGCTGCGGGTGCTGGAGGAATTCGGCCGCCTGGAGGATGGGCAGCTGGCGGCGGAGGCGGCAGCGATCCGCTACTCCCTCTACGACCTGGAAGTGGAGCTGCTGCGGGCCGATGCCCAACGCCAGAGCGCGACGAGCGAAGCCATGCCCCAGGACGCGGCAGGGGCCGAGCGGCGGGCGCGGCTGCAGCAGTGCCGGCTGTACCTGATCACCCGGCCGGTGCCGGATCTGCAGCGGGTGGTGGCGGAGGCGCTGGCGGCGGGGGTGCGCCTGGTGCAGTACCGGTCCAAGGAGGCGGTCGACCGCAGCCGGCTGGAGGAGGCCCAGGCCCTGCGCCAGCTGTGCCGTGAGCACGGCGCGCTGTTCATCGTCAACGACCGCATCGATCTGGCCCTGGCGGTGGATGCCGACGGGGTGCATCTGGGCCAGGACGATCTGCCGCCGCAGCTGGCCCGCCGGCTGCTGGGTCAGCAGCGACTGATCGGCCGCAGCACCCATGCGATCGAGCAGCTGCGCCAGGCGATGCAGGACGGCTGTGACTACGTCGGGGTGGGGCCGGTGAACGCCACGCCCACCAAGCCGGGCCGCACGCCGGTGGGGCTCGCCTACGTGCGCCAGGCCGCCGCGGAGTCCCGCATCCCCTGGTTTGCCATCGGCGGCATCGAGTCCTCCAGCCTGGCCCCTGTCCTGGAGGCGGGCGCCAGCCGCGTGGCGGTGGTGCGGGCGATCACCGACGCCGCCGATCCGGCCGCGGCCAGCAGGGAGCTGCTGGCCGGCCTGGCGCAGGCCGCCACGACCGCGGCGTAAGGGAGGCTGCCCATCTCCCGGAGGGCGTCCTGGCGTTGCCGCAGCGCCGCAGCCCCCCGATCGGCCACGATCAGCGACAGGACACGCGGGCGCCGGGCGCCGCTGAGGGAATGGAGCAGCAGAGCGGCACAGCGGAGGACACAGCCAGCCCTCAGCCCAGCGCGGCAGGCCTCGCGGCGACCGGCCCATCCAGCGGCGACGCGACGATCACCCTGACGGTCAACGGCGAGGCGCGGCTCTGCCCGGCAGGCCTGATGTTGCCGCAGGTGCTCGAAGCGCTCGGATACCGCCCGCAGCTGGTGGTGGTCGAGTTCAACGGCAAGATCCTGCCTCGCCAGCGCTGGCCGCAGCAGCCCGTGGGGGAATCCGACGTGCTGGAGGTGGTCACCATCGTGGGGGGCGGTTCCTAGATTTCAGCCCACTCCAGCCTCCATTCATGGCCACCCCCGCGCCGCGCCGCTCTCTGGCCTCTCCCGGGCTGCGCCGCTCGCTCAGCCTGCTGGTGCTGCCCCTGCTGGCCGCGGGACTGCTGCTGTTCTCCCCCCAGCCGGCGGATGCCGCCAGCGGCGGCCGCATCGGCGGCGGCAGTTTCCGCTCGGCTCCCTCGATGCCGCGCAGCTATGGCGGCGGCGGCGGTTACCGGGGTGGCTACAGCGGCGGCTACCGCGGCGGTTACGGCGGAGGCTTCGGCGGCGGCGGCCTGGGCTTCCCGTTCATCCTGCCGATCTTCGGCTTCGGCGGCGGCCTGTTCGGCTTCCTGGTGGTGATGGCGGTGGTGGGCCTGCTGCTCAACGCCATCCGCGGCGGTGGCGGCGGCACGTCGCTGCCGGCCGGCCGTGGTGACGACTACGGCGCCCCGGCCGACGGCCCCGTGGCCATCGCCCAGCTGCAGATCGGTCTGCTGGCCAGCGCCCGAGCCGTGCAGGAGGACCTGCGCCGCCTGGCTGGCAGCGCCGACACCTCCAGCAGCAGCGGTCTGCAGCAGGTGCTGCAGGAAACCACCCTGTCGCTGCTGCGTCAGCCGGAGCTGTGGGTCTATGCCAACGCCGAGGTGGGCCAGGTGCCGTTCGCCTCGGCCGAATCCACGTTCAACCGCCTGTCGATGCAGGAGCGCAGCAAGCTGCGGCGTGAGCTGACCGCCAACGTCGGCGGCCGCCGCTCCTCGGACAGCAGCGGCGCCGTGGGGGCCAGCGATGCCACCAGCGACTTCATCGCCGTGACGCTGCTGGTGGCCAGCCGCAGCCGCCTGCCGCTCAAGGGAGCCGACACGGCCGACAACCTGCGCGACAGCCTGCAGCGCCTCGGCGCCGTCAGTTCCGACGAGCTGCTGGCCATCGAGGTGATCTGGCAGCCGGAGGGTGCCGGCGAGGTGCTCAGCAGCGAGGAGCTGATCACCGCCTACCCCGATCTGCAGCACCTCTGAGCCCGCGGGCCTCGGCTGCACCGCTGTCGGCCCAGCAAGTGCCACCCCCCCCAGCGCCAGTCCTGCCGGCGGCAACCGGATCGATCTCCGGCCAGCACCTGCCTGGGGCTGCGCACGGTCGATGGCCTGCCTGCAGCGGGTGACGGGTCGGGCCGCCTGCCATGCCGCGCCGCCCCTGACGCCACCCGGTTTCGCCTCAGGGCGATTCCGCCGGCCTGAACCGGATCTGGGCGCAGCGCCGGGCAGTGGACAGCGCCGGCATCGGCCAGCCGTCCGAGATGCCCGGCGGGCCGGCCGATCCGGGCAGCGGCGGCTGGCGTGGTCGCCGCAGCGACAGCGCTCACCCTTGCCGCGGCCGGATCCGCTGGTGACACTGCCGCCAGCTGCACGCCTGCCGTGGCCGCTCGGAGCATCCAGTGGGTGAACACCCCCGTCCTGCTCGAGGCGATGGAGCGGCAGCGCCAGGGCCTGCTGCCGCGCTCGCTGCAACTGTGGCTGCAGCAGCTGCTGGAGCTGCCCGCAGACAGCGCCGCTGACCCGTCGACAGCCGAGCGGCCTGCCGGCCCGCATCCCTGACAGGCCACGCTGCAAGCGGCCATCGCTGCACCTCAGCTCAGGGCAGCGGGGTGCGGCGGCGCGGCAGCCAGCGCGCGCCGGCAGGGCAGGGCTCACCTCGGCAGTCGCAGACGGGCCGGGAGACCAGGCCGCGGCAGCGGCGCACCCATGGCACCAGCAACACCGCCCACGCCCCCTGGCAGCTCAGGCCTGCGCCGCCAGGATCCGCAGCGCCGCCATCGCGGCGCCGTAGCCGTTGTCGATGTTGACCACCACCAGGCCCGGCGCGCAGCTGGCGAGCATGCCGTGCAGGGCCGCCACGCCACCGGCGCTCACGCCGTAGCCCACCGACACCGGCACGGCGATCACGGGCTGGGGCAGCAGGCCCGCCAGCACCGTGGGCAGGGCCCCCTCCATACCGGCGCAGGCGATCAGCACCCGGGCCGAGCGCAGCTGATCGAGCCGGCCCAGCAGCCGCTGCAGGCCGGCCACGCCCACATCCAACAGCAGCTCGGCGGGCACCCGATGGCAGCGCAGCGACAGCAGCGCCTCGCTGGCCACGGTCAGATCGCTGCTGCCTCCCCCGAGCACCATCACCGGGCCACGCTCCGGCAGGGCCTCAGGCAGGGGGCTGGCCAGACAGGCGGCGGCCGGGTGGTAGTCGAGGGCGCCCGGGGGCAGGGCCGCGAGCACCGCCGCGGCCTTGTCCGGCGCCACCCGTGTCACCAGCACCGTCTCGGCAGCCGAGAGCATCTTCTGGGCGATCGGGATGATCTGGGCGGCGCTCTTGTGTTCGCCCCAGACCGCCTCCACCATGCCGAGGCGGCGGCGGCGGTCCAGATCGAGAATGGCGCCGGGATCGCCGGGAAGCGGGGACACGTCGGAGCGGCTCACGATCAGGCCGCGCTGGTGGCGTCAGGCGACAGCTCACCGCTGTAGACGAGCGGAAAGGGGTTGGCGGGAGCCGCGGCCGTGGCGGGCGGGCCGGACTGGAGCGGGCCGGACTGGATCTGGGAAGACGGGGTCAGGGAGGAGAGTGGCGAGGGCAGCGGCTGCGGCAGCACCCCGAGGCGCTCAAGGGCGTCGTGGGCGAGCTGCTCGAACTGCGCCTGCACCTGATCGATCTCGTCGCGGGGGATGGCAATCCACTGCTCGCGGCTGGCCCAGCGGATCAGCAGCTGCCCCTCCTGGCGCTCGCCATCCCAGTGCAGCTCGCGGCCGAGATAGCCCGGCTGGCGCTGCAGCCAGGGCTCCCAGCTGGCCTGCTCGGCCTCCAGCCAGGCCTGGCGCGCCGCCGCCGGCACCAGCACGCGCAGGTGCTCGATCACCTCGACCTGCACCTGGCCGTCGCGGCCGGCCCGGCTGGCGAGCTCGCCATCGATCTCGGGGATGCCGGGCGCGTCGAGGAGCTGGCGCTGGCGGTTCAGATCCATAGAACGGGGGGACACAGGCTCAGGGCCACGCCGGGGCTGGCGCGCTCCGAAGCCGCCAAAGCTAGGCAGGCCGGCCGGATGGCTGTCGCGCCGCGGCACTGGGCGAGCAGCCGCGGCCGACCATGCGCTTCGGCATCCGATCGCCAGGCGGCGACGATCGCGACCGCCTGCGGCCGGGGCGCTCGACGGGTGATCGGGCGATCAGGCGGCTGAGAGAGTGGTGGCTTGCCCGTTCACCAGCCATGAAGGGAACCAGCCTCGCTGTCCTGCTGGCGATGCTGGCGGGAGGCCTGGGATCGTCGGCCACAGCCCAGGAGAGCACCACCTGCACCAGCAGCTCGGGTGGTCAGGTGGTGGACCGGGTCGCGTGTGTGGTCAACCGCGACGGCTCCGGCAGGGTGCTCACCATCCAATGGCAGGACGGCTACGTCGGTCTGGGCGGCTGGACGCGCATCAACGCCCGCTGCTTCGGGGCCAGCGAGCAGATGAGCTCCGTGATCTGCGCGGACTGAGGCCGGCGCGCAGCAGCAGGCGAGGGCAGGCTCAGCGGCCGGCGGCCTGGCTGCGCCCCCGGCGGGGTTTCAGGCCCCGGCACCGCCCAGGTGGGATGGCGCCGGCACCAGCAGCAGAGCTGGCGGCGACAGGTGGCTCCAGGGCCCGAGCCGAGCTGGCCTGGGGACACAGCCCGATGGCACCGGCATCTCCGTCGCCGGCTCAATCGCGCTGCAACAACGCCACGGCGTGGCAGGCGATGCCCTCCTCGCGTCCGGTGGGGCCCAGCTTCTCGTTGGTGGTGGCCTTGACGCCCACCTGTTCAGGGTCGAGGCCCATGCGGGCGGCGATGGCGGCACGCATCGCCTCGATGTGGGGCCGCAGCTTGGGGCGCTCCGCCACGACGACCGTGTCGATGTTGACCACCTGCCAGCCGCGCTCCTGGATCAGCGCCACCACCTGCTCGAGCAGCACCAGGCTGTCGGCGCCCTTCCAGCGGGCATCGTCCGGCGGGAAGTACTTGCCGATGTCCCCCAGCGACAGGGCACCGAGCAGGGCATCCATCAGGGCATGCACCAACACGTCGGCGTCGCTGTGGCCATCGAGGCCGAGCCCATCGGGATGCTGCAGGGTCTGGCCTCCGAGGATCAGCGGCCGGCCCGGCACCAGCCGGTGGATGTCGTAGCCGTTGCCGATGCGGAGCTGCATCAGAAGATGCCGGGGAGAGCTGGCCTGGGACCCTAGATCCCGGTGGCGCGGGGCCTGGGGAGCCCGGGCGGCGGCGGGGGTGGCGCGGCTGGGCGTGCCCTCTCGGGGGAGTCCTCGAGCTGCACGGCCGTGCCGCTGGCCGTGGCCAGCAGCATGCCGCCCTGGCCCAGCACCTCGATGTCGATGCGCACCCCCACCACCGCGTCGGCATCCAGCAGGCGGGCCCGATGGGACAGCTCATCGAGGGCCAGCTGGCGCGCCTGCTGCAGCGCCCGTTCGTAGGCGCGGGCCCGGCCGCCGACCAGATCGCGGATCGAGGCCAGCAGATCGCGGAACAGGTTGGCGCCGAGGATGGTTTCGCCATGCACCAGCCCCAGGTAGCGGCGGATCGGCCGGCCCTCCAGGCCCTCGGTGGTGGTGAGCAACATCGCAGCAGGGTGGGCGGATCGCCCCGGGTCCCGTCCAGCCTGGCCTGGCCATCAGAACCGGTCAGCCATCCAGCCTGGCCTGTCTGTCAGAACCGGTCAGCACGTCAGGACTGGTCGGTCAGTCGGTCGGTACTTGGCTGTCACTGAAGACTGGGCTGTCACGGAAGACTGGGCTGTCACTGAAGACTGGGCTGTCACGGAAGACCGGGTTTTCACTCAACACTGG
>CAYNGR010000043.1:0-1503 GCA_964396755.1 uncultured Cyanobium sp. | reverse complement strand
CATCGACAGCGGCATGCCCGACACCATCCAGGCGATCAGGGCACGGGCCTGGATCCTGCAATCGCTGCGCAGCAGACTCATCGACCTGGGCCTGATTCGCACCAGCCTGTGCGGGGCCGTTGTGATCGGCATGGCATCGGTGCTGCTCGCGCCGCCTGCCACCAGCCAGGCGATGCCACCGGCCGACTGCCATCGGGAGGCGAGCGGTTCAGGCAGCTATTGCGTCCGGGTGGACAACCAGGCCGGAACGGTGAGCATCGCGATCACGATGGCCTCGCCACGGGAGAGCACCAAGACGATCACCTACACGGGGCGATCCACGGCCCCGGGCAGCCTGTTCCGCAACGACTACTACGACGGCACCAGCGTGCTCCGCTATTTCGGAGACGACAAGATCATCCTTCAGGATGACAACGGCAATCCGGCCTGGGTGTACTACCGCTAGGTCGCCTCAGCCGGCTGAGCCGCGGCTGCGGCCCACTGCCCACCCACTGCCCACTGTCCACTGGGAATCGATCAGCGATGGCCTGCTGAGCAGCCGCGAAGGCTGAGAACGGCGGCGTCAGGTCGCACGACCCCGCAGGCATCTACGGGCCAGTGGTGGCGCCATGACTGCTGATGCCAACGTCGGGCCCGCGGCGCGTGCTTGCCACCAATGCCCGGCCCAGGCGTGCTGCAAGCCAGGACAGGAGCCGCTGCGCCTGCGCAGGCCAGTCGGCAGCCCAGGGGTCCGGCCTGTCAGGGGCCGTGCGCCCGCTCCGCCGGCCTGGCTGGCGTGTCCCCGCCAGCCGATCCCTGCTGCCGCTGCAGCCACTGGGCATGCAGGTCGGGGCGACGCTCCAGGGTGCGCTGCCGCTGCTGCTCGAGGCGCCAGCGGGCGATGGCGCCGTGGTCGCCGCTGCGCAGCACCTCGGGCACCGCCATGCCACGGAACTCGGGCGGGCGCGTGTAGTGGGGATGTTCGAGCAGCAGGTCGCTGTGGCTCTCCTGCTCGAGCGATTCGGCGGTGCCGACGGTGCCGGGCAGCAGCCGCACCACGCCGTTGATGATCACCATCGCCGGCAGTTCGCCGCCGGTGAGCACGAAATCGCCCAGCGACACCTCCTCATCGGCCAGGCTGCGGATGCGCTCATCGAAGCCCTCGTAGTGGCCGCAGAGCAGCAGCAGCTGGTCGTGCTCGCTGGCCCAGCGCTGCAGATCGCGCTGATGCAGCGGCCGGCCCTGGGGGGTCATCAGCAGCACGCGCCGCCGCGGCCGCACGGGCACCGCCTCGAAGGCGGCGAACACCGGCTCGGGCTTGAGCACCATGCCGGCGCCGCCGCCATAGGGCAGGTCATCGACCTTGCGGTAGCGATCGGTGGCGTAATCGCGCGGGTTGTGCAGATGCACCGCGGCGATGCCGGCCCGCAGGGCCCGGCCGATCACCCCCAGCCCGTGCAGCGGCGCGAACGCCTCCGGCACCAGGCTGATCACATCGAGGCGGTAGGGCTGCACCGCATCAGC
>CAYNGR010000042.1:0-18823 GCA_964396755.1 uncultured Cyanobium sp. | reverse complement strand
GGTGCTGATCAACCTGCTGCTGCAGAGCGGCCTGATGCATGGGCTGATGCTGAGGCTCCCCCACCGCCTGCGAGCGGCAGGAGAGAGCAGCCCCCCAGCATCGGAAGCAGCGGACTGAGAACGGTCCATGGCAGCCGAAGCCACTGGCCCGGCCCGACTCAGAACAGCGGCAGGTTCACGTTCCTGAGGGTCAGGGTCATGTCGTTGAAATCCTGGTCGCTGCTGCCGCCCACCACGTCCTCGATCCCGAGCACCACAGCCTCGTCGCTGCGGCTGAGGCTGATCATCTGGGCGACGCCACCTGGATTGGCGGCGGCGAAGGAGGACACCATGCGGCTGGGATCGCCATCGGGGAGCAGCAGCACGCCGTAGCGCTCCAGGGCATTGAACGGCAGCGAGCGCAGCAGCGCCGTCTCACCGAAGGCCGGCAGCTGCTCGGCGCTGAGCAACAGCCCCTGGGCCTCGGCGCGCCGCAAGGCGAGCGGCAGGTAGCCGGCGTCCTCCGGAGCGAGCCCATCGACGCGGCCGGTGATGTCGTCGACGTTGTAGAAGGCGATGCCGTTGTCGAACGCCGCCAGCCGCGACACCTCCAGCGAGGCCGCCACCGGGAGGGTGCTCGGGGGCGTGCCGGTGCCCTGCCAGAACACCCCGGTGACGCCGTCCTCGAAGCTGGCGGTGACCTGGCTGCCGTTGACGCTGAGGCTGCGCAGCGCCAGCTCGACCCCATCCCGGCTGGCGGTCGGGGTCCAGACCTGGCCGCTGAGATCCGCGACGAGGCTGGCCGCGCGGCTGCCGACGGCCAGGCCCTCGGTCGAGCGCCAGCCCGTGACCGCGTCGGGATCGTTCACCCGGGCCGCATTGAGACTGCCAGGGGTGCCGCCGCGGGCATCCTCCAGAAGGACGCGGCGGGTCTCACCGGCCGTCAGCGCGAAGGTCACCAGGCCCGCACCGCTGTCGGAGCGCCAGTTGGTGAGAGGGGCATCCTGCAGGAAGCGCAGCTGCTGAGCGCCGATCCGCTCGATCGTGGTGGGGGCGACCAGCTGGGGCCCCAGCAGCGACACCCGCGCCCGATCAGCGGCGGCGTTGAGATCGAGCTCCAGGGTGGCGCTGACCTGAGCGTTGCGACGTGCGTCGTGATCCAGCGGCAGATGCTGCAGCGAATCCAGCGGCAGGGTGAAGCTGGCCTGGGGGTTGAAGTCGCGCAGCTCCACCACCTGACTGGCGGAGGGGGCGAGGGCATCGGCCGTGGGACGAATGCCGACGCGCAGCTTCAGGTCGCTGCCTCCGGGCGTGTTGGTGTCGGCGCGCAGGCGGATGCGGGAGCGCTCGCTCAGCGGATCGGTCTCGAACACGACGCCGGAGAACACGGGACGCTCGCCGCTGTCGGGATCGGGGAGCGCGTCGAGCAGCACGTGCAGCTCCTGCTGGTCCCGCGGGGACAGCTCGCGCAGATCGAGCGACAGCGAACTGCCGCGGCTGTCGACGAAGGCGCCGGCCACCCAGGGCACCAGCACCATCTTCTCCAGCTCACCGGGCTCGAACACCACCACACCGGCGGCGTGCAGCACCTCGGCGCCGAGCCTGGCGCGACTGTTCTCCGGGGTGGTGGCGTAGGTCACCACCTGCCGGCTGGCGGCGTCCTGACGGGAGAGCCGGAAGGCACTGAAGCCATCGCGGCTGGAGCCGCTGAGCGCCGTCACCGCCAGCCCGCGACCGAAGCGGGTGGTGATGCCCTCTCTGGCTGTCGGGGCCGCCCCCTCGGCAGGCGCCTCGGCCGTGCGGGCGGCGAGCGCGGCATTGCGGGCGACGACCGGCATGGCGGCACCGGGCATCTGGATGTGCAGGCCCGGGGCGGATGGGCCGCTGGCATCAGCATTCAGCCAGTCGGGGTTCAGCGGCTCGGGGTTGAGCAGATAGACCACCGCCGGGTTGGCCTGGCTTGGCGTTACCGTGCCTGGTGAGGCGGTGAAGGCATTCCAGAGCAGCCCGGCAAAGCGGGTGTCGAACTGGCTGTTGCGCTGGAAGTCGCTGGTGAGCCAGATCTGGTCACTGGCATCGGGCGTCAGGAACAGGAAGCGGTTGGGATTGAAGGCCGTGACCGCCGCGGCATCGACGATCAGGGTGTTGGCGCCGTAATCGCGCGAATCGATCAGCTCAACGTTCTGCAGCCTGGTGCCGGCGAAGTATTCGGGATCGGGCACATTGAGGCGGAAGTCATAGGCCTGACCCAGCAGCCCCTCGAGCAGCAGCTGATCGAAACCAGCGCCGGTGTCGATGCGCAGGAAACGATTGTCGGCAATCGCCACCCGGTCGTCGCCATCGGCGCTGAGAATCACATCCCGGCCGCCATTGCTGCGCACGTCATCGCTGCCGGAGAGGGTGTAGATCACATCGGCAAGCGGCGTGCCGTCGATCACGTCGTCGCCGGTAGTGCCCACCTTGGTGGCGATGTTCAGCCAGTCGCCGCCGAACAGGGCGTACTGATTGTCAACGGCACGGCTGGGATCGCTGGGATCGGAGACCAGCAGATCGCTGAAGCCGTCGCCATTGATGTCGCTGCCGCCATCGATCGAGTAGCCCGCCAGCGACACCTGCGCGGGGGCCGTGATCGCGGTGTCGAGGTCGGCCGACCGGATTGGCGCGCCATAAAATCCTTGGAGCCAGGCGCCCGAGAGGCTCCCCTTTCGCATCGACAGCCCGAAAATGGAAGGGAAGGCATAACTCTGGTTGAAAACATATTTGTTCTTATTGGTGTTCTCATTCTCATAACTGGGCAGCTGCCCCACGCCGCCGACCGCATGGGTGGCCTGCACGTTCCAGTCCGCCGAGTCCGGTCCGAAATTCCGACCTGGGGTCAGAGCCGTCAGATAGGCCGTGGAGAAATACGTGGTGACCGTGGCGCCGCCGTCTGCAGTCGTTGAGCTCGACGACTTGTTTTCAGTGTGGGCCAGGTAGAGCAGCGCCTGATCCGTCGCCAGGCTGACGCCATTGACATCGCCATTGGCGACGCCGGTGCTCTTGAGGGCATAGACGGCAGCGCCAGAGGGGAGGTCGCCGAGCGGTTCGGTGGCCAGCACCACGCCGCTGACACCCGGTGTCGCGCTCTCGTAGGCCAGCACGGTCTTCCCCTGAAACACCGTGGCAGCGACGGGACCTTGACTGGCGGCGGCCTGGGCCTGACCGCCTGGAGCCTGCACCTGCAGCACAGCGGCAGGGCCGCGGAAACGATTCGCCGTGGCATCGAAGCTGGATCCCCAGCCGCTCAGGGCACCGGCTTCCGGGTTGTTGCTGGAGGCCAGCAAGATGCCGGGGCTTCCCGACTTGGGCGTCGCCGGGTAAATGAGGGTCAGCACGCCGTGATTCACCACCAGCGTCGGGCTGATCAGCGTGGTGGCAGCAGTGCCGTTGACACTTACGGCGTAACTCTCCTGCCAGGTCCACTGGCTCGGGTCGCTGCCGGGCGTCAGGGGATCGGTGTAGGACAGCCGCACGCCACCGTTCTGATCGGCGTACGCCACGAACAAGCGGTCGCCGTAGAACACCGCCGACGGAGTGACCGCCGAGATCGTGCGGCCGCCGAGGGGAATCTGGCAGCTGGCCCAGCTGTTGTCGGCTTGGCGATAGCTGATCCAAAGCGTGTCGGCCAGGGTGGACCCGACGCTGCCGCTGGTGGTGTAGATGAGAAATTCATTGCCAAGTTCATCGATCACCGCCTGCGGAGCACCCGAGGAATTGGCCGTGGGCTGGCCGCCGGCCCCCACCGATGCCCCCGTGAGCGTGCCGGGCTCGAAGCCCAGAATCGGATCGATCCAGGCCTGCAGCGGCGGCAGGTAGTCCTTGCTGCTGGTGCTGTTGAGATCGAACACCTCGGCCTGGGTGTCGGGATTCAGCGGCGCCCGCAACCGATCGAGCGAGAAGGTATCCGTGGCGGGATCCACCTCGAACAGCGAGCCGTCAACCAGCACCGGCTGGATGAACGAGGGGCTGCCATCGGCATTGGGTCGATAGGCAGGACCCTGAGGCACCAGGGCCAGCAGCACGTCGTCGACGCCGTTGCCGTTGGCGTCACCGGCGGCGCGGATGTCCCAGACCGTGTAATCGAGGGCGCCATCGGCGCTCTGGAAGCGCGCGAGGCCATCGGCGGCCAGCAGGTCGGGCCGGCCATCGCCGTTGAGATCGCCGAAGCGGCTGGAACGCAGCGCGGTTTTGCCCCACAGCAGCGGCGCGGGTTGCTCCGTCAGCGTCGTTGCGGCGCCCTGAAACAGCTGGTTCAGCGAGCTCGGAACGGCGGCGGAGGCGCTGAAGCTGGCCAGGCTCTGGTTGGCGGGCAGGGTGCTGAGGCCGGTGCGCCGGCCGAAGGCAGTGGCAGCAACGGTGAGCTGAGGCAGACCGCCGCTGGCCCCGGCGGCGGTGGGGGCGGTGCTGGCCGGATCGGCATTGAGCGCGAAGGCCGGTGCCAGCTGCAGGGTCTGCTGAGTGGCGGATTGGCCGTTGGCGTTGGCGGCACTGAAGGCCTCGCCGCTGATGGCTCCGCTCACCAGGCGCACCCCCGTCTGCAGCTGGGGCCTGGCGCCGCCGGTGCCCTGCTGCACCACGTTGTTGGCCGTGATCAGCATGTCGGCCAGACCATCACCGGTGAGGTCGCCCACCGGGGTGAGCGTCGAGCGGGTCTGCTCGCGGCTGAGCACCAGCGAGGGAGGCAGCGGCTGAGCCCAGGCACTGTTGATCGCCTCGTTGGCGCTGGAGTCGATCGTCGCCACCAGCACCCGGTCGCTGCCGAGCTGGGCGTAGAGACTGTTGGCCCCGTCGTTGCGGGGAACGCTGTCCTCGGGCGTCTCCAGCACGGTGTACGGCGCGAAACTCCAGCTGCCGCCGGAGCCCGAACCCTGCTGGAGGGAGACGACGTTGCTGCCGTCGACCACATCGCTGAAGCTGAGCACCAGGCCATCGCTGTTGGCTGCGAGGCCGACACCGGTATGGCTGGCGCTGCCGGGCTGTGGCACGCCGCTGATCAGGGTCCAGTCGGTGTCGTCGGCGCTGCCGGTGGTGAGGAAGATCTGGTTTTGCTTCCCCGGCAGGTTGTTTCCGCTCTGGTATGTCCCGCCCTGGTAGGCCAGATAGGTTTTCCCGTCGAGCCTTGCGGCGGCCAAGGGTCCGGAGGCCGTCTGAATGTCGTTGTTGTTGTTGTACTTGATCAGCGTGGAGGTGGTGAACCTGCCAGTGCTGTAGGGGTCGGTGGAGCTGGTGCTGTACAGCTGGTTCCTGCCGGAGCCGACGTAATAGAGCGCCAGTCGCTCTCCCTCGTTGAGCAGGGTGGCGAATTCGGCGGTCTGGTTGGAGGCACCGCTGATGCCGGCACGCACAGGGATCTGATCGGCCCAGCGGTTGTCGTCGGCGCTGTCCAGCCTGGTGAGATTGAGGGTCTGGGAGCTGTCCTGGCCGATGTAGACGAGATACAGCGTGCCGTCGTAGGCGGCGATCGTCGGCGGCCGGTCGGAGGTCATCCCACCGGGCAGCTGCTGCCAGTCGTTCCAGCTGAGGCCGTTGTCGAAACTGCGGTTCCAGTAGAGCTGTTTGTTGATGCCGTCGCTGCTCCAGCCGCGCACGGCCGCATACAGCACGCCATCGAGCTCGGCGTAGGAGGGCGCCCATGGGGAGAACCCGTCATTCGGGTTCTGCCAGGCGGGATCGAGCACCCCGAAGGCGACCGGATGGTCCGAGCCGGCCTGCTGGCGCACCAGCCAGCCGCCGTTGCCGTCGCTCAGCTGCAGGGTGCTGTCGATCCAGACGCTGCTGGCAGGCCGCTGGGGAGCCGGAATGGCGTTCAGCCAGATCTGGCTGTTCCGGGCGCCATCGCGCACATTGCCGAGCAGCAGGGTGCCGTTGACCGTCAGCGGCACGCTGCCGTACGCCGTGCTCAGGCCGCTGAGCGTGGTGGCCTGCCAGGTCTGCTGGATCTGGGGCTCCAGTGGATCGGCCGTGTTCCGCGACGTGCCATCGAGATCGATCAGATCGAGGCGCTGCAGCACCACCTCCCGCTCGGCCGTGCCGTAGGTGAGGGCGAGGCCGGTGTCGGTGGCGGCCAGGCTGGGCCCGCCGGCCAGCGGTGAACCGGGCGCTTCGAAGCGGGAAGCCTCGGCCCAGTCCAGGCTGTCGGGCAGGGCTGTGAGCACACGGATGCGGCTGATCGTGCCGGGGGCCGTCGCCGGGTCGTCCTCCGCCACCGCCAGCGCCACCAGGCCGTCGCCCAGGTCGGCGAGCGAAGGGGCGGTCAGCGTCCGCAGCGCCCGCCTGCTGCCATCGCTGAGGCGCTCCTGCAGGCTCTGGGCCGGTTGCCAGCTGCCGCCGTTGAACGGATCGGTGTTGATGGAGCTGCGCAGTTCGCCGCTGGCATCCACCCAGAGCAGGGCCAGGCTCGCCCCGTTGGCCACCACTTGAGGGGTCTGGCTGGAGCGGATCGGTTGACCGTCGATCAGCGGCAGTGATGGCGCCGTCCACCGGCCGAGGTCCTGGCTGGTGGGATCCCAGCTGCTGAGGCTGATCTGCCCCTGGGGATCGAGCAGACCCAGCACCAGGCGGCCGTTGAGCCAGGCCAGGGCCGGCCCATGGCCGCTGGCGGTGCGCAGACCGCTCTGCAGATCGGTGAGATTGGTCCAGCTGTCCCAGCTGTTGCCGCCGTCGCGGCTCTGGTTGAACCAGACGCTGTCGGTGTCGCCGACACCCTTGACGACGCTGTAGATCGTGGTGCCCACCGACAGGAACGCGGGGGTGGCGTCGCTGAGGCCAGCCTCCACGTTGCGCTCAGGCAGCGGCACCCCGGCGGGAGCCAGCAGGCCGAAGCCACTGCCGATCGGCAGCCTGTCGCTGCTGCGGCCATAAAGAATGCCGGTGCTGCTGCCCGCACCCTGGTTGTCAGCGCTGTAGGTCTTGTCGATGAACAGGGCGAGGTCGGAGAAGCCATCGCCGTTGCTGTCACCAATCGGCACGACATCGGTGTCGTTGCTGACGCTGAAGCTGTAGAAGTTGTAGGGATAGGTGGCGAGCAGATCCTGGGTGGCAGCCCCCAGCTCCAGCCGCACCGTGGTGAGTGCCGGACCGCGCTGAATCGAGATGAAATCGCCATACCCATCGGCATTGAAATCTCCGACGCTGCGCAGGCTGCCCTGCTCTTTACTGGCCAGGCCATCGAGCAGGAACCCATTGGAGCTGGAAAGCTTCTCCAGGGCCAGATTGTCGATGGCGGAAAGGAACGGCTTGCCCCAGGTGACATAGGCGCTGCCGTTGCCACCGGAGCCCAGCAGCACATCGGCATAGCCATCGCCATCCACATCACCGCTGCCATAGGCGCCGGCACCGGACTGGCCATCGGTTCCGTAGCCGATCTCCTCGAGAATCGAGGCCTGAACCACGCCGTTCGGGCCCTGCAGCACCCCGATCGAGCCCGGTGCCACCGAACCCAGCAGCTGGGCGGATGCATCGGGACCGACCAGCTGATCGGAGCCGAAGATCACATACCCGGCACCCGCCCCGCCGCGGCCGTTGGGGGCGGTGACCAGCACATCGCCGTAGCCATCATTGTTGACATCGTTGTTGACATCGCCGAGGGCGACGAGGCGGCGGCCGAACTGATCGAGATTCTGCGCCCCAAGCAGGTTGAGGAAGGCCACCTGATAGGCCATGTAGCTGTTGGGCTGATCGGCGATGGCCAGATCAGAACTGCCGCTGACGAAGCGGCCGGGGTCGATCGCCAGCACCGCGCCGGTCCCGCTGCTGCTGGAAGCACCGATCACCAGCTGATCGCGGTTGAGGTTGGCCAGATCAGCGAAGCAGAGGCTCGCACCGAAACCCGTGTCCCCCAGGGTGTTGAGGATGTTGCTGCCGTAGAAGGTGGCCCCGCCGCTGGCAGCGACGTCTTCGGCCCACAGCTGCGTGGCGTTGCCCCCCGCGGCCAGCTGGTTCAGGCTCTCGGCCTGATTGAGCAGGAACACAGCACCGACGGCCTCGGTCTGCAGCGCCTGGTTGTAGAGCAGCGTGGGCGTGGCGATCGTGATGTCGGGGTTGTTTTCGATGTAGGTGCGCAGCCGCCTGAGGTTGTCGGAACCCGGCTGCCAGGCCTTGCTGTCGACCCGCGTCAACGCCTTGCGATCCATGCCGTTGAGCTGGCTGATGGAGCCGGCCTCGTCCGGCTTGGCGGCGAAGGCAGCCCGGTAGAGCGAGCCCCAGTTGCTGCGTTGCGACGCATCAACCTTGCCGGAAATGCTCTGCTGGATCAGTTCATCGGTGCCGTAGAACTCCTGCGCCGAGGGAATCCCCGGTGCAGACACCGCCAGCTGACCGTCAACGCTGATCGCCAGTGCGGTGCCGAGCTGGGCGCCCCAGTAGCTGGTGGTCTGGGCATTGCCGTCGGAGCCGGGCACGGTCTGCGATCCGGCAGCCCCGAGCACCACCGGAGCCAGCGTCAGGTTGGTGGCACTGCGCTGGCTGCGGTAGTCGAAGCTGTAGAGCGCGCCGATCGCCACCAGCGCCTCCAGCTCGGTCTGATCGGCGCGCTGCGGCAGTTCACGCACGTACTGCGGTGCGCCGATCCAGAGCTTGCCGCTGAGCGGATCGACAGCCATGGCCGAGCCGAAGTTGGCGAAGCTGACGCGATCGACCGTATCGGGATTCTGGGGATTGCTGCTGCTGGCTCCCGGCTGCAGGATCGTCACCACATCCGGTCCATAGGCCGTGGGGTTGGCGAGATCAAGAGTGAGCGGATCGCTGTTGAGATTGGCGGCGATCCAGTCGCCGGAGATGATGTAAACGCGACCACCACCGGAGGCATTCGGGGCAGCGATGATCAGCTCCTCGTTGCCATCGTCATCGAGATCGGCATTGAGCATCACCTGGCCGAGATTGGCATCAACCCCGAGGGTTTCATCGGCCTGGATCAGCAGACCGCCGCTGTCGCTGCGGTAGCGACCGTCGTTGAGCAGCGGCAGGTTGGGCGTCTGCGCATCGAAATTGGAGCGCGCCAGCGCATTCAGCCAGGTGGAGGGAGCCTGATCCACCGCCACCTGCGGATTGCCGGGGGCGCCAGGCAACACCGGCCGCTGACCGGTGTAGTTGACCCACACCCGGCCGCTCAGATTCGAGGGCGCATCGGCGCTGATCGTGCGGGCGATGGCGATCCAGCCGCGCTCAAGGCTGTCCGCATCAGCTTCGAGGCGATAGCGACCGGCCACCTGAGAGGCACCGAAACTCTGGGCCGGCACGGAACTGGCCGGATCAGCGGCGGCGGCGGCGGTGGCCTCGCTGCGGAACACCAGGCCGCTGTCGACATATTTGAGCTGCAGCGGCGCGGCCTCGAGGATCGCCGCGGTAGCCAGGGCCTGGTTGCTGTCGCGCAGCTGCTGCAAGGTGTCGGGCGGCACGAAGCCGGTCTGGGCGGCCTGGTCGTCCAGAGCCAGCTGCTGGAAGGCGAGCGGGTTGACCGTGCTGACGACGACGTCGCTCGGGCTGGCACTGTCCTGGCTGCGGAAACTGAGCTGGACCTTGGCTGTGGTGGTGGCGGGCGAGGGCAGATCCGCCCGCGGGATCAGCAGCGTCAACTCCGGCGCCGCATTGAGCACGGTGTAGTGCAGCTGCGGGCCGGCGGGGTCATTGCGGCTGGCCGGATCGGTGGAACGGGGCTGAAGCGCCGCGATCGTCTGGGAACCCACCAGCACCTGCTCGGCACTGAGCTGGATCGTGCGGCTGCCGCTGTTGCTGTCGGTGAGGGTGACGCTGACGCTGAGGAGCTCCTGACCGCTGGGGTTGAACCCCCTGCTGGAGCTGGCGCTGGACAGCAGGTCCGCCCAGTCGTCGCCACTGATATTGAGCGTCAGGGCATCCGAGGGCGACCCGCCGCGGCTGGCGCTGAGCACGGTGAGTTCAGGAGCGAGCACTGGATTGAGGCCGCTGGCCTCGGACCAGCTCCAGGTTGTGCCGTCGGCACTGGGGCGGTAGCTGCTGGTGTAAGTGGCCTGGAGGGCCCCCAGGGGATTGACGTTGCGCGCCTGCCAGTGGGCGGTGACGGCTCCGGGGATCTCGCCGGGGTCGGGGGAGCCGGGCAGAGCGTTGACACCCAGAGCCTCCAGTTCCGCCAGAGCGTCCTTGGCCGTGAGCTTGGGCCACAGATCGGAGCCGGGCGGGTTGGGGTCGAGCGCATTGATCGCCGCGTCGTAGAAGGCCACGTGATCGATGGCGCCGCCGGCGTTATGGGTCAGCAGCTGGGCCTGACCGTTGGCACTGAACGGCAGGTAGCCGCCGGCCACCGGGCTGGAGCTGACGAGCTGGCCGTCGATGAACAGCGAGGCGGTGCCGCTGTTGGTGGGCACCTGCACGGTGCTGCCCTCGGAGCTGTATTCGACGTAATTGGGGGCGTAGCTGACGGCCACATAGCGCCAGCTGCCATCGCGCAGATCCTTGTCGAGCGGCGAGGTGAGCGCCAGGTCCTTGCCGATGTCGAAGACGATCTGGCCGCTGCCGTTCACCGAGATGGCGGGACCTCCCCAGAGGGTGAAGCCGAGCTCATAGCCGGCGTAGTTCTCGGGGCTCAGCGGATCGGGTGAGCCCTGCGGCTGGGCGGTGCGGGGGTCCGTCCCGAACGCGACCTTCACTTCACCGGTGGCCTGCTGGTACTGCCAGAGGCTGCTGAACATCGTGGTGAGGCCGGCGTTGGCGGCGGCATCAGCCGCCGAAACGAAGCCCTGATTGAGCAGCGTGGTGCTGGGGTCGATCGCCACACTGTTGAGCGCGGAGGTGGCCCGCTGGCTCTGCGGATCGATGAAATCCGTGAACACCAGGCTGGTGCTGGGAGCCAGCGCCATGGTGTTGGCCGGCATGCCGTTGAGGCCGCTCAACTGCGCCGCCGTCAGGCCGTAGCTGGCCAGAAAGGCATCGACACCAGCAACAGTCGCGCCGGCATTGAGGTTGGAGAGGGTGACGGCATTGGCATAGAGATTGCTGCCGCCATTGCCGTTCATGGCGGTGCTGTTGACCCCATCGGCCTGCAGACTCCAGCTCCACCCGTAGAGCGCATCGCCCTGCCCATCGGGCACCTCAGACGGATCGATCAGGCCCAGGCTGGCGGCATCGTCATAACTGATCCGCTGCACCGCAAAAGAGCTCTGCAACAGCCAGCCCTGCGGCAGGCTGGCCGCCCCCACGGCGGCCGCGGAGGGCTGGCCCATCGCCACCAGGCCGGCACCGCCGGGATTGGAGTCGGGCTGCAACTGCACCCAGAACTCGATCGAATAGGGCAGAGAGGGGATCGGCGGATCCGCGGGAGTCGGAGCGGATGGGGTGGGCAGGGAGGCGATGGGGATCTGGGAGAGCAGCTCGAGAGTCGACTGGCCGAAGCTGCCGAGATTGGTGTTCAGCACACCGGTGCCATCGCTGTTGCGCACGGCCGTGGTCTGCTCCACCGGCAGGGCGCCGGGCACGTTGAACTCCAGGCCACGGCTGGAGGCGAAGGTGCTGGAAAGGGTGGGGCTGGCGGTGCCGAGATTGAGGCTGGTCTCCCCGGGGGCCAGGCTCGCCATCGGCAGATAGATCGAAGGCTGATCCTTGAGCACCGCCTCTTGGTAAGGCGTGCGCACCGACTGGCTCCAGGTGATCAGCGGCGTCTGCAGCACCGTGCCGTCGGCGAGCTTGAGCGTCTGCGCGGCAATGCTGATGTCGGCGATGCCCATGCCGACGCTGGTGTTGGCATCCCAGGGGATGGAGACGATGTCCTCGCTGAGATCACTCCAGTTGATCGTGTCGCTGTCGGCGTTGATCCAGGTGGCCTTGATCATGGCGGGCAGCGACGCTCCGGAGCCGAATTCGGCCGCAAGGCCTTTAATCGCATCGATCGAGATCTCCGCCCACACCAGCAGCGTGCGTTGCTCACCAGTACGCGGATCGGGAACATTGAACAGCTGCAGATCGGAGATGATCGCATTGCTCGGGCGATACAGTGTGGCGCTGTCAGGTTGCTGCCAGTTGGTCGCGCTGCCATTGATGGCAACGCGGTAGTTGATCGCCTGGCTGCCGTAGGCAGCCGTCAGATAAGCCTGGTAATTGGCATTACCATCGGCGCCGGTGTAGGGAATGAGCGGATCACCCGCTTCCACCCACATCACCAGGGTGCCACCCTTGAGCTGATCCTCCTTGCGGCCGCTGATGCTGATCGAAGTGGGATGGTTAGCGAAGCTGAATTCGGGTGATTTGCCAGTGACGATCTGCTCATTGGTGAGCTGGGAGGCGGTGGCGAAGCTCTGGCCCTTGCTGTTGAGATAGACGGTGAATGCCTTGCCGTTGGCATCGAGGGAGGTGTAGGCCACACGGTTCTGCAGGCGCCGGTAGCCATCGGCAGCGTCGAGCGCCAGCTGATTGGCCTGGCCAGCGGCGATGTAGACGCCCGTGTCCACAGCACCAGGCTGGGCGGAGAAGTCCGATTCCTCGACCAGATTGTTGAGCTCCACCGCGCTGGAGGAGAGCTTCAGACTGGCCTCGCTCAGGGGCGTGATCCCGGTGGGCAGATCCAGCGCCAGGCTGTAGAGGTCCGAGCTGCTGTTTGCCGCTTCCGGGATATAAAGGGTCTGGTCAAGATCGATGCGGCGGATGCTGCCGCCGGCCAGATGCACGGTGGCCGTGGCTGGACGATCGCTGTCGTGGCCGAGCAGAGGCACGACCTCACTGCCCAGCAGCAGGCTCACCGGCACCGCGTTGTAGGTGTAAGGCGCGTTGTCATTGCTGGCGGGAACCTCAGGGCTGAGCGGATCGCCCGCCTGCGCCTGCGTGAGCCGCTGATAGCCGGCGCCACCGGCCACCACCTCGACCCGATCGAAGCTGGACAGGCGCCGAGTGCTCAGGCCGGTACCGCCCGTGGTGTCGGCTGTCATCGACAGCACGGGAGGCTGGAAGCCCAGCGCGGAACCGGCCGGCCCGAACAGCGGAGCGATGGCGCGACCGAGCAGGGGATCGACCTGATACACATCCAGAGGCAGGTAGAACACCCCGCTCAGCGGGCTCTTCTCCGGCAGCGACAGATAATCGGCACCCTGCAGATTGCTCAGAGCGCTGACCTGGCCACTGCCATCCACCGTCACGTCAACCGTGGCGTAGCCGCCATCGAGCAGCGGCACCCCAAGGATGCGGACAGCGCGGTAGTAGCCGGGGTTGAGACCCGATCCGCTCGCCTCCAGCTGAATCTGCACCGCAGCACTGGGACCTGGCGCCGCCGCCGAGGCCAGCGTCAACAGCCGCAGGCGGTTCACCTCGGCATCGCCGAGCAGGAAGGTGCGGGCGTCCTCCGGCGAGATCAGGGGCGGCCCGGCGAACAGGGGGCTGCCGCTGGCCGGCAGATAGGCGACCGGGTAGGCGCCATCAGCGGTGAAATCCGTGTTGACGCTGAAGCCGCTCGGCGGTGGCTCGATCCCGGGGGCAGCTGCGGCCGAGGCCTGCTCGGATGGCTGCGTATCGCGGAAGACCAGATTGTTGTAGTAGGTGATCAGCGGCACCCGCAGGCCACCGACAAGCCGGATACCGGCATCGAAATAGATCTGATCGCCGATCTTACTAAAGAAGCCCCCATTGGTACCAAAGTTGGCATAGTTGTCCTGGGTGTAGAAGCGATCACCCAGATTCAGATCAAAGCCGGCGATCCCGCGATACAGATCGCTTAGCGAGAGCCGCGCCTGAGCCTGAATACCACGGGAATAGCGAGCCTGCACCGGCTGCGAACCAAGCGCCAGAGCCAGGGGCACCGCTGCGGCGCTGGCCAGCCCCGTGAGGCCCACAATGATGTTGGAGTTCCCCGCACGCACACCGCGATCCTGCAGCGAGCCGGTATTGGCAAACGGATTGACGCCAGCGGCACGGTAGGTGGACGCACCTGACCAGAGATTCAGAGCCGTGGCCACGCCGCCAGTGGCCAGACCCAGGATGCCCGCATAAGCAGGCAGAGCACCGGTGGAATTATTGAACAGCTGCTGCCAGTAGAAACCGGTCCACACGTCAAAGAAACGCTCGCCTAGCCACTGGCCGTCGATCGATCTCCTCCTGTTCAGGATGTCGATGCCGACAGACTCCTTGGTGGCCAGGGATTTAAGCTGGGTTCTGTCAGTGCTGCCGTAGTTATAGCTTGAGCCGACCGACCCGCCGATACCGACATTCCAGGTCTTCTCAACAAACAGCCTCTGACGGCGAGCCAAGTCACGAAATTCCGTGGCCCGCTTGAATTCACTCGACAGCAATAGACTTTTCTGGGAAAAAGGGCCATACCCACCCCCTTGCATCGTCACACTGCCATAGGGACCCATGAAAAACTTGTTATAGGGCTGAAAGCCACCTTCCTTGACGTCGATGACATCCGTCCCCCTGCCGAGCACGAATTTGGCAACATTGACAGCCTTCAATTGACTGTCACCGCCCTCGACAACGCCGACACCGCCTTGCAGCCTCAGATTCCGAACCGGTGTCGCCGAGACGGCGCCGTCGTAGGAGAGAATGCTGATCGGGCGCCGGGAAGCAGTCTGGAAGTTAGCGATATAGGTTGCCTCGGCATTAATTCTTTCCCTGGTGACTGCATCGAGCCCCTTGTTCAACGTGGCGGCAGGGCCGACATATTCCAGCCTGCCCGGGCGGATGCTCTCCAGGATCTGATCACTGGTCAGCTTGAGAATCTCCGCCTTGCCCAAGGTAACTTTGCTGCCTTCGCTCGCCTCATAAATCCAGCGGTAGACGCTTTCTCCCTTCAGGCCGATATCCAGTGCCCCACCCAGGGGCCCGTTCACGTTCAAGCGCACCGGCACAGGCGCCAACTGTGCCGAAAACGGTGAACCCACCGGTGCTGCTGCCGCTCCCGGTCGATTCACTGCTGACCGCGCAGACTCCTCCTCGCTCAGACCCCTCGGCTCCGACGCCGCTGCCGCTGGCAGGGGCTGAGTCTGCTGCTGCGGATAGAGCAGGGAGCGTGTCAGCTGGGTGCTGCCCGACAGCGACACGGCCGGCTGGCTGAGGCGCGCCGTGATCGGCGCCGGCTCCAGAGGATTCGCCGCATTGGTGATCGCCTGCCACTGCCCACCCGGCACGCTGGTGGACACCAGCTGCTCCAGCTGCGTGCCGGTGCTGTCGATGCGGTAGCGGTTGACGTAGAGATCGCTGTCCGGCGTGGTGCTCTGCAGCGATGCGGTCAGCTGATCGCGCAGGGCACTCGGATCATTGGCGGCCGTGGTGGCCAGCGCGTCGAGCACCGCATTGGCGGGCGCGGCGCCCACCTGCTTCTCCACGACCAGATTGAGCGTCTGGTTCTCGCCGGCGCTGAGCGCAAACTGGCGATCGCCACTTTGATCGTCGGTGAGCTGCACCGGCGCCGTCCAGGTGAGCTGCCCCTGGGCATCCCAGCGCCCGAAGCTGGCCTGGATCTCCGATCCTGATCCCTGCCCCACGCGGTAGGCCAGCACCAGCGCCGGATCCCAGGCCGTGGCCGTGCTGCCACCGTTGTTGGCCGTGGTCCAGAACTTCGGCAGCAGCAGCGCCTGCAGCGTCTCGCCACCGAAGGCACCCGGCACGATCGTGCCCTTGTCCCAGCGTGCCGCCTCAGCGTTCCAGACCCCCTGCCAGATGCGACCCTCCTCGAGCAGGAAGGCATGGGCGGTGCCGTTGGCGTCGTTGACGACCTGGATCGAGCTGGATGTCAGCACGGCAGCAGAGCCCTGGCGGGCTGAACGGGAGCTTGAAGAAAGATGGCCACGCTGGCCGCCGGCAACCACCTACATCTGTAGGGTCCCGCCTCAGGTGTTGCCATCGGCAACACAACCGCACCGGGCAGCGACGCCGCGGCCCATCACCCAGCGGCTGAGCAGGCAGGTTCGCGGCAGACCCCGTCCTGAGAGCACCAGCCTCTGCGGAACCGGCGAGGCGAACGCCCCTCCATCCGTACAGCCAGCCCCAACGCAATCGGCAGCCACCGGCGAGGCCTCCATGACCTCAGAACACCCCGGCTGAGAGACACAGCATCGCGGCCAGCACAGGCTCAGCCGACCCGCCGGCGGCTCCCCCCTGCCCATCCGCCGCGACCAGCGAGCCCTGCACACGCCTTGGGCAGCACGGCAGGGGCAGAGCCGGCACGGAACGCAGCGGCGTCAGAGCCGATCCGGCCGCCGCAGCATCCCCAGCGCCATCGCCTGGCTCACGACCTGCGTGCGGTTGGCGGCGCCCAGCTTGCGGCACAGGCTGCTGACGTAGTCGCGCACCGTGGTGGCGGCGATCTCGGTTTCCTGGGCCATCTGCTTGTTGGTGAGGCCCCGGGCCAGCCCCTCCAGCACCTGCCGCTCCCGGCCGCTCAGCTGCACTGTCACGCTCAGCTCCAGCCGCTGCCTGAGGCTGGGATCCACATAGCTCTGGCCGCGCCGCAACGCCTGCAGCGCCCGGATCAGAGTGCCGCTGCCGAAGCTGTGCACAGCCACGATCGCCTGGGCCTGACAGGCGGCGAGCGTCTCAACCGTGAGCCAGCTCACGTCCTGCACGAACAGCAGAATCTGGAGATCACGGTGGCGGCGGCGCAGCTCCTGGATCAGCTGCAGCCCCTGATCCGCCTCCAGCGAATCCCCCAGCAACACCAGCGGCAGCTGCTTCTGCTCATCCTCCACCTCCTGCACCAGATCGAGCACCTCGGCGGAGGTCACACCGCAGCCGCACAGATTGGGCAGCTGCGCCGCCAACGCCAGCCGCGCCACCAGATGGGCCTCCAGCCAGGAGCCCGTGCCCACCACGATCGGCCACCCCCCCAGCAGGCCGTTCACCAGCCGCGTGCGGCGGATGAAGCCGTTGCTGCGGGGCACGAAGCGCCGGGTTTCGCCAGGCGCGGAGAACAGCAAGGGCTCGCCGCCGGCGCGAACACTGGAGCCGCCAAGGGCAGCTCGCTCAGCAGCACCGTCGGCTCCAGCGGGAGCGGCAGAAACACACTGGCCAGCGGCCAACTTGCCAGCGTCAGGGACGCCGGCATCGGTGACAGGTCCAGCCGTGACAGATCCAGCCGCAGCGGCAGCGCCGTTCTCGTTGCCGCGCGAGGAACGAGGGGAGGAGCGATTCAGCGGCTGGCGGAGCAATCGCGACTCATTGTGACCCGTCTGGCAACGAGGCGGCTGTCTCGCCGACATCAGCGCCGCCGCTGGCCAGCCCCCGGCGCAGAGACCGCGCCAGCAGCAGCAACACCGCCACCGTGGCCGCCAGAGCAACCAGCCGCAGCGTCAGGGCCAGCGGGCTGAGGGCGCCACGGGCGGCCTGGGCCCCGACCGATCCGGCCAGCACCATCAAGCTGTAGCGCGGCACCAGCACCAGCGACGCCAGCGCATAGGGGCGCAGCGGCGTCGGCCCCAGGGCGCAGGCGGCGTTGACGAGATTCATCGGGATCGCAGCCAGCCGCAGCAGCACGATCAGGCGCACATCGGCGGGTTGTCGCAGCAGCGACCGCAACCGCCGGCCACGACGCCGCCTCTCCAGCCAGCGCTGCAACCGCGGACGCAGCGCGCCGCGGCACAGCCGCCAGTTCACAACCAGACCCACCGCCTGACCCGCCAGCACAGTGAGCACGCCCAGCGACGGCCCGAACAGGGCACCGGCGCCGACCACCAGCGCCCCCGCAGGCAGGCCCAGGCCCACGGCCACCGCCAGCAGCGGCGCGTACAGCCAGGGAGCTGGTGCGATCGGGATGGGCAACGGATTCAGACTGACAACGAAGTCCTGGCGGCGTGCTGGCTGGAAGCAGCTGTGCTGGCTGGAAGCACCGGAGCCGATGGCTGATCCGGACACCGGCGCACCGCGTGAGCAGCGCCGCGTCGGCAGAGCATTTCAGTTTATGGGCGCTGGCCTGAGGTTGGCTGGGGGCGCGTCAACCGCGACCCTGCCCAGGACAGCGCGTGGCCCATCGGCGATCCCCGGCCGCCTCAGCCCGCCAGGCCAATGCCTTCCCGATAGGTCTCCGCCATGTTGTGGTTGTAGCTGATGCTGCCTTTGTTGAGCGTGAAGCAACGCGCCTCACCGATGTGCTCGAAGGCGCGAGCGATCGCCTGAGTGTGCGCATCATCGCCATTGGCCACGTGGTCGTGGAAGGCGACGAGACCCTTGGTGGTTGCAAACTGCACATTCAGCTGCTCATAGCCACGCTCCCGCTCGGCCCGCACCTTTTCGACATTGCTTTCATCCATGTCAGCCCCGAAGATCCTGCCGGTGGGCGGCGGCAGCGTCGGCACGGTGTCTTCGCTGTTGACGTAGCGCACCACATCAACCCCCTGGAACCACTCAGCAAAGCCATTGTTGCCGGTGCGCGGGGCTCCGAAACTGCAGACCGACAGGGCACGCTGATACCCGTGCAGATCGTGGCTGAGCAGAAACTGACCGGCCAGCATCGCCAGAGCCCCACCGAGGCTGTGGCCCGTGATCAACACCCGGTAGCCGCGCCGCAGCCAGTCGGCATCCACCACCAGCTTGTGAATCACATCGCGAATGCTGACGCGTCGGGGAATCGGCGGCGGCGTGTAACGGCCCAATGCTTCGGCCAGCCGCGTGGTCAGTCCGCCCCGCTCGGCCAGGCGCGTGTAGTAGTCGGAGCGGAAGATGGAACGGAAGCCGGAGTGCACCAGGCCCAGAGTCGTTGAATCCTGATAGGTCTGGCTCATCTTGAAGGCCACATTCTTGCGCCATTCGGCGCTGGTGATCGTGCCGCGCAGCACGATGTAAAGCTCCTTGACATGGGGATCCTCGGCGATGAAGCCGAAGAGCAGGGTGCGCAGCAGGGCGAAGGGCTTGATCGGCC
>CAYNGR010000041.1:0-18853 GCA_964396755.1 uncultured Cyanobium sp. | reverse complement strand
CCCGGATCGGGAGCTGCCCACGGTGCGCCGCTGCTGGAGCTTCCGGCAGCTGAGCGATGCCCAATGGCAGTGGTGCCTTGACTTTCTCGAGCACGGCGGCCGCTGTCTGGGCGCCTATCCGCGCTACCGCAAGCTGGTGCGCTGTCGCCTGACGGCGGACGGCCACCTCAGCGATGAGCCGGCCGTCCCCGGTGAGCCGTTCCGGTTCCGGGTGCTGGAGCGCTCGATCGCCAGGCTGCACCGCTTCAACATCGGCACGATCACCGCCGACCGGGCCGTGACCGTGCGCTTCGTGCGCGGCGCCGTGCTCGGCCATGTCGAGGAGGCGTTCATCGGCCGGCTCAAGCCTGGTGATGTGTTCTTCTTTGCCGGCCGCCAGCTGGAGTTCGTGCGGCTGCGCGAGATGACCGCCCAGGTGAAGGCCAGCACCAGGAAGACCACCACCGTGCCGGCCTGGGCCGGTGGCCAGATGGCCCTGTCGGACCTGCTCAGCGCACACCTGCGCCAGGAGGTGGATCGCTGTGCCCGGGCCCTGGCGGGTGAGGTGGAGCTGGACACCGCCGAGCTCAACGCCCTGGAGCCGCTGCTGCGCCGCCAGGCCGATCTGTCGCGCCTGCCGCGGCATCACCAGTTGCTGCTGGAGCTCTGCCACAGCCGCGAGGGCAGCCATCTGTTCGCCTTCCCGTTCGAGGGGCGGTTCGTGCATGAGGGCCTCGGCTTCCTGTGGGCGTGGCGCCTGGCCCGCCATCGCGCCAGCACGATCACCGTCTCGGTGAACGACTACGGCTTCGAACTGCTGGCGCCGAAGGGCTATCCGTTTGAGGAGCTGCTGGAGCTGCACGGCGAGGAGCTGCTGGAGGCGACAACGCTGGAGGCGGATCTGGAGCAGGCCGTGAACCTCTCGGAGCTGTGCCGCCGCCGTTTCCGCGCCATCGCCCAGGTGAGCGGCCTGATCACCCAGGCGATGCCGGGCCAGCAGAAGAGCGGCGGCCAGCTGCAGATCAGTGCCGCCCTGCTGTTCGACGTGTTCCAGAAGCATGAGCCCGATCACCTGCTGCTCGAGCAGGCCCGGCGCGAGGTGCTCGATGAGCAGCTGGAGCGGCCGCGGCTGCAGGCCGCCCTGCAGCGTCTGGCCGGATGCGAGTGGCTGTTGGAGCGCACGCCCCGACCCGGTCCGCTCGCCTTCCCGCTGCTGGTGGAGCGGTTGAACAACCGCCTCAGCAACGAATCACTGCTGGAGCGCGTGCAGCGGCTGATCGCCGAGGCCCAGCGGGCCGAGGCTTGATGCCTGTCAGGCCTGTCGCTCTGGTGGTTCGAAGCGCTCTGGGGCGCTCGGGCAGTCCTTAGCAGGACGCGATCACGCCGAACCGCTCAGCGCTGTCGGGGAGATCGCCCTGGCTGATCGGTCCTGGGTGGCGCGAACGTTGATCGGTTTTCAAGAAGATCTTGATCAGGCTGCAGATTGACTGAGGGTTATCTGTGGCAGGCTGGCGCGGCAATCCGGTCGATCTGGTTAAGCCCTTCTGTGAGCGACCTGCCTCTGCGCTGCCTGGTCGTTGAAGACCAGTTGATGATTCAGCAGCTGTTGATGGCGATGCTGGATCAGCACCCTGCTCTCCAGGTGGTGGGCAGCGCCTGCAGCGTTGCCGAGGGAATCGACGCCTGCGCGGCACTAGCTCCTGATCTGTTGATCCTCGATATCGCCCTCCCTGATGGCGATGGGCTGAGCGTGGCCCGCGCCCTGGCAGCCCAGGACCCCTCCGCCCGGGTGATCGTGCTCTCCAGCTTCGCCAGCACGGTGGAGCGTCCGCCTGAGCTGCGCTCCCAGATCGTGGCCATCCTCGACAAAAGCCGCGCCTACCAGGATCTGATCCGCGAGGTGGAGGCTCTGCTGCCCGACGGCCTGCCGCAGCCGGACTCCCCCTGCCTGGATCTGTCGCTGCTCACGCCCCGCGAGCGAGAGATTCTCGAGCTGGTGGGCCGGGGCTGCTCCTCCCGGCACATCGCTGAGCAGCTGATCATTTCCCAGCACACCGTCGAGACCCACCGCCGCAACATCTGCAGCAAGCTCGGCCTCAGCGGCGCGGCGCTGGTGCGCCAGGCGTCGCTGCTCAGGCAACTACCCCACAGCCGCAGCCTCGACTGAGACTGGGCAGCCCCTGGTGCTGTCGCCTGCCCCGGAGCTGCTTGTGGCTGCGGCGCAAGACTGCCGCATCGAAGCCTGGCGCCTACGGCGCGTGTTGCGCGCTTCGGCACAGCTGACGGCCAGGCAGAACGCCTGTCTGCGGGTGAAGATTCCGCTAAACAACAAGGGGTCTGCCGCTGCCTCTGTGCTCCTTTCCCCCTCGCGGCTGAAGCGGCTGCTGCCCAGGCTGAGGTCCTCCTCCTCGCCCCGTCTGTTGCCCTGGGCCGTGCTGACGGCAGGCCTGCTGCTGACGCTGTTGGCGGTGATGGCACAGCAGCGCCTCAGCCGGCTGGAGCATGAGCGGCTGGAGGGCGTGCTGGCCAGGGACATCAGGGCGGCGCTCATCAGTCGTCTGGCCACCAACGAGGCGATCCTGGCTGCGGTGATCGGTTTGTTTGACGCCAGCGAGGATGTGACTGAAGCGGAGTTCGCCCGCTTCTATCGATCGCTGACCCTCAACAACGCCAATCTCGCGGGGATCCAGGGCGTGGGCTACTCCGCCCGCATCCCCCCCGACGGATTGGAGGCCTTCGAGCAGCGGATCCGCCGTCAGGGGCAGCCGGATTTCCGCGTCCGCCCTCCCGGGCGCCGCCAGCTGATGAGCGCGATCGTCTTTCTGCAGCCCTCCGGCTGGCGCAATGAACGGGCGATGGGCTTCGACATGGCGTCGGAGCCCACCCGTCGCCAGGCGATGGAGCGGGCCGCCTACACCGGTGAGGCCGTGCTCTCCGGTCCGGTGCGGCTGCAGCAGGAGACGGCGGATCAGCCCCAGGTGGGGACGTTGCTGTACGCCCCGATCTACGCCGGCCAGCAGCAATTCCGCTCTCCCTACGAGCGCTGGCGGCAGCTCAGCGGCTGGGCCTACATGCCGATGCGCATGGGTGATCTGCTCGACAGCGTGCTCAGCACCGTGTCAAACCCCGATCGCAGTGATGCCGCGGTGCTGCTGTTTGACGGCGACCGCCCCCTGCCGGCGCGGCTGCTCTACGACAGTCAGGGACTCGCAAGGGACTCGGCCCAGAGTCCAAGGCCGGCGCCGCAGGCCGATCTGCCACTCTCTTCGATCACCTGGTTGCCGCTGAGCCTGGCCAACCGCAGCTGGCTGTTGGGGGTGCGGCTCAGTCATCGCCATCCCGAGCTGGCGGTCGGACATCGTGCTCTGCTGCTCACCGGTCTGCTGGGCCTGAGCCTGAGCCTGCTGGCGGCGCTGCTGACCGCCCGCCTGGTGGCCAACCATCTGGCGCTGCGCCAGGGGCTGGAGCGAGAGGCCGAGGCGGCCCATGAACGCGCCCTGGCCGCGGCGGTGTTCGAGGCCAGTCCCGTCGGGATCGTGGTGACCGATCCGAACGGCATCATCGTCAGCGTCAATCAGGCCTTCACCGGCATCAGCGGCTATTCGCCGCTGGAGGCCCGTGGGCAGAAGGCCAACCTGCTGCGCTCCGGTCGTCACGACAACGCCTTCTACCAGCAGATGTGGGAAGCCATCGTGCAGCGCGGCCACTGGAGCGGCGAGATCTGGAACCGCCACCGCAATGGCCAGATCCGCCGCCACGAGCTCAACATCACCGCCGTCCTCGATGCCCAGGAGCAGATCGTCAATTTCGTCGGCCTGCTCCGCGATGTGACCGAGCGCTACTCCCAGGAGCAGCGCATGCACCACCTGGCCACTCACGATGCCCTCACCGGCCTCGCCAACCGCGCCCTGCTGATGGAGGAGCTGCAGCGGGCGCTGGCCCTGGCGCGCCGCAAGGGCGAAGGGGTGGGTCTGCTGTTCCTTGATCTCAACGGCTTCAAGGCCGTCAACGATCGGCATGGTCACAGCACCGGTGATGCGCTGCTGCAGGCGGTCTCCCAGCGCCTGCTCTCCGAGGTGCGCGCCAGCGATCTGCTCTGCCGGCAGGGAGGCGATGAATTCGTGCTGATGGTGACCGAGGCCCCTGAAGGTGATGTGCTGCGCCAGATGGCCGCCAAGCTGCTCGAGAGCCTGTCGGCCCCGTACCCGGAGCTTCCCGCCGCCATCGAGATCAGCGGCAGCATCGGCGTGGCGCGCTGGCCCGACCATGCTGTGGACGCCGACGGATTGCTCAATGCGGCCGACAACGCCATGTATGTGGCCAAGCAGCGCTCTGGCGAACCGCCGGCCGTCGCCATGGCCGAACCCCTTCCGCCTCAGCCCCAGGCGTACCCCTCGACCTCCCGTGAGTCAGCTGGCTCCGAATCGGATGGCACGCAGGAGAGCGATTGAGTCGCCGCCGGGCCGGCGCGTTCAGGACGCCTTTTCGAGCCGGCGCACGATCCATGCCATCAGGCCAAGGGAGCCAGCCAGGGCGATCAGCAGGGCAATGGTCATCGCAGCCGTCCAGGAAGGCCGGATTCTCGCCGATCATGGGGCCGTTCCGGCTGGAGCAGCCCGTGTCAGTGGCCTGCGAATTGCTGTTCGTCTACGGCACCCTCAAACGGGGTCTGACCAACCATCACCAGCTCGGCGGCGCCCCCTTCCTCGGCGAGGCGGAACTGGCCGGCGTGCGGCTTCACGATCTCGGCCCCTTTCCGATGGCCATCGCCGCTGACGGTCTTGCCCGGGGTGAGCTGTACCGGGTTGATGAGGTCACGCTGGCCCGGCTGGATCGCTTCGAGGGGGTGCCTCGCCTCTACCGGCGGGAGTGTCGCAGCCTGGCGGATGGTCGCCAGGTCTGGATCTATCTCGGCACCCCCCGGCAGGTGCGCCATTCGCCGCTGTTGCCGGCCGGGCTCTGGCCTGCCGCCGACTCCACGCCATCATCCGCGCCACCGTCCGCGGCGAAGCACCAGCCAGCCTGTCCCGGGGTGTGGTCGCTGCTGCGCCGATGGCTGCGCAGGCCGCCGCTGCCGGCCTGCGGTCAGCTCTCTGCCGCCGCTGCATGCCCAGGCGCCTGGCGCCCGCTCGCCCTGCTGGCTGCCCTGCTGGCGTCGCCGTCGCTGAGCCTCCAGGAGGTCCACGCCGAGGTCACCCTGGCCCAGTGCCGCCGCTGGCAGCGCAGCAGCGGCCAGGAGCGGATCCGGCTGGGCAACGTCATCGGCGCCGCCGCCTACCTCACCAAGACCGAGCCCTTCGCCGAGATCGACCCGCAGCAGCCCCGGCTCCTCTATGCCCCGACGGACCTGCAGCGGGCCTGCGCCGGTTGGGATTGACGGGGCTGTGCCCGGGCCCTTGGGGGTTCAGACGGCCACCAGCCAGCGGCCCACCGCGGCGATGGCCACCGCCAGCAGTCCCAGCAGCAGCGAGCCAGGCCAGCGCATCGGCAGCAGACGCCGCTGCAGCACCAGCGCTGCCAGGGGCAGCGGCAGGATCAGCAGGCTCTGGCAGAAGCCGATCACGGCGGGATCAGCGCTCCACTCCGGCAGGCGCGCCAGCAGGCCGCTCACCAGCGCCGACGCCAGAGTGCCATCGGGCTGCAGCAGTGGTGACAGGCTCACCGGCAGCACCCGGCCCGCCTCCGCCATCCCCAGCGGCAGGTGATCGGCGAGCATCAGACCCCAGAGCAGCGGCAGCAGCACGTACAGGCCCAGCCAGGCACGGCGCCGGTCGCCCACCAGGGCCATGCCCAGCCGCAGCGCCAGCCACAGCGCCGCTGGCAGCGCCAGGGCCAGGACGGCGAAGGCCAGCCGCGGCAGCAGCGCTCCCTGCTGCAGGCTGAGCGGTGCCAGCGGCAGCCAGCCCAGCAGCCGCTGCCAGTGATGCAGGCAGACGCCGCCTGCCAGCACCAGAATCAGCCCCGCCTCACCGGCCGGCGGATCCATCGAGCGCTGCAGATCAGCGGCCGGGGGGCGCAGGCGCAGCTGCACCGAGCGGTGCGGACAGGCCGCCGCGCAGGTCAGGCAGAGCACGCAATTGCGGTTGTCGCTGAGGTGGGCCGGGTGGGTGCCCAGCGGACAGCCGGCCGTCGCCAGCCCTTCGCCGCTGGCCGGGCCGCCCTTGAAGCAGCCGTAGCTGCTGCAGCTGCCGGCGCAGGTGCCCACCTCGGCACGCAGCTCTGTGATGGCCAGCTTGGCGAACAGGCCGTTCATGCCGCCCACCGGACAGAGAAAGCGGCACCAGAAGCGCTTTTCGAACAGCAGCGATCCGATCACGGCCCCGGCGGTGATCAGCAGCAGCAGGCAGCTGCTCAGCCAGGCGGTGTCCTCGAGATTGCACACCTGCTCCCACAGAAGGATCGCCGCGAAGCCAGCCGCCAGCAGCGGTGCCGCCCAGCGGTCCGGTTCACCGCGGGGCCAGCGCATCGGCTTCAGCCCCAGGCTGATCGCCAGCCGCTGGCTGATCTCGCCCCAGACCATGAACGGGCAGAAGGAGCACCACAGCCGTCCCACCAGCGGATAGGCCAGCAGGATCAGGGGCCACCACCAGGCCCAGAACAGCGTCAGGGCGCCGTTGTGGGCGCGGTCCTGGGGACCGAGCCACAGCCACAGGTTGACCAGCACGAACAGCCAGCTCACCAGGCCGAACAGCAATCCGTTCCACAACCGTGGTGAGCGCATCCAACCGCGCAGCTGGGGCTTCCAGCGCCACAGATCGAAGCGGGGGAGCCCAGCGCGTTTCTGGGTCCAGAACACGTCGTCCGGCAGGCAGGCCGGATGGTCGGCGCTGCACTGGCGCAGAGCGCGCTCGATCAGGCTTTGCAGCTCGCGCAGATTGCCGGGGAAGTCATAGGTCTGCAGGCGTCTGACCGCCTCGACGCCCACGTCCGGGGGCTGGCTCCAGCCGAGGCTGCGCGCCTTCTGGCGCACCCCGTAGCGGATCCACTCGCCCAGGTCGGCCCGCCGCACCCGCAGCGGCGGCACCCGGATCTGACGGCAGACGCCATCGAACGGTCCGAGGGACGTCTCGGCGGTGAAGAACAGCCGTCCGGCGAAGCGGTGCAGCCGGCTGGGATCGTGGGGGTCACGCCAGTGGCCGCCCTGGGCCAGCTCCAGCAGCTGCCGGCGCAGCGGTTCGGGCGCCAGATCGAGCTGATCGATCAGCAGTGACCCCTCGCCCAGGCAGCTGAGCAGGGCGATGTCCTCCCCGGCGCCGCGGCCGACCAGGTCGGCTCCGTCAGCGCGCAGCAGGGCGCCGTTGAGCCGGATCAGCAGCTGCTGGCGCTCGGCCGAGCCGAAGTGGATCAGAGCGGCGATGTTGTCCTTCTCCAGGCCGGGCTCGCCGCTGATCAACACCGGCTGCCGGTCCGGATCGTGGGAGGCGGCGCGGATGTCCTCCCGCAGGCGCTGGGCATAACGGCTGCTGCCGACGACGCCGCGCCGCGCTCGCGGCAGCAGCAGCGGCGCCAGCCGCAGCAGACGGCCGTCGCCGGGGGATGGGGGCCTGCTGGTCGCCGCTGTCGGCTCGGCTGTCGCCTGAGCGGCCATGGGCGCTCCAGGGCCGATCTCTGAGGAGCTGTCGTCGGCCGCCGCTGCGTCTGCCTGGTCCTCAGCGGGCGACGGCTCGCCGGCGTCCGGGACCTGGGCTGTCCCGCTGGAGCGCATCGCCACCTTGCCGCTGTGCCGATTCTGGCCGGGGATGATGGGCCGGCCCCAGTCGATCGCTCCGATGTCCCTCATCCTCTACGGCGGCGCCCGCAGCCGCGCCTCGATGGTGCGCTGGTATCTGGCCGAGCGGCAGATTCCCTACACCTGGCGGCTGCTGGATCTGGCGGCGGATGAGCACCGGCAGGCCGATTTCCTGGCGATCAATCCCTTCGCCAAGGTGCCGGCGCTGGTGGATGACAGCCTCCCCGGGCCTGATGGCCAGCCGCTGCGGCTGTTCGAGAGCGGCGCCATCCTGCAGCACCTCGCCGAGCGCCACGGCCGCGAGTTCGAGGCCCCGGGCGGTGAGGCCCGCCGTGCCCTCTGCGCCCAGTGGATCCTGTTCGCCAACGCCAGCCTCGGCCCTGCCCTGATGGCGGCCGCCACCGGCAAGCCCGAGCAGCTGCAGGGTCTGCTGACGGCGCTCGATGGTCTGCTCGACCGCGGCGGCAGCCTGGTGGATCTGCCGGGGAGCCCTTCGGCAACACCCTGGGGGGCCGCCGACTGCGCCGTGGAGGCCTATCTGGCCTACCTGCCCCTGTTCTGCCCGCAGCTGGATCTGAAGCCCTACCCGCAGGTTCAGGCGCGCATCGACGCTGTGCGTCAGCGGCCGGCCTATCAGCAGGCGATGAACACCGCCGCGTGAGCTGCACAGCGTCTCCAGTGGACAAGCCCAGCCCCATGCCTGCCGCACCAGCCCTTTCGCCCTGCGGCGCCTGCAGGGAGCTGGCGTCGTGAGGGCTCCAGGGGCACAACGGCCGACCGCTTCGGAGCCCTCACGCTCCTGCTCCTTCGCCTGGGGGCAGGAGCGGCTGGAGCTACTCGCTGAGGGGGCGGTGCTGGTACCCACCAGCGGTCTGCTGCTGGTGGCCGATCTGCATCTCGGCAAAGCGGAGAGCTTCCAGGCCCAGGGCATCCCCCTGCCAAGCGATGGCGATGCGGCCACGCTCAACGTCCTGCTGGAGCTGGTGCACCGGTTGCAGCCGGCTTCGGTGCTGGTGCTGGGGGATCTGATCCACAGCCGGCTGGGGCTGACGCCGGAGCTGCGCGCCAAGCTGAGGGCCCTGCCGGAGCTGCTGGGCTGTGGGCTGCGGCTGATCGGCGGCAACCACGAGCGCGGTAGTTGGATCGAGGGGCTGCCCCAGGAACCCTCTCAGGCCTGCGGCGAGCTGTGGCTCAGCCATGAGCAGGAGCCGCGCGACGGTTATCTCAATGTCTGCGGTCATCGCCATCCGGTGGCGGTCGTGGGCCAGGGCAACGGGCGCCTGCGGCTGCCCTGCTTCGCCTACGACGAAGGCCGGCAGCAACTGGTGCTGCCGGCCTTCGGAGCGCTCACCGGCGGGCATCCCTGCGCCGCCCATGAACGGGTGTGGCTGCTGGCCGATGGGGCGGTGGTGCCGTGGATCAACCCGCGGCCGCCAGCGCCCGGACGACGTCGCCGCGGGTGAGCACGCCGATGGGTTGGCGGTCGGCATCGACCACGAACAACCGCTGGGTGTTGCCCTCGTGCAGCAGCCGGGCCGCGGCGGGCAGGGGCAGATCGCCGCTGCAGGTGTGGGGGTGCTGGCCCATCACCTCGCCCACGGTGCTGCCGAGCACCTGGTGCACCTCCTTGTCCCAGCTGAGCGGATTGCGCAGGTAGATCACCGCATCGAGCAGCATCACGTAGGGACCGGGCTGAAAGCCGCTCTCGCGCACCATCAGGTCCTGCTCATTGAGTTCCCCCACCAGGGCTCCCTGCTCGTCGATCACCGCCAGGCCGGAGATGTGGTGCTCGCTCATCAGCTGAACGGCCTCCTGCAGGGGGCTGTCCCTGCGTGCGCTGAGCACCGGGGTGCTCATCACCTCGGACACGGGACGCTCGACGACCATGCAGGATTGAAGCGGGTGCGGGCATTCTGCCCATCAAGGTTGCCGATGACCGGCCCCTCACCTCGATCTGTCTCTGGAAGGACGGGAATCCTGCGCCGCCTCGCCGACCTGCTCACCATCAGCCGGGCTGTGCTCGGTCTTCCCCTGATCCTGGCGCTGATGGCGGGCGCCCATGCCCTGGCCTGGGTGCTGCTGCTGCTGGGTGGCCTCAGCGATGCCGCCGACGGCGCCCTGGCCCGCCGGGCGGGAGGCGGCTCGGTCTGGGGCGCCCGCCTCGATCCGCTCACCGACAAGATCCTGATTAGCGCGCCGCTGCTGTGGCTGGCGGCCCAGCCGGCCACAGGGCCCCATCTGCCGCTGTGGGCCGTGTGGCTGCTGCTGGCCCGCGAGTTGCTGATCTCCGGTTGGCGCGCCGGCCAGGGCAGCGGCGGGCCGGCCTCCTGGAGCGGCAAGGCCAAGACGATTCTGCAGTTCGCTTCGCTGCTGCTGTTGCTGTGGCCGCCTGGCTGGAGCCTGGGCCTGGCCGGACTGGCCCAGGGAGATCTCGGCCCGGCGCAGCTTCTGCCGCAGATCGGCTGGTGGCTGTTCTGGCCGTCGCTGCTGCTGGCCCTGAGCTCGGCCTGGGGGTATCTGCGCAAGGGGTGAGTCGCCGGCCGCCGCAGTTCCACGGCCGGCCTGTCAGCGGCGGCTCCCTGGCGCGGCGCGCGGCCGTTGCGGCGGCCGCGCGACTGGCTTGACGGGACGCGTCAGCCGATCAGGGCCTCATCCCCGGAGAAATCCGGGCTGGTGGGCATCCGCAGGGCGTAGTCGTTGGCGTAGCTGTCGGCCAGGGTGCTCTCCAGGTCGAAGGTCGGTTCCCAGGCCAGCTCACGCCGCACCCGGGTGATGTCGGTGAGGAAGTGGGCCAGGCGCAGCGGAAAGGCCTTGCGGGCCTTCTTGTCGAGTCCGGCCGGATCGAAGCTGCGGATCTCGACGCTTCCGGGGTCCTTGCCGGCGGCCCGGGCGGCAGCGTGCACCAGGCCAAGGAAGGTCACTCCCTGGCGGCCTGTGCAGTTGTAGATGCGGTTGGCGGCGGCCTCCACCTCGATGCAGCGGGCCATGGCGGCGGCCAGGTCCTTCACGTGGCCCAGTTGCGTGATCGTGCTGCCATCTCCCGGCAGCGGCACGGGGCGCTCGTGCACGATGCGATCAAAGAACCAGCTCTCCACCGGGTTGTAGTTGCCGGGACCGACGATGTAGGTGGGCCGGAAGCTGGTGAACGGGATGCCCTCGGCCCGCAGCCAGGTTTCGGTCTCGGCCTTGCCGGCATGGCGGCTGGCCGGATCGGTGGGGCTGTCCTCATCCAGGGGCCACAGCTCGCTGTCGGCATAGACGCCGGCCGAACTGACGTAGACGAAGCGATGCGCCGGTGCCCCGGTGCGCTCGATCACCCGGCGGCTGTCCTCGAGGCTGCGACCGGAGCTATCGACGATCACGTCGAAGCGACGCCCCTGCAGGCCGGCCAGCCCCTCGTCGCTGCTGCGGTCGCCGGCCAGATGTTCCACCCCGGCGGGGAGGGGCTGGCGGCCGCGGGTGAACAGGGTGAGCCGATGGCCTGCCGCCAGCAGGTGCTCCACCAGGGGCCGGCCCACGAAGCGGGTCCCGCCCATCATCAACACATCCATCGGCTGGCTCTGAAATCGCGGCCCATTCAAGCCCCGCGACGCCAGGCACACGCACCGCAGCTGCTGGCCAAGCCCCTGGACTGGCCAGGTCCCGCGCCCCCCTGTCTGCGCTCCGCGTTCTGCCCCGGGCCGTCCGGTTCGGGTCCACGGGGGAGGGCCTGGCACCTGGTGTCGGCACACAACCTTGAACTTGCTGTGAATCTCTGCAGGGAAGCGATGGAGACAGTGACTACCCTGCAACCATCCGAGGGGCTCTGATGACCGCCTCCAGAGCGAACCGCAGCCAGACCCCCAGGCCTCCGCAGCGCAGCTCGCGCTTGCAGAAGCTGGCGGTGGTTCTGCTGGTGTCGCTGTTCGTTGTCGCGGTTGGCCTGCGTCTGGCCTCACCGCAGCTGCTCTCAGGGCTGAGCGTGCCGCTGCTGGGTGCTGCGGCGCCTCCATCGGAGGATCTCGGCAGCATCGGCGCCTCGCTGCTGCCTGCCGCTCTGGCGCTGCTGCTTGCCCTGCTGCTCGAGTGGGTGCCGAGGCGCGCCTGGAGTGCGGCCGCGGCCCTGCTGCTGCTTGTTCTGGTCTGCCTGCGTTATCTGAGCTGGCGACTGGTCACCATCGATCACGCCACCTCCCTGGCGCTGTTCATTGGCGCGCTGATGCTGTTGGTCGAGGGGCTTTATCTGCTCAATCAGGGGTTGTGGCTGCTGCCGGCGCCGCTGTTCGATCCCGGTCGCCGCCGGCGCCAGGCCGACCAGCTGCAGGCCGACCTGCCGGACGAACTGCCCAGCGTCGAGTTCTGGGTCCGCGTCGAGGACCAGGAAGAGCGCCTCGTTCGCCGCGCCCTGATCGCCTGCCGGCATGTCGAGCATCCGGGGGTTCAGGTCGCGGTGCTCGATGCCATCGGCCGCGAGGAGGTGCGCCGGATTGCCGATTCCCTGTCGATGCGCTATGTGGTGCTGCCGCCGGAATGCCGGCATGGCCAGGCGTTCGCCCCACTGCTGGCTGCGGCGCTGCCGGACTGCCAGGCGGAGCTGGTGGCGCAGTTTGATTGCCGCTTCATGCCATTTGCCATCTTCCTGAGGCGCACCCTTGGCTTCTTCAGCGATGCGCGGGTGGTGATGGTGCAGACCCCGCTGACCCACTTCCGCAGTGAGTTCTACAACCGCAATCTCGGTGCCGATCAGGTGATGCCCGGCGAGCGGGATCTGTTTTTCCACTACGGCGAAGTGGTGCTGGATCGCTTCAACAGCGTCCAGTCCTGTGGAGGCAGTTCCGTGATCCGGCGCAGCAGCCTCGAAGCAATGCTGGCCGACGATCCCGTCGGCGCCCGTCGCGAGAGCACGGCGGTCGCCGCCCTGCAGCGCCGCGGCGACAAGGTCGTCTATCTCGATGAGATTCTCAGCATTGGCGAGGCGCCGCACAGCTTCGCGGCCTTCCTTGATCAGCAGCTCGATCAGCGCCGCGACCAGCTGGCGATCATCCGAGACGGCGGCACCCTGCCCCAGAACCATCCGGTCTCGCCCTGGCCGCTGCTGCATCAACTCGGGCGCAGCCTGGCCCAGATCACGCCCCTGCTGCGCATCGCCTTTCTGCTGCTGCCGCTGTTCGCCCTGCTGATGGGCTTCCCGCTGATCCGCGCCAGCTTCAGCGACTACCTCATCTATGGCGCGCCCATGTTGGTGCTGCTGCACGCCATCCCGAGCTGGCTCACGGATCGCCACCATTCCCGTTTCTGGGGCGAGGTGGTCGAGGCGCTCACGGCTGTCCCCAGCCTGAGGGTGCTGCTGGGCGGCCGCCGGCGGCTGCAGGACAGGCCCCGCGGTGTGCCCACCGGTCAGGAGTCGAGCGTGATGCTGCAGTCGATCAACCTCAACATGGCCTGGCCGTTTCTGCTCATCCTGGTGGAGTTGATGACGGTGCTGTTTCTCCGCTACGTGCTGCCGCTGCTGCCGGGATTCGACAGCCTGCTCAGCCCCGGATACCAGGGCGAGACCCTGTCGCTTCTGTGGAACCTGCACAACGGCTGGGTGATGATCGTCTGCCTGATCTGCGCCATCGATCAGCCGGTGCGGCGCCAGGGCGATCGCATCCCGATCCGGCGCACCGGCCGACTTGAGCTGGGCGGCTTCAGCGCCGGCGGCGTCACCTGTGATCTCTCTGAAACGGGGGCAGCCTTCCAGCTCAATCCCGACGTGCAGCCGCCCGAGGGTGATCGCGGCCTGCTCAGTCTCGATGAGACCCGGCTCAACCTGCCGGTGCAGGTGGTGCGCCGCGATCTGGTCGACAGCAGCGTGCGCATGGCCCTGCGCTACGAGAGCCTCGATCCCGCCAGCACCGGCTCACTGCTGCGGCTGCTCTACGGCGGCGGTGATGTGGCCCTGCCGGTGGCGCGCCGGATCGCCTCCACCGATGCCTTCCTCAGCCTGATCGGTGGCATCTGGGGGGCCAACCCGGTCGTGCGCCGCTATTGAGCCCCTCCTTCGGGCGACCCGTCGCTGGCGAGGATGGAGACTCAACTCTCAGCGACGCCCCTCCGCATGGATGTCATCCCCGCTATCGATCTGCTGGACGGCCAGTGCGTGCGGCTGCATCAGGGCGATTACGGCCAGGTGACCCGTTTCGGGGAGGATCCGATCGCCCAGGCGCGCAGCTGGCAGGCCCAGGGGGCACGGCGTCTGCATCTGGTCGACCTCGATGGCGCCCGCAGCGGCGAGCCGGTCAATGACACCGTGGTCATGGCGATCACCGCGGCGCTCGACATCCCCGTCCAGCTCGGTGGTGGCGTGCGCAGCGCCGAGCGGGCCGAGGAGCTGCTGGCCTGTGGTCTCGACCGGGTGATCCTAGGCACGGTGGCGGTCGAGCAGCCTGAGCTGGTGCGTCAGCTGGCTGAGCGCCATCCCGGCCGCATCGTGGTCGGGCTCGATGCCCGGGACGGCAAGGTGGCCACCCGCGGCTGGCTGGAGGAGAGCGCTCTGGAGGCCACGGCTGTGGCGGCGTCCTTCGCCGATTCCCCGCTGGCGGCCCTGATCTGCACTGACATCGCCACCGATGGCACTCTGGCTGGCCCGAACCTGGCCTTTCTGCGGGCCATGGCCGCGGCCACGCCGCTGCCCGTGATCGCCTCGGGAGGCATCGGCAACCTGGCGGATCTGCTGGCGCTGCTGCCCCTCGAGAGCCAGGGCGTCGGAGCCGTCATCGTGGGTCGGGCCCTCTACGACGGTCGCGTCGACCTGGCCGAGGCTCTCCAGGCGATCGGCCCGCAGCGACTGCAGGATGTCCCCTCCGGCGGGCTGCCCGTGGCCTGAACTGCGGCGGCGGCCCCATCAGCGACCGCGACCCGAGCCACCGCCGGGACCGACTGCACCCGCAGCGCGTCAAAGACCATCCTGCCCTCATCGCGCTGGCAGTTCGGCGCCGGTGTGGGCCTGCGTTCACGCTCATCCCTCGCCTGCCCCCCCCTTGGTCTGCCATGGCTGCAGCAGGGCCTGGCGGTCGCCTCTCGGGCCGGGAGTGGAGTCGGGCCACCGCGGCCAGCGGCCGTGACAGACCGCCCATGCACTGCCCGGCGGGTTGCCCTATAACGGAGCAGTTCCGCCCTGTAAAGGCGTGGTCCTCGCCATCGATCCCGCCACCGCTCTGAGCAGGTCTTCCCAGGCTGGCTCCAGTGCTCGCCGAGAGCAGCCCCAGGGGCATGCCAGGCAGCCTGAGTCCTGCGGCAACCAACCGCTGCCCCGCAGCGTCGAGGATGTCTACCGCCGCTGCCGCGATCTGGGCATGCGTCTGAGCCGTCAACGCCGCATGGTGCTTGATCTGCTCTGGAGCGAGAAGAGTCACCTGAGCGCCCGCGACATCTTCGAGAAGCTGAACGACCTGGGCCGCCACATCGGCCACACCTCGGTGTACCAGAACCTCGAGGCTCTCCAGTCAGCCGGTGTGATCGAGTGCCTGGACCGCGCCAGCGGTCGGTTGTACGGCTATCGCTCAGATCCTCACAGCCATCTCACCTGCAGCGAAACCGGAGCGATCCAGGACCTCGACGTGCAGCTGCCAGCGGAACTGCTGCGCCAGATCGAGGCCCACACCGGCTACACGATCGATTCCTACACCCTGCAGCTGTTCGGTCGCCCCAGCCTGCGTTGACGGTTCCCCGCTCGCGCCGCTGATCCTCCCGACAACGCTGAGCTGAACCGTTTGTGCCGGTTCTGAGCTGCCTCGCTGCGGGGCCACCCGTCCGGCCATGGCCTCGCTGGCAACCGATCGGCCGGCCCATGGCCAGCCGGCCTACGATCCAGCCGCCTGTCAGTGTCCCGCGCCCCGTGGCCCGCCGCCCTCCGCCGCCAACGGTGTCGCTTTTGCTGTTCGCCGAGCCGCTGCAACAGGCCGGCCTGCGCAGCTGGCTTGAATCGGCTGAGCCAGGCTGGCGGGTGATCCACGATCCAGCTGCGCTCGAGGGGGCGCCCGCCCTGGTGCTCTGGAGCCTGGCCGGCCATCCGGAAGCCGCTGCTCTTGAGGCGGAGCTGCGTCTGCTGCAGGAGCGTTGGCAGCCCGCTCCTGTGCTGCTGCTGCTGCCTCGTGCCCACGGCTATCCCACGGCGTTTCTGCTGGGGCTCGGCGCGGCGGGCCTGCTGGAGGATCCCCAGGCCGCCGGTCTGGCGGAGGCCGTGCGGGTACTGCTCGCCGGCGGTCGTGTGCTGGAGCTGGCCGATCCGCGTGCTGGCGAGCAGCCCGAGCCCCCCAGCGGGCCGGTGCTCGGGCTGGGGGGCTGGTTGCTGTTCAGCGGCCTGCAGCAGATCGATGCTGAGCTGACGCTCTGCCGTCGTCTGCTCGACTCGCCCGCCGCACAGCCTCTTGCGCAGTTGCTGCTGCGCGGCCGCCAGCGGGAGCTGCTCTGCGCCCGCCGTCTGCTGTTGTGGCTGTGGGGACCGCTGCAGATGGCCTGGCCCCAGGCTGCGGCCGTGGTCGCGCCCAGCACCGACGGCGTTTCCCCCAGCACGGCTGGCTCACCGCCAGGCGGCCAACCGCCGCACGGTTCCGGTGCGCTGGCGATCACCCTGCGCCAGCGCAGCGCCGACGGCCTCTGGCAGGCCCTGCGCCAGCGCCTCGAGGAGCAGGCCTCGCAGGGGCCAGGCAACCACAGCGGTCAGCTGCTGGCCCTCGATGGCCTGGCTCCCGACCGACGCCGCGATCTGCTGCTCGCGCTGCTGGATCAGTTCGCACAGCTGCGCGATCGTCTGCGTCATGCCCTTGCCGAGCAGCCTGGCGAGCCCGCCGCGCAACCCTCCCTGCCGACTGACCGCCTGCTGCAGGCCTGGCGCACCCTGCAGCCGGACCTGCGCCGTGAGGCCCTGCGCCAGCTCGCCGGCACCTATGTGCAGCTGCCGCGCGATGGCGTGCTGACCCCTGTGGCCGAGCAGCTTCTGGCCGCAAGCGAGCTGCGCGAGGCCGAGCCGGAGCTGCCCGATCCCGAGGCGATGCTCACCGCCCTGGTGCAGGCCACGCCTCTTCTGGTCGAGGGGCGGTTGCTGCCGCCGGATGAGCCCCAGGCCCTGCTTTATCTGGAGCTGCTGCTGGCCAACTGGCTGATCCGCAACGCCGAGACGATCAGCGCCGAGGTGCTGGCCGCCTGCGCCGACTGGCCCGAGCTGCGCCGCTATCTGCTCAGGCCCGATCTGCTGTCCACCCGCAACCTCGAGCGCCTGCGCAACCAGCTCAATGCTCAGCAGCGCTGGAGCAGCTGGGTGGTGCGCCCGATCCAGATCTACGAGAGCCGCAGACCGCTCTATCAGCTGCAGGCCGGAGCCATCGCCTGCGTGGACCTGAGCGAGCCGCGCGACCGCGAGCTGCGCCAGCTCGGTCCGCTGCAGCAGCTCGTCACGCTGACGCTCGAAACCCGCGACGCCGTGGCCCCCCAGCTGCATGCCCTGGTGCGAGGCCTCGGCGATCTGCTGGTGGTGCTGCTCACCCAGGTGGTCGGCCGTGCCATCGGCCTGGTGGGACGCGGCATCCTGCAGGGAATGGGGCGAGGAGTCCCCAGGGATCGCGCGGCACAATGATCGCGTCGTGCATTCGAGGCCCCTTGCCCGCTCTGCCCCCCGTGGCCGTCGACCGCCAGCCCATTGCCTTGCCGCGTCCCCGTGGCCTGGCCTGCCTGGCCGGCCTGCTGCTGGCACTGCTGCTGCTCCTGCCCGGCGGCTCCCCGGCCTGGGCCGGGCTGGATGACGACCGCTACGACGGCAACATTTTTGCCCTCTATGCCGGCAACGGCTCGCTGGTGCCGCCGCGCAGCACCCTGGCCGAGGCACGCGCCCAGGGCCGGGTGGCGGTGGTTGTCTACTACCTCGACGACAGCAGCGTCAGCAAGCGCTTTGCGCCGGTCGTCTCCGAGCTGCAGCGCCAGTGGGGCAACAGCATCGAGCTCATCCCGCTGGTCACCGATCCGCTGCAGGACCGACAGGCCGGCGGTGCCGACGATCCAGCCACCTACTGGAAGGGCACCATTCCCCAGGTGGTGGTGTTCGACCGAGCCGGCAAGGTGACCTTTGATGCCAGTGGTGCCGTCAGCTCCGACGCGATCAACACGGCCGTCAGCAACGCCACCGGCATTCCCCTGGTACCCGGGGCTCCGTCCCTGGCCACCGAGAGCTTCAACGAGCTCAACAGCGAAGTCGTGCCTGCCCGTCCATGAGCGCCCCGGCCGAGCGGATCGAAACCGACGGGATGGGGCCGATCGCCGTTCCCGCCGATCGTTACTGGGGTGCCCAGACCCAGCGCTCCCTGCATTACTTCCCCTACGGCCAGGCCATGCCGCTGGCCATCGTGCGCGCCTACGGCCAGCTCAAGGCCGCCTGCGCCGAGGTGAATGCGGCCATGGGCCGGCTGGATCCCGAGCGGGCCGGCTGGATCGTCACCGCTGCCGAGGAGGTGGCCGCCGGCCGCCTGGATGCCGAATTCCCCCTGCGCGTCTGGCAGACCGGTTCGGGCACCCAGACGAACATGAACGTCAATGAGGTGATCGCCAACCGGGCGATCGAGCTCGCCGGCGGCGTGCTCGGCAGCAAGAGCCCCATTCATCCCAACGACCACGTCAATCTCAGCCAGTCGAGCAACGACACCTTCCCCACCGCGATGCACATCGCCGTGGCTCAGGAGATCGAGACGCTGCTGCTGCCATCCCTGCGCGCCCTGATCACCACACTGCGGGGCCGCAGTGAGGAGTTCGCCTCGATCATCAAGATCGGCCGCACCCATCTGCAGGACGCGGTGCCGCTCAGTCTCGGCCAGGAGTTCAGCGGCTACGTGGCCCAGTTGGAGCTCGGCCTGGACACCCTTCAGCCCTGTCTGCCGCTGGTGTGTCAGCTGGCCATCGGTGGCACCGCGGTCGGCACCGGGCTCAATGCACCACCCGGTTTCGGAGAGGCGGTGGCGGCACGGCTGAGCGATCGGCTGGCTCTGCCCTTCAGCAGCGCCCCCAACAAGTTCCAGGCCCTGGCGGGCCACGAGCCTCTGGCGGCTGCCCACGGTGCCCTGACCGTTCTGGCGGGGTCGCTGCTGAAGATCGCCAACGACATCCGCTGGCTCGGCAGCGGTCCCCGCTGCGGCCTCG